>NZ_JBQEOZ010000002.1:0-274787 GCF_052045495.1 Microbacterium sp. 22242 | reverse complement strand
CGCGCTCGGGATGGGCTTCGACAAGCCGGATCTCGGCTTCGTGCTGCATCTGGGCGCCCCCTCGTCGCCCGTCGCGTACTACCAGCAGGTGGGCCGCGCGGGCCGCGCGAGCGAGAGCGCCGACGTGCTGCTGCTGCCCGGGCCGGAGGACCGCGACATCTGGCACTACTTCGCGACCGCCTCGATGCCGGATCGCGAGCGCGCCGAGCGGGTGATCGCCGCGCTCGGCGATGCGCCGGTGTCGACGCCCGCACTCGAGGCGATGGTCGACATCCGGCGCACCCCGCTCGAGCTGCTGCTGAAGGTCCTCGACGTCGACGGGGCGGTTCGCCGGGTGCAGGGCGGCTGGGTCGCCACGGGGGAGCCGTGGCTCTACGACGCCGAGCGCTACGCGCGGATCGCCGCGGATCGCCTGGCCGAGCAGCAGCACATGACCGAGTACGAGCAGACCGGCGGCTGCCGCATGGAGTTCCTGCAGCGCACGCTCGACGACGCGACCGCGACACCCTGCGGGCGGTGCGACAACTGCGCGGGCGTCTGGTTCCCGACGGAGATCGGATCCGCCGCGACCGCCGCCGCCACGTCCTCCCTCGACCGGGTGGGCGTGCCGATCGAGCCGCGGCGCGCCTGGCCGACAGGCGCCGACCGGCTCGGGGTGCCGGTGAAGGGGCGCATCGGCGCGGCGGAGCAGGCCGGGGAGGGGCGCGCCCTCGCCCGCCTCACCGACCTGGGCTGGGGCGGGACCCTGCGCGAGCTCTTCGCGGCCGGAGCCGCGGACGCGCCGATCGGCGCGCAGGTGCTCGCCGCCTGCGTCCGCGTGCTCGCCGACTGGGGCTGGGCCGAGCGCCCCGTCGCGGTGGTCGCGCTGCCATCGCGCTCGCGTCCGCTGCTGGTCGACTCGCTGGCACGAGGCCTGGCCGGGATCGGCCGGCTGCCGTACCTCGGGGAGCTCGGCCTGGTCGACGGCGGGCCCACCGGAGGCCCGGGCGGCAACAGCGTCTTCCGTCTCGCCGGGACCTGGGATCGCTTCCGCACGGACGGCCTCGAGATCCCCTCCGGCCCCGTGCTGCTCGTGGACGACCTGGCCGATAGCCGGTGGACGCTCACGGTTGCCGCGCGCCTGCTCCGCCGGGCGGGCGCCACCGACGTGCTGCCGTTCGTGCTCGCCCTGCGGGGCTGATCCGCGCGCCCGGAGCGAGAGGGCCGCCTGCGGATCGCGTGGACGGCGACCCCGCCGGAGAAGGGCAGAATGTATCCATGACGGATACGGCGATCGAGCGCGAAGTGCTCACGTGGGACGGTTTCGGCGAGGCGACACGGGACCTGGCCCGCACCATCCTCGCATCGGGCTTCGAGACGGAGGTGGTCGTCGCGATCGCCCGCGGCGGACTGCTGCCCGCCGGCGCCATCGCCTACGGCCTGGGCGCGAAGAACTGCGGCGCGATCAACGTCGAGTTCTACACCGGCATCGGCACGGTGCTGGACGCCCCAGAGGTGCTGCCGCCGGCGCTCGACATGGAGTACCTGGACGGCCGTCGCGTGCTGCTGGTCGACGACGTCGCCGACTCCGGACGCACCCTGGCGCTCGCCGTGCAGCTGCTGCGCGACAAGGGCGCCGACGTCCGCTCCGTGACGATCTACACCAAGCCGACCACGATCATCCAGCCGGACTTCGCCTGGAAGGACACCGACCGCTGGATCGACTTCCCGTGGTCGGCCAAGGGCACGGTCCGCGAAGAGGACCTGGGCCTGGCGCCGACCGCCTGATCCGGGCCGCGCCCTTTCCGTCCGCGCACCGTTGACAGCGTCGTCGCGTCCGCGCATCCTCGGAAGTGCGTACCCCGTGCGCTCACCCGGCTCGAGGAGGAAGCGGCATGAAGAAGCTCATCAACGCCCCGGAGGACGTCCTCGCGGAATCCCTGCGGGGACTCTCGCTCGCGCATCCCGAGCTGTCCGTCGACTTCGAGAACCGCGTGATCCTGCGAGCGACGCCCAAGCCGGAGGGCAGGGTGGGCGTGCTCTCGGGCGGCGGATCCGGGCACGAGCCGCTGCACGGCGGGTTCGTCGGCACGGGCATGCTCGACGCGGCCTGCGCGGGGGAGGTGTTCACCTCGCCCACCCCGGATCAGATGCAGGCGGCGACGAAGGCGATCGACCGGGGCGCCGGAGTGCTGCACATCGTGAAGAACTACACCGGCGACGTGATGAACTTCGACATGGCCGCGGAGCTCGCGGGCATGGACGGCATCGAGGTGCGCTCGGTCGTCGTCGACGACGACGTCGCGGTGCAGGACTCGCTGTACACCGCCGGACGCCGCGGCGTCGGCCTCACGGTGCTGCTGGAGAAGATCGTTGGCGCCGCCGCCGAGGAGGGGCGGGATCTCGCCGCCGTCGCAGATCTCGCCGCCCGCGTGAACGGGCAGGGCCGCTCGATGGGCATGGCGCTGACGAGCTGCACCGTTCCGGCGGCCGGCCGGCCGACGTTCGAACTGCCGGACGACCAGATGGAGATCGGGATCGGGATCCACGGCGAGCCGGGCCGGCACCGTGAGCCGCTTGCGCCCGCGAAGGACATCGCGGCGCAGCTGGTCGAGCCGATCCTCGCCGATCTGGACGTCACCGGATCCCCCACGATCGTGATGCTGAACGGCATGGGCGCCTCGCCGCTCATCGAGCTCTACCTCATGTACGGCGAGGTCGCCGCGCTCCTGGAGAAGGCGGGCGTGACGATCGCGCGCAACCTGGTCGGCAACTACATCACCTCGCTCGACATGGCCGGCTGCTCGGTCACCGTGCTGAAGGCCGACGACGAGCTGCTGCGGCTGTGGGACGCGCCCGTCGTCACGCCCGGCCTGCGCTGGGGAGCCTGAGTCTCCGCACGCGCACGAAACCCGCTGCGATCGCGAGAGCCGGCCTCCGCCCGGAGGACGGCGCGTCTCGCGATCGGGGCCCGAACCAGATCCGAAGGAGCACGCACCGATGCCGAGCACGATCCCGATCGCCGCGCTGACCGACTGGCTGCACCGCTACCGCGATGCCGTGGTGGACAAGCGCGACTGGCTCACCGAACTGGACTCGGCGATCGGCGACGCCGACCACGGCGCGAACATGGCGCGCGGCATGACCGCCGCGGTCGAGAAGGTCGAGCAGACCTCCCCCGCGACGACGGACGAGCTCTTCAAGACCGTGGGCATGACCCTGGTGTCGACCGTCGGCGGCGCGAGCGGCCCGCTGTACGGCACGTTCTTCCTGCGCCTGGGCGCGGCCCTCGGCACCGAGACCGCCGTCGGGCCCGAGGCGCTCGCCGCCGGTCTGCGGGCGGGGCTGGACGGCGTGGTCGCGCGCGGCAAGGCGGAGCCGGGCGACAAGACCCTGTTCGACGCGATGTCGCCGGCGCGCGCCGCGCTCGACGCCGCGGTCGCGGAGGGGGCGGATCCGGCGACGGCGACTGCGCGGGCCGCGGCCGCTGCGGCGGAGGGCCGCGACGCGACGATCGACCTGGTCGCGCGCAAGGGGCGCGCGAGCTACCTCGGGGAGCGCAGCGCGGGGCACCTGGATCCCGGTTCCGCGTCGGCGACGATGCTGTTCGAGACACTCGCGTCCGCTGTCGCGGCGGCGAGCTGAGCCCGGGTCCGGGGGCAGCCGATGAACACGATCGGGATCGTGGTCGTCTCGCACAGCGCGCGGCTGGCGGAGGCGGCGCTCGAGCTCGCCGAGCAGATGGTGCCGGGCGGGTCGGTGCCGATCCGCCTCGCGGCGGGCGCCGGGACGGATCCGGACGGCACGCCGATCCTGGGCACCGACGCTACCCGCGTCGCCGAGGCGATCGACGATCTGGCCGACCTCTGCGACGGGGTGCTGGTGCTGATGGATCTCGGATCCGCGGTGATGAGTGCGGAGTTCGCGCTCGAGCTGCGGACGAGCGACGTGCCGGTGCGGCTGTCGTCGGCGCCGTTCGTGGAGGGGCTGCTCGCGGCCTCCGTCACCGCGGCCCAGGGGGCGCCGCTGACGCAGGTCGCGGCCGAGGCGGAGGGAGCGCTCGTCGCGAAGTCCGCCCACCTGGGCGAGGAGGACGACGTGTCGGCGCCGGCCGTGGACGACGGCGACGGTCCTGCGAGCCCGGTGGACGCAGGCGTCGCGCCCGCGCACGCACCCGACCCGCCGACCACGGGCTCTGCGGACGCGACCCGGGTCGTCGAAGTGCGCAATCCCATGGGCATGCACGCGCGCCCGGCGTCGCTCATCGTGCGGGCCGCGCAGGGCGCCGCGCTGTGGCTGCGCCGGCTGCCGGACGGCGATCCGGTGCCCGCGTCCAGCATGATGCGCCTGCTCGCGTCCGGCGCGAAACAGGGCGACGAGATCGAACTGCGGGGGGATCCGGACGCCGTCGACCGGGTCGCCGGATTGTTCGAGGCGGGCTTCGGGGAGCTGCCGGAGGCGCCGCAGCCGGGCTGATCCGGGCTTCTCGCGGCGCGTCGGTCCGGACTCGCGACGGGGGACCTTGCGACCTCAGCTCACGGTGAGCAGGAAGCCGTCGCCGTCCGGCGCGATCGACACGTGCGTCAGGTCGGCGACGACGGCGTCGGGGGAGTGCGCGGCGGCTCCGGCGCCCACGCCGATCACGCGCATCCCTGCCGCCTGTGCGGCCTGGATCCCCGCCTCGGAGTCTTCGAAGACGATGCAGTCCGCGGCGTCGACACCCAGGCGCCGCGCGCCGAGCAGGAAGCCCTCGGGATCGGGCTTGGACGCCTCGACGTGCTCGGCCGTGACGGGGTCCACCGGAACATCGAGCGCTGCCGCGCCCATCCGCGCGCGCAGCAGCCGGTCGTCGGCGGAGGTCACGATCACGTGCGGGAACGGCGCGAGCGCCGCGAGGAACGCCGCGGCCCCCGCAACCTCGACCACGCCGTCCACGTCGCCGCTCTCCTTCGCCAGCATCGCCTTGTTCTCGGCGATGTTCTCCTCGTGCGGGCGGTCGGGCAGCATGATCGCCATGCTCTGGTGGCCCTGCCGGCCGTGCACGACGCTGAGCACGACGTCCGGGTCCAGCCCGTGCGGCTCCGCCCACTCCAGCCACAGCCGCTCCACGACGGCGGTCGAGTCGACGAGGGTGCCGTCCATGTCGAGCAGGGCGGCGCGGGCGCGGAACGTCTGGGTCACGCTTTCAGGCTAGTCGCGGGGGCCCTGTGCGGGAGCGCCGCTCTAGGGTGGACGCGGAGGCAGGGATGCGAGCTGAGTGGGACCGTCTGATCGAGCGGCTGCGCGCGTCGCGTGCCACCGCGTCGTCTCGGCAGACGCAGGAGAGCGACGCCCTGCTGTCCGGCGTGGCGGCGTTCGTGCTCGGCTTCCTCGTCTCCCTCGCGATCTTCTGGCACCGCACGCTCTCGATCACCGGGGCCTGGTCGGTCGGCGCGGTCGCCGCGATCGGCGGCGCCGCGGTCGCCGTGCTCGGCTTCGCCCTGGGCCGCGTCGCGCTGCGGCGCGAGCTGACCGTCGCGGGCGCGGAGGGCGCCGACGCCCTCGCGGTCGACGGGCAGCGGTTGCGCTGGTACGAGCTCACCGCGATCGCCCTCGCGCACGGAGCGGTGGCGCTGCTCGCGCTGTCCGGACTGGCGGAGCTGCTCGAGGCGAGCTTCCGCGATGCGCCGGTGTTCCCGTTCCCCGGCGCGGTGCTGGTGGGGGTCGCGCTCGCGCTCACCGCCTACGTGTGCTCGCTGAGCGGGGCGATGCTCAGCCCGTCGTCGATCTCGCTCATCCTGGCGGTCTTCCTCGTCATCGGCGCGCTCACGGCGATGCTCGGGGCGACGGATCCGCACTGGTGGCGGCTGAACCTCTCGGCGCTCGGAATGGTGCGCAACGCCTCGGCGGCGGCGTTCAACGGCACCCTCATCGTGGCTGGTGTGATGGTGACGACGATCGCCCGCTACGCGACGGCGGCCCTCTCCGTCCGGGAGCCGCGGGATCGCCGCGGACGTGACATCGTGCGGATCGGCCTGATCCTGATCGGGGTGTTCCTCGCGTGCGCCGGGATCTTCCCCGTCGACGCGTTCTTCCTGGTGCACAACACCGTCGCGACCGGCATGACCGTGGTCTTCTCGATCATCGTGCTGGCCCTGCCGTGGCTGCTCCGGAGGATCTCACGCGTGTTCGTCGTCCTGGGCTGGATCTACGTGCTCGTGATCGCCCTGCTCGGCGTCTTCTTCGCCACCGGCTACTACAACCTGACCGCCGTCGAACTGATCGCCGCCGTGCTGATCTTCAGCTGGATCATCGTGTTCCTGCGCACCGCCAGCGCCGACCGCGAGCACGACCCGTTGGCCGATGTCCGCGCGGCGCGCGGCGAGCAGCGGATCGAGCAGGACTGAGATCCCTTCGCGCCGAGTCATGGGCGGAGCGCTCGGCGACAAGCCGGCGCAGACAGCGGGATCGACAATGGTGAGGACGCATCGTCGACCGAATGCTCGAAGGAGAGACCGATGACCGACTCGTCCGCAGCGTCCGCGCTGCTCGACCGCATCCAGGCGCCCGAGGGGGAGGGCCGGGAGATCCCGGACGCCGCCACCCGGGAGACGATCGGCCGCGCTCCGGTGCAGACTGTCGCCGATCTCGATGACGCGATCGCGCGCGCCAGGGCCGCGCAGCCGGGGTGGGAGGCGCTGGGACACGGGAGGCGGAGCGAACTGCTGCTGGCCGCGGCGGATGCGATCGACGCGAACGCCGAGGCGCTCGCGCACATCCTCTCCCGGGAGCAGGGCAAGCCGTTGAACGGCCCGAACGCCCGCTTCGAGCTGGGGGCGTGCACGGCGTGGCTGCGCACGAACGCCACCACGGAGCTGCCGAGCGAGGTGCTCATCGACGACGAGAGCATGCATGCGGAGCTCGTGTACAAGGCCGCGGGCGTCGTGGCCGCGATCGGCCCGTGGAACTGGCCCCTCATGATCACGATCTGGCAGATCGGCCCGTCCCTGCGCATGGGCAACACGGTCGTCGTCAAACCCAGCGAGTACACGCCGCTGAGCGTGCTGGCGATGCTCTCCGTCATCAACGAGGTGCTCCCTGCCGACGTGCTCATCGGCATCTCCGGCGACCGGGAGATCGGCGCGCGGCTGTCGTCGCACCCCGACGTCGACAAGATCATGTTCACCGGATCCACCGCGACCGGTCGCAAGATCATCGAGGCATCCGCCGGCAACCTCGCCCGGCTGACCCTGGAGATGGGCGGCAACGACGCGGGGATCGTGCTGCCTGGCACGGATCCGGCGGCGATCGCGGAAGACCTGTTCTGGGGTGCGTTCCTGAACACCGGGCAGACGTGCGCGGCGCTGAAGCGCCTGTACGTGCACGAATCGATCTACGACCAGGTCGTGGATGCGCTGGCGGGGATCGCGTCGAGCATGCCGATGGGCAACGGCCTGGACGAGGACAACGTGCTCGGCCCGCTGCAGAACAAGCCGCAGTTCGACATCGTCTCCCGCCTGGTCGAGGACGCGAAGGCGCGCGGCGCGCGGATCGTGACCGGTGGGGAGGCGGCCCCGGAGCTGGGCGAGCTGTTCTACCGGCCCACGATCGTCGCCGACATCCCGAACGACGCCGACCTGGTGCAGGAGGAGCAGTTCGGCCCCGCGCTGCCGGTGGTCCGCTATTCCGACGTGGACGAGGCGTTCGCGTGGGCGAACGGGATCGATGCGGGTCTGGGGGCGTCGGTGTGGTCGAGCGATCCGGAGCAGGCGCGTGAGGCCGCGACCCGGATGCAGTCGGGCACGGTGTGGATCAACTCGCACGGCGGGATCCACCCGATGGTCCCGTTCGGCGGCGTGAAGGGCTCCGGATACGGGCTCGAGTTCGGCGTCGAGGGCCTGAAGTCCGTGTCCGTGACGCAGGTCGTCTCCGGCCCGGGCCGCAAGGGCTGAACGTGTCCGACGAGACCGGGGCCCGCTCCGCGATCGTCGTCGGAGCCGGCACCTCGGGCAGCATCGTCACCCGGCGTCTCGTCGACGCCGGGTGGGACGTGACGCTGGTCGAGGCCGGCGGCTACGACACGAACCCCGCGATCCACGAACCCTCCCGCGCCGGCGAGTTGTGGCACGCGGCCGAGGACTGGGACTACTTCACCGTGCCGCAGCAGCACGCGGCCGGCCGTCGCCTGCACCTTCCGCGCGGCAAGGTCACCGGCGGATCCCATGCGCTGAACGCCATGATCTGGGTCCGCGGCGCGGCCAGCGACTTCGACGGCTGGGAGCGCCAGGGCGCGACCGACTGGGGCTGGGCGCACGTCCTGCCCGTGTACGAGGCGATCGAGAACGGCCTGCTGCCCGTCACGGACGACTATCCGCTCGTGCCCGTCCAGCAGTCGATCATCGACGCCGCGGTGGAGGAGGGGTTGGCGCACAACCCCGACTACAACGCCGGCACGCTGGACGGCGTCTCACAGGAGCAGGTCACGATGCAGGGCGGCCGCCGCGTGAACACCTGGATGGCGTACGTGCGGCCGGTCGAGGACGCGCCGAACCTGCGGATCGTCACCGACGCCGAGGTGCACTCCGTGATCGTCGAGGACGGGATCGCCGTCGGCGTGCGCCTGGCCTCGCCGGGCGGCGGGTCCGAGCTGCGCGCCGACGAGGTGATCCTCGCCGCGGGAGCGCTGGGCAGCCCGGCGATCCTGCTGCGCAGCGGCATCGGACCGCGCGCCGATCTGGAGGAGCTCGGCATCGACGTCGTGCGGAACCTCCCCGCGGTCGGCGCGAACCTGCACGACCATCTGCTCTCCCCGGTGATCTTCACGACCGAGAAGCCGGTGGGGGCACCGCAGCCCGGCGTCTCCGTCACGCAGACGCACCTGTTCTGGCGCTCGCGCGACGACCTCGCCGAGCCGGACACGCAGCCGATCCACTTCTCCGTGCCGATGTGGGGCGAGCTCGACCCGCGTCCCGGCGCCCACGGCCCCGGCGACGGCTTCTCGCTCATGGCAGGGCTCGTCACCCCTTACAGCCGCGGAACGCTGCGGATCTCGGGACCGGGCACGGCGGATCCGCTGCTCATCGACCTCGCCGCCCTCGAGGACGAGCGGGACATCGCCGCGCTCGCCGCCTCCGTGCGGCAGGCCAGGCGGATCGGCGCCCGCCCCGCACTCGCCGACGGCTGGGGCGCGGTCGAGACGTATCCGGGCCCCGAGGTCGGCGACGCGGACGTGGAGGACTGGGTCCGCCGCACCGCGATCACGTACCACCACCAGGTCGGCACCTGCCGGATGGGATCGGATGCCGAAGCCGTCGTCGATGCGCGTCTGCGCGTGAACGGCGTGGGCGGCCTGCGCGTCATCGACGCCGCGGTCATGCCCACCATCACCACGGGCAACACGAACGCCCCGGCTGCGGTGATCGGCGAGCGCGGTGCGCGGTTCCTGCTCGAGGACGCCCCCTCGCGGTCGTACTCGGCNGACGCCCCCTCTGAGCACCCGGGCCCCCTCGCAGCGACGCTCCTGCGAGGGGGCCCGGGTGCTGCGAGGGGGCCTCGGCTGCCGTCGGGGAGGAGCCCGCGGGCCCTCAGTCGTCCAGCAGGGCTGCGGCGAACATCGGCCGGGCGGCGTCCGCGCTCGGCGGGTGGAACAGTCCCGCCGTGGCGTCGCGGTAGAGCCGGCTCAGCTCGTGGCCGTTGTCGAAGCCCGAGCCGCCTGTGCACATGAGCGCCGCCTCGGCGGCGCGGCGGGCGGCGGTGGAGGCGTTGAGCCGGGCGGCCACGAGCAGCAGCGGCCAGCGCGCGCCGTGGTCGAGCAGGTCGTCGAAGTCCCGGCAGCAGGCCTCGAGCTGCGCCGGCACGGACAGGTACTCCAGGTGGGCGTCGGCGAGACGGGCGCGCGATTCGGGAACCTCGGCGTAGGTCGCCCCGGACTTGGCGGATGTGCGGGCCTTCAGTCCGGCGGCGCCCAGTTCGAGCGCACGCCGGGCGACGCCGGCGTAGACGGATCCGATCAGCAGCTGGAAGTTGCTCGTGATCGCGAAGGTGAGCAGATCCGGCACCCGCCCCGGCGGGATCCGGCGCACGACGCGCTCCGGGCGCATCCGGACGTCCTCCAGGATCGTGGCACGGCTCTGCGACGCGCGCATGCCCATCACGTCCCAGCGGTCGGAGACCGTGATGCCGGGGGTGTCCCGCTCGAGGAAGCCGTACACGAGCATCGGATCGTCGGGATCCGTGTCGTCGCGGCCGTGCGCGATCAGACGGGTCCACACCGGAGAGAGCGAGGTGAAGATCTTCACGCCTCGCAGCGTGTAGCCGCCGTCGTCCTGCGGCGTCGCGACGGTCTTCGAGTCCTGCATGACCCAGTCGTTGGAGGGCTCGCTGATCCCGAACGCGAAGATCTCGCCGGCCAGCGCCTCGTCGAAGATGCCGTCGAGGGAATGGTCGCCGCGGTCCGCCATCGCCTTCGCGACACCCGTGCACATGAGGTGCATGTTCACCGCCAGGGCGGTCGCGAGCCGCTGCTGCAGGTGGGAGACCTCGTCGAGGCTCAGGCCGGGGCCGCCGCGGTCCGCGGGCACGAACAGATGCAGGTACCCGCGCTCGGCGAGCTCTGCGAGGTCCTCGTCGAAGAACCGGTTCTCCCGGTCGTACACCGCCGCACGCTCACGGAGACGGTCCAGCAGGTCGTCGGGCAGGTAGCGCTCGGCGAGTTCCGCGTGGCGGGTGAGACGGTCGGTCATCGGACCTCCTGGGGATGGGGTGTTTCGAAGACGAGGGCGCCGTTGTGGCCGCCGAAGCCGAACGACGGGGAGAGGACGCGGCGGATCGGACCGGCCGCGCGGGCGGAACCGCGGACGATGTCCCAGCCGTCGAACTCGGGATCGTCGAGATTGATCGTGGGCGGGATCACGCCGGTGCGCAGGGTCAGGATCGCGAGGACCGCCTCGACGGCGCCGGACGCGCCGAGCAGGTGCCCGGTGCTGGACTTCGTCGCGGTGAGCGGGATCCGCCGGGCGTGCTCGCCGAACACGGCCTCGAGAGCGGCGAGCTCGGCCGCGTCGCCCGCGGGGGTGCCCGTGCCGTGCGTGTTGACGTGGTCTATGCCGGCCGGGGCATGCGGGTCGAGCCCGGCGTCGGCCAGAGCCGCCGCGACCGCCTGCGCGGCGCCCCGGCCTCGCGGATGCGGCGCGGTGGGGTGATGCGCGTCGCTGGACTCGCCGAACCCGGCCAGCACCGCGAGAGGCGTCGCGCCCCGCGCGGCCGCGACGTCTTCGGCCTCGAGCAGCAGGGCGGCGGCCCCCTGCGCCATGACGAACCCGCGCCGGCCGCGGTCGAACGGGCGGCTGGCGGCGGTGGGATCCTCCTCGTACCCGGTCGCGAGCGCACGCAGGTTCGCGTTCGACGCCAGGTTGACCGGGTTCAGGCAGTCCTCCATGCCGACGACGAGCACGGCGTCGGCATACCCGTGCCGGATCCGCCGCAGCGCCTCGCCCAGCCCGATCGCGCTCGACGCGCAGGTCGCGGTCACGCCGTGCGCGGTGCCGCGCGCGCCGTAGCGCTCGCTGAGCAGGGCGGCGGCCGCGTCGGGTGCGCCGTGCACGACCAGGCTCAGCGGCACGCCGCGCGGGCCGCGGGCGTCGAGGGCGCGGGTGGCGGCCTGCATCGCATCGATCGGCCCGGATCCGGTCGCCGCGAGCACCGCGGTGCGGGTCGCGTCCCAGGGCAGCGGATCGCCCGTGCGGAGGCCCTGCGGATCCAGCCCGGCCTGCGCCATGGCCTGATCGGCGGCGGCGATCGCCCACAGCTGCACGGGGCTGAGCCGGCGCACGAGCGGCGGATCGACCAGACCGGTCGCATCGAAGCCGCGGACCACGCCGCCGATCCGTACGGGGAGCGCCGCGAACTCCTGCCCGTCCAGCACCGAGATCGCGCTCCGCCCTGCCGCGGCCGCGTCCCAGAGCGCGGGCACGTCGAGACCGCTCGGCGTGATCGCGCCGAGCCCGGTGACGACCACGCGCCGGTTCACAGCCGCACCGCCCTGGCGTCGCGGCCGGTCACGAGCGCGGCCGTGGCGGAGCGGCGGATCTTGCCGCCGGCGGTGCGCGGCAGCCGCTCGGCGAGGTACCAGCGCCGCGGCACGAACTGCGGGGCGAGGCGGGCGCGCGCCCACTCCTGCAGTTCCGCCTTCGCGGCTGCTCCGGGATCCGCCTCTTCGACCACGAGCGCGACGACGCTGCCGAGGCGCGGATCCGGCAGCGCCACGGCGCAGACCGCGCCGATCCCGGGGAAGCCGGCGAACGCCCGCTCGACCTCCGGCAGGGAGACCTTGTGCCCGCCCGTGGCGACGATGTCCCCCGCGCGGCCGGCCAGCTGCAGCCGCCCCTCGACGATCCGGGCCACATCGTGCACCGTCGCCCAGCCGCCCTCGCCGCGCAGCACCGCATCGGTGGTGGCGCCGAGGTAGCCGTCGGAGCAGGCCGCGGCGCGGATCCAGAGGGTGCCGAGGTCGCCGTCGGGCACGGGGTCGCCGGCGTCGTCGCGCACCTCGGCGCCGATCCCCTCGTACACGTCCAGGAGCGTGCCGTCGCCGCCGCGACTGTCGCCGATGAACCCGATCTCGGCCGCGCCGTAATAGCTGATCAGTCGCGCGTGCGGCAGCACGGCGGCGAGGCCGTCGCGCAGCGCGGCGGGCAGGTTCGCGCCGCCGGTGACCACGAGCTCGAGGCGACGGAAGGAGGCCGGGTCCCTGCGCGCCGCGTCGATGAGCACCTGCACCACCGCCGGGACCGCGACGATGCGGGTGATCCCCTCCGCCGCGACGCGCCGGGCCAGACCGGCGGCGTCGAACGCATCGGCCAGGTGCGCGCCGCCGCCGGTCGCGAGGCATTCGATGAGCGCGTACAGGGTGAGGCTGTACGAGAGCGGACCGGGGGCGAGGGTCTGCACGCCCGGCCGCGGCTCCAGGTGCGCGCTCGAGACGGCGACGTTCTCGCGGTACTGCCGGCGGGTCTTCAGGAAGGCCTTCGGGTCGCTCGTGGTGCCGGAGGAGAACAGCAGCAGGAACGCCTCGTCGCCGTCGCGCACGGCGGGCGGACCCGCGAGCGGCCCCCGTGCCTGTCGCAGGGGCTCCTCCCGCGCCCGGAACTCGGCGAGGGTGAGGATCGTGCCGGTCCAGCCAGCCGCGTCGAGGCCTGCGCCGAGCTCGGCGGAATCGCTGATCACGAGGCCGATCCCGGCGGTGGTGATGACCCGCAGCCGATGCGCGAGCGGCCACTGCGGGTCGATCGTGGCCGACACGCTGCGGTACCCGGCGAGCCCGGCCACGATCCGCGCGGCGTGGAAGGCGCTCGCGATGCTGACGGCGCTGATCGGGATGCCCCGGGTCTCCGGCGCCGGCACCGGGGGAGCGGCCTGCGCACGGTGCACCGCGTCGACCACGGCGAACACGCGGCGGGAGTCCTCGACCAGCTCGGCGTAGCTCAGGGCGCCGTCGTCGCCGACGATCGCCGGCCGGTCCGGATGCTCGGCCGCGGTCTCGAGCACCGTCCTCGTGATCGGCATCCCGCACCCTTCCCGTGGCGCCGTCGCGCCCGACCCAGTCTAGGACCGGTCCCCGTGCGCGGACGGGGTCAGCGGGAGGCCGGCCGGTCCTGCAGCAGCGCGACGGCCGAGGCCAGGGTGTCGCCGTCGGGGATCCGCCCGTCCGGGCTGAGCAGCGAGAGGATCCCGAGGCCCTGCGACAGTGCGAACTCGAGCTGCGCCAGGGCGAGCGCCTGCTCCTCGGACAGGTCAGGGTAGGCCGTGCGGAGGCTCTCGGCCACGCCCCGGTACCCCTCTGCGACGGCGGCCTGCATGCGCATCTGCCCCTCCGGATCCCGCATGATGCGCACCGCGTTGTCCATGCCGGCCAGCAGGGCGTCCCGGTTCTCGGCGAACACCGCGGGCATGCGGTTCCACAGCGCGGCGAAGCCGGCGAGCCGGGGGAGATCCTTCGCGTCCCGGATCGCCGCCTCCATGCCGTCGCCGATCCCGGTGCCCAGGGCCTCCAGGAGGGCCTCGGTGATGAGGTTCTCCTTGGAGCCGAAGTGGTAGCCGATCGCGGCGAGGCTGACCCCGGCCTCCTGTGCGATGTCGCGTGCGGTGACGTTCGCGGCGCCGCGCGCGACGATGACGCGCCGTGCCCCGGCGAGCAGGTCCTCACGATTGCCCATGGCTGTCAGCCTAGCCCGGATTCAGACGTTCGTATTAGACAGATGTCCAAAGACAGTGTAGACATTCGTCTTAGACAAATGTCTGACACTGAATCGAGGAGCTCATCATGTCCGCACCCCACGTCCTCATCTCCGGCGCCGGCATCGCCGGGATCGCCGCCGCCCTGCAGCTCGTCCGCGGCGGCATCCGCACCACGGTGGTGGAGCGTGCGCCCGAGCCGCGTGCCGGCGGCCAGGCCGTCGACCTCCGCGGCGCGAGCCGCGAGGCGGCCGAGCGGATGGGGCTGATGCCCGCGATCGGCGCGTATCAGCTGCACGAGAAGGGGATGATCTACGTCGACGGCCGTGGGCGCTCCTACGGCCGCATGCCGGTGGAGCTCTTCGACGGCCGCGGCGCGGTCGCGGACGTGGAGATCGCGCGGGGCGATCTGAACCAGGTGCTGCTCGACGCGCTCGCCGCCGCCGCGCAGGAGGCGCCCGGGCTTCTCGAACTGCGCTACGGGGACCGCGTCGAATCCCTCGCGCAGGATCCGGACGGGGTGGCGGTGCGCTTCGTGTCCGGTCAGGGCGGGCGCTTCGACGCGCTCCTCGGCGCCGACGGCGTGCACTCCGCCACCCGGCGCCTGGCGTTCGGGCCGGAGGAGCAGTTCGCCACGCGGCTCGGCGGGTACGCGGCGTTCTTCACCATGCCGACGCCGGCCGGCATCGAGGACGGGTGGTTCTCGATGCGGGTCGTGCCGGGCGCGATGCTCGGGATCCGTCCGGACCGCGACCCTGCGACGTCGAAGGCGATGCTCACCCTGCGCGTGGACCACGACCCCGCGCTGCGCGGCGACCGGGCTGCGCAGGAGACGCTGATCCGTCGCATCCTCGCCCAGGCCGGCTGGCGGGCGCCGGCGGTGCTCGCCGCGATGGCGGGCGCGGAGGACTTCTACTTCGACGAGCTGGCGCGGGTGGACGTGCCGCAGGTCGCCGCGGGGCGGGTCGCACTCGTCGGCGACGCCGGCTACTGCGGGACGCCGCTCAGCGGGATGGGCACGGGGATGGCGCTCGTCGGGGCGTACGTGGTGGCGGGCGAGCTGGTCGGGGCCGGCGCGGAGGGGATCCCCGCGGCGCTCCAGCGCTACGCGCGGCGGATCGACCCGTTCATCGCCGACGGCAAGAAGATCCCGTTCGGCAGCCTGGAGCGGGCGGTCCCGAAGACGCGGACCGCGGCAGCGCTCGGAAGGATCGCGACGCGCGTGATGCTGTCGAAGCCGTTCCTGCCCCTGGTCAAGCGCGCCTTCGCGACGAATGCGACGGACGAGCTGCCGCTGCCGGCGCCCGCCGCCGGGTCCGACGCGGCGGCCATCGCCGGGTGAGCGGTCCGCAGCGCCGCGGTCGATGAAGGCCGCATTCCTTGCCTCATCTTGCCATGCAAGCTAGCTTGTCATACATGACAGCGGACGTCGGGGCGCAGCTGCGCAAGGGCGTGGTCGAGTACTGCGTGCTCGGGCTGCTCGCGCGCGGTGCGATGTACGGCTGGGAGCTGTCCGAGAGGCTCATCGCAGAAGGGCTCATCGCCAGCATCGGCACGCTCTACCCGCTGCTCTCCCGGCTGCGGCAGAGCGGCTGGGTGCGCACCTTCGAGCAGCCGTCGGCGTCCGGCCCGGTGCGCCGCTACTACGAGCTCACCCCCAGCGGCAAGGAGCAGCTGGAGCGGTTCCGGTCGTCGTGGGTGCCGTTCGCGCGCAGCGTGGCGGAGCTGATCGCCGAGGACCCGCGGGCGCGGGCGAAGACAGAGGGGGCATCATGATCGATCTCGAGGCGCAGCAGCTGCGCGAGGACTACCTGAGCAGGCTCGACGCGGCCATCGCCGACCTGCCCTGGCGCGTCGCGAACGAGCTGCGCAGCGGCATCGCAGAAGAGCTCGACGGGCTCGACGCTGCGGCGGTGCGGGCACGGATCGCGCAGCTCGGCGATCCGGCGCAGATCGCCGCGGCTGCCGGGGAGGAGAGCGGTTCCACGCCTCCCGCTCCTGTCGTGGTCGTGGCTCAGGCGCCCGTTGCCAAACCGCCGGCGGTCGATGCGAAGTGGTTCGCGATCGTCGGCGCGCTGGCGCTCGGCTTCGGCTCCCTCCTGTTCCCGGTCGGCGGATGGATCATCGGGATCGGACTCGTGACCTCGAGCCGGTTCTGGCGCCGGTGGGAGAAGGCGGTGGCGATCCTGCTGCCGTTCGGGGTCTGGGCCCTCGTCTACGCCGCGAGTGCGGTGGCGAAGCTCATCTGGGTCACGACGCCCGACGACGGCGGCGCGAGCAACCCGCTGCTCCCGGCGTCGTACGACCTCGCCCGCTCCGGGTTCATCATCGCGCTCGTCCTCATCCCTGTCGGCGCCCTCTGGCTCCTCTGGAGATTGCGCGGCCGGGACGCGCCTCTGCGCTGACACGACGGGTCGACCCGACCGCGGTCGTCCGCGCAGGGATGGAAAACGCCGCTGGGATCGGATCCGCAGCGGCGTCTTTCATCTCTCCGCGGGATGCGCGGCTCTGCGGGCTGACGCGTTTGCGCCCGCCTCATTCCGCCGTGTAGACCTCGCGTCCCGCGAACCACGTCGACAGCACCCTCGCGTCGATGATGGCGTCGGCCGGGCCCGCGATCGCGTCGCGGTCGAGCACCACGAAGTCGGCCGACTTGCCGACCTCGAGCGAGCCGGTCTCGGAGCCGAGGCCCATCGCGACGGCGGCGTTGATCGAGAACACCTGCAGCGCCTCCTCCGCCGTGATCGCCTGGTCCGGCCACAGCGTGCCGGGGGCACGGCGCAGCGGATCCGCCCGGGTCACGAGCCCCTGGAGTCCTTCGAGCGGGTTCGGCGACTCGCTCACCGGCCAGTCCGAACCGCCGGCGACGAGCGCACCCGCGTCGATGAGCGTGCGGTTCGGCTGGGAGTGCTCCGCGCGCTCGCCGAGCACCTCGGTGAGCATGGTCGGGATCACGCCGGGGAACCAGAGGAACGGCGAGATGTCGGCCACGACGTCCAGTGCGGCCAGCCGGGGCACGTCGCTGTCGGCGAGGAACTGGCCGTGCGCGATCTGGATCGGCGTGGTGACGCCCTCGGCGCGCAGCCGCTCGGCGACGTCGAGGACGAGCCGGGCGGATCCGTCGCCGGTGCAGTGGACCTTGGCGCCGAGGCCGCGCTCCGCGACCTGACGCATCCAGCCGTACAGCTCATCGAAGGTCATGGTCGTCTCGCCATGGAAGTGCGCGCCGTGCGCGGCGTCGGCCACATACGGCTCCAGGAACGCCCCGGTGCGCGCGGGAGGGACGCCGTCGAGGAAGATCTTCACGAAGTCCGGCCGGTGGTGCGCGGTGCGGAAGTCCTCGCCGCGCTCGATGAGCGGGGATCCGACCGGGTCGAAGCCGAAGATCTCATCGTTCACGAGCAGGGACGACACCACCCAGGCGTCGAGGTCGCCGTCGCGGTCGAGCGCGGCCAGGGCGCCGAGGATGTCGGTCGAGACACCGGCGTCCTGGAACGCGGTGATGCCGAACGAGTTCGCGAGCTGCACGCCGCGGGCAGAGGCGGCGCGGTGCTGCGCGGCGGTCAGCCCGCCGGAGCGGTCGTACGCCTCCTGCACCGGGATCCCGGCCGCCTCGAGCAGCACGCCCGTGGGGGTGCCGTCGGCCTCGTCGAGGATCGTGACGCCGCCGTCGGGGATCGAGTCGGGGCCGATCCCGGCGAGCTCGAGCGCGCGCGAGCTCGCCCAGCGATTGTGTCGGGAGTCCTCCATGAGCATGACCGCCCGCCCACCTGCGGCCTCATCCAGCCGCAGCCGCGCGGCCGTGTTGGCGAGCGTCGGCAGCATGGTGCTCGCGATCGCGCCGCCGATGATCCAGGCGTCCTCGGGCAGCGTCGCCGCCTTCTCCCGCACCCGGTCGAGCACCTCGTCCAGGGTGAGCGAGGTCGGCAGCGACAGCTCGAACAGGTCGGTGCGCCCGGCCAGGGCGTGGTGGTTGTGCACGTCCACGAACCCGGGGTAGACGACCGCCCCGCCGAGCTCGAGCACCCGCGTGCCGGGGCCGCGGAGGGCCTCGACCTCGGACCGAAGCCCGACGGCGGCGATCTGGCCGTCGCGCACGGCGAAGGCCTCGGCGTGCGGTCGTGCGGGGTCGAGGGTGCGGATCGTCGATGCGACGACGATGAGGTCGGCGGGGGCGGTCATGTCAGGCTCCGAAGTTCGCGGGCTCGAGCTCGGGGGCGTGGCCGGTCATGGAGATGAGCCGGCCCCAGGCGCCGAACGTGAAGTGCGTCGGGATCTCGCCGGTCTCGTCGAGGCCGAACAGCACGCCGTGCGAGCGGATCCTGGTGATGTCGCGGTGGTCGGCGACCGTGATCGAGGCGCACGGGATGACCTTCTCACGCCAGGCGAACATGTAGATGCCCGGACGGATCTCCCACACGCTGTTCTCGTCCGTGTCGGCGAGGCCGCGCTCGGGCCCGGCGAGGCACTGCCAGGTGTACCAGCGCTCGGAGAGGTAGACGTGCTCGTACGCGTGGATCTCGCTGTACACCCACTCGACGCGGCGGCCGATCAGCGCGGTGGTCGGGGCGAAGTCGGATCCGGTCGCCTCGATGCCGTCGATCGTCGCGGTGCCGAAGCGGTGCTGCACCCGGGTGCGGCCCTTCTCGGCGGTGGGCAGGATCTCGCTGATGATCGACAGCACGCGGCCCGCGCGCAGGTCGAGGATGAGGGAGACGGCCTCGTTCGGCTTGTAGTTGTGGTGGAACTGCACGTAGAACAGCTCCTCGTCGACCTCGATGGCCTCATAGGCGTCCGTGTCCGACGCCGCGGCCGTGTCATCGCCCTCGCCGGGGGCGTAGGTCCAGGTGACGTCGTTCTCGGCGAACACGTGCGAGATGCGGGTGCCGTTCGGTGCGGTGACATCGATCCGGCGACCGGCCAGCGCCGTCGTGTGCGGTTCCTTGTTGGCGTCGAAGCCGGGGGCGAGGCCGTCGAGCGGCAGCCAGGTCGAGGTGTCGGCGGGGTTCATGGACATGGGATCTCCTTGGGTCGGGCGGCGGGGGTCGGGTCCCTTCGACAGGCTCAGGGACCGGTGGCGGTGGGGTGGGGTCCCTTCGACAGGCTCAGGGACCGGTGGCGGTGAGGTGGGGTCCCTTCGACAGGCTCAGGGACCGGGGTATCGGGCTCAGGGACCGGGCGCGGGGTGCCCGGCTCAGGGACCGGGCGGAGGTCAGGCGGGGAATCGCTCCAGGTCGGTGGCGAGGCCGTCGTACACGGCCGGCTTCGCCCGCTTCAGGTAGGCCGCGTAGCCGATGCCCCCGATCAGGGCGAGCAGGAGCAGCAGCGGCATCAGCCGGATCGCGAGCGCATCGGATCCCGCGACGATGTCGAAGTTCACGATCGCGAGGATCGAGATCGCCGTGATGCCGAGGAAGCCGAGGCCCGGCGCGATGAACGTGCTCCACCAGCGGCCGTCCTGCTGGCGCCGGAACGCGACCACGATCGACAGTGCGGCGAGTCCCTGCAGGATCAGCACGCTGAGGGTGCCGAAGCCGAGCATCGCGGGCACGACCGTGAGGATCGGATCCGCTCCCGCGATGAAGAAGATCAGCGCGACGATCGCGGCGAACCCGGCCTGCACGATGCCGGCGACCGCGGGGGATCCGCTCGCCCTGGTGCGGGCGAGCACGCGCGGCAGCACCCGCGCTCGGCCGAGCGCGTAGAGGTAGCGGCTGGCGGAGTTGTGGAAGGCGAGCATGGCCGCGAACAGGCTGACCAGCAGCAGGATCATCATGACCGTGGTGAGCGGTCCGCCCAGGTAGCGCTGGGCGAGCGAGAAGATCAGGTCGCCGTTCGCGAGGTGGTCGAGGCCGGCCTTCTGCGCCTTCGGCACGCCGATCGCGCTGACCACGGCCCAGGTGGTGACGCCGAGGATGACCGCGATCGCGACGATCGCGGTGTAGGTCGCGCGGGGGACGGTGCGCAGCGGATCCTTCGCCTCCTCGCCGAACAGCGCCGTGGCCTCGAAGCCGAGGAAGCCGGTCGCGGCGAGCAGCATGCCGATCGGCAGGGATCCGGAGAACACCCATTCCGGGCTGAACGCCGCGAAGTCGTAGCCCTTCTGCACGAGCACCGAGATGTCGAAGACGACCAGCATGCTGGTCTCCAGCACCAGGCAGACGCCGAGCACCTTGGAGGAGAAGTCGACGCCGATGCGGGCGAGCACGAAGCAGACCGCGATCGAGAGCAGGCCCCAGACGATCCAGCTCAGGTCGAAGCCGGTGAGGTCTTTGATGATCGTCTGCATGAAGAAGCCGCTGGTGCCGATCGTGCCGACGACGAAGAAGTTGTAGCCGAGCGTCGCGATGAGCCCGGCGACCAGGCCGCCGGTGCGGCCGAGACCGCGCACGACGAAGGCGTAGAAGCCGCCGGCGTTCACGAGCTGCTTCGACATCTGCGCGTAGCCCACGGCGAACAGCAGCAGGATCACGGCGACGAGGAAGAACGACATCGGGGCGCCGCCGCCGTTGCCGAGCGCGATCGCGAGCGACGCGACCACGACGATCCCGGTCAGCGGGGCGACGGCGGCGAGCACCAGGAACACGATCCCGGCGACCCCGAGGGCCCCTGATCGCAGTTCGGTGTGGGTCTGTTGGTCGGGTACGGCAGTCACGGCGGCTCCTTCGCTCGGTGACAGCGCATCCCTCCACCCGGTTCGGGCTGCACAGCGAGACGGCGTGCTGTGCGGAGGGCCTGCGATATCGAACACAGCCGAGTCTGCCCGTCAGCGCGGCGGACGGCTTGCTCACCAGCGAAGGACGATGGTGTCAGCGTGCACAGGCGTGTGCGCGCCCCTCGTCTCGGGGCATGCGCGAGAGCAGGATGGCGGAGCGGAGGCGCTCGATTCGTCGTCTCCGGTGGGAAGGAGCGGCGATGGAGCTGCAGCTGCAGGGCAGGACCGCCCTCGTCACGGGCGCCGCCGGCGGGATCGGGCGTGCCGTCGCGCAGGCGCTCTCCGCCGAAGGCGTCCGCGTCGCCCTGCTCGACTGCGACGCGGAGGGCCTGGCCGGCACGGCCGCGCTCTGCCCCGGCTCCCTCACGGTGATCGCCGATGTGACCGACGAGTCCGCCGTGGCGCACGCCGTCTCCGCCGCCGCCGACGGGCTGGGCGCGCTGCACACCGTGGTGTGCAGCGCCGGCATCTCCGGTCCGGTCGGATCCGGGATCGACGAGATCTCGCTCGCCCAGTGGCAGGCCGTCTTCGCGGTGAACGTCACGGGTGCCTTCCTCGTGCTGCGCTCTGCGCTGCCGGCCCTGCGGGCGGCGCCGGCAGCCTCCGTCGTGCTGATCGCGAGCGACTCGGCGTATGTCGCCTCGCCCGGCATGGCGCCGTACTGCGCCTCGAAGGCCGCGCTCGTGCAGTTCGGCAGGGCGCTCAGCGTCGACCTCGCCGGGGACGACGTGCGCGTGACGACGGTGTCGCCGTCGATCGTGGACACCGCGATGAGCCGCGGCGACCTCGGTGACGACGCGTTCGCCGCGCCGGCCTTCCCCGTGCAGAGCGGCGAGGAGATCGCCGCGCACGTCGTCTACCTCGCCTCACCGCGCGCCCGCGCGGTGAACGGATCCGGGATCCTCAGCGATTTCGGCTACAGCGCCCGCTCCGGCTTCCCCGCCTGAGTCCCCTCCTTTCCGACCTCCGACCTCTCTTTCCCCGACAGGAGACCCCATGACCATCAGCGCAGGATCCACCGGACGTGTCGTCGTGATCACCGGCGGCGGCACCGGCATCGGCGCGGCGATCGCCGCCCGCTACGCCGCCGAGGGTGCGCATGTCGTCGTCGTCGGGCGCCGGGAGGGGCCGCTCCGCGAGGTCGAGCGCGCGGTGGGCGCTCATCCGGTCATCGCGGATGCCGCCTCGACCCCCGATGCGAAGCGCGCGGTCGCCGAGGTGCTGGCGACGTTCGGCCGCATCGACGTGCTCGTCGCGAACGCGGGCGGGCACGGCTTCGCACCGGTCGGCGAGACCGACGACGCCGGATGGGAGGGCGCGATCCGCGCGAACCTCACGACGGCGTTCGTGACGGCCCGCGAGGCGCTGCCCGCGCTCATCGAGGCGAAGGGGCAGATCGTCGTGATCTCCTCGCTCGCCGGGCTCTTCGCCGGGCCGTCGGTGGCGGGGTACACGGTCGGCAAGCACGCGCTGATCGGTCTCACTCGCACGCTCGCCCGCGACTACGGCAAGCACGGCGTGCGCGTGAACGCGGTCTGCCCCGGCTGGGTGCAGACGCCGATGGCGGACGAGGAGATGGACGAGTTCGCGGAGCACGCCGGGCTCGGCTCTCGTGAGGAGGCGTACGCCACGGTCACGGCGGACGTGCCGTTGCACCGGCCCGCGCAACCCGCGGAGATCGCGAGCGTCGTGCGGTTCCTCGGGTCGTCCGAGTCCTCTTACATGACCGGATCCGTGCTGGTCGTCGACGGCGGCGCGCACATCGTCGACCTGCCTACCACCGCGTTCGAGCACGCCGGGATGTAACGGGGGCGGAGGCCGCCCGCTCGCAGGGCGTTCGCGCCTGCCGAGCGGGCCCGCTGTTCAGGAGCGGTCGGGGAGCGGGCGCTGCGGATCCTGCTTCTGCGGGGCGAGCGGCGGGGGATCCTGCTGCGGCGTCTCCAGGGGCGCCGGCTCGGCGACCTGCAGATCCGGGTTCATCGCCATGAGCACGGCCCGCAGTTCGGCGATCTCGGTGCGCAGCGCGTCGACGTGGGCCACGGTGGCGGCCTGCCGGCTGGTGTTCTCCGCGGAGACCTTCTCGACGATCCAGGAGGCGAAGGTCGCCGAGACGACACCGAGCAGGGCGATGCCGCTGAACATCAGGCCGACGGCGATGATCCGGCCCTCCAGCGTGACCGGTGCGATGTCGCCGTAGCCGACGGTCGTGATCGTCGCGAAGGCCCACCAGATCGCGTCGCCGAACGTCGAGATGCTGCCCCCGCCGGCGCGCTCCGAGTCGAGCACGGCGAGCGACGCCACGTAGACCAGAAGCAGGGTCGCGCCGCTCACGTAGATCACGATCTGCCCGCGGACCGCCCGCCCCGCGGTGCGCTGCAGGACCGTGAGCAGGGTGATGACGCGCAGCACCCGCAGCGGGCGCAGCATCGGCAGCACGACCGTCGCGAGGTTGAACAGGTGCGTGAGGAACCACCGCCACCGTCTCGGGGCGAGCACGAGGCTCACCACGTAGTCGACCAGGAAGGTGCCCCAGGAGACCCAGAGCAGATCCTCGAGCAGTGCGCCGAGATCGCCGCGCGGATCCGCGATCACCTGCACGGAGTAGGCGACGAGGAACAGGAGGGACGCGACGATGAGCGGCCACTCGGTGATCCGCCGCCAGCGCTCCAACGTCATGCGCCATCGTATCGCCGCCCGGGCCGCGGTGGCAGGTCGACGGCGGGGCCGTGAGCAGCACGGCTAGGCTGACGCCGTGGCACGGAAGGGTCGTTGGGGCGTGATCGTGGCGATCTGCGCGCTCGCCGCGATCGCGGTGCTGGGATCTGCGCAGCAGTGGTTCGGCACGGTGACCGACCCTCCCGCGACCGTCGGGACGGCGCCCGCGTCCGGCTCGGCGTCCGGCTCGTCAGCCGACCCCGTCCGGGCGCTGTTCGACGGACGGCGCAGCGGTGTCGAGGTGCAGGGCCGCGGGGTGGTCTCCCGGATCCTCTCCGACGACGACCAGGGCTCACGGCATCAGCGGTTCCTGCTGACGACGCCCGGGGGAGTGACGATCCTGATCGCGCACAACATCGACATCGCGCCGCGGCTCGACGGACTGTCGGTCGGCGACACGGTGGAGTTCCTCGGCGACTACGAGTGGAGCGAGAAGGGCGGCACCGTGCACTGGACGCACCACGACCCGTCCGGACAGCATCAGCGCGGGTGGCTGCAGTGGAACGGCCGCACCTACGCCTGAGCAGCCGCGCACTCTTGTGGCTTCCACCTCGTCCTTCCCATTGTCTTCGGGCGGTCTGGCGCAGCTCCCGTCGCAGAGACTGTCGACACGGCGCGCTCAGAGCGACGGTCAGCGCGACGGGCATGGGAGAGCCGTCGAGCAGTCGAGCAAATCGAGCAGTCGAGCAGTCGACCTCGGGATCCATCGGAACGGTCGCCGTCGTCGGCCGTCGTCAGAAGGGCGCGCGGTCGTCCGGTGGGGGATCGGCTTGTGAGTCGTCGATGGTGAAGGTGACGGGTGTGGGTGGTTTGTCGATGTAGGTGGATCCGGTGGGGCTGGTCCATTCCAGGGTCCCGGCGCCGAGTTGTTTCACTGTCCATGCGGTCTGGTGTTTGAGGACGTGGTGTCGKCGGCAGAGTCCGCCGAGGTTTCCTTCTTCGGTGGGTCCGCCGTGGGCGGCGTCGATGGTGTGGTCGAGGTCTTGCGCGCGGGGTGGGAGTCCGCAGGTTACGAATCGGCAGCGGGAGTCGCGGGCGTGCAGCAGCCTGCGCAGGTCCGTATTGGGGCGGTAGCGGTCCACGGCGAGGATCGCCCCGGTGACGGGGTGGGTGAGGACTCGTTCCCAGGCGGTGGCACTGCCGGCGAGGATCCGGGCGGTGTGCGTGTCGATGGGGTGCCCGCCGGCGAGTTCGCCGGGCTGCTCCGTGCGGATCCCGAAGGTCGGCTTCGTGCTCAGGGATGAACGGTGATCAGGGGCGTTCGTGGTGTCGACCGCCATGATCGTGAGCACGGGAACGGTGATCTCGACCCGCGCCTGGATAGCACCCAGCAGCCCGTCCGTCGTATCGTGCCCGGACGGGGCACCAGTGAGCAGGGTGTCCGCGCAGAGGTCCGCACGGAGCTGGTCGATGGCGCGGTCGTCCGTCGGATCGCCGAGCGCGTCCGCTGCGCATTCGGCGGCGTCCTTCACAGCCTGGGCGTTCGCGACCTGCACTGTTCGGGCCTGCTGGGTGAGCCGGTCGTAGATCCCGTCGACGATGGCAGCCGCATGGATCAGCCCGAGCATCTTCTGCCCATCGCCGAGATCCTCCCGCCACACCCGACGGTCCTCCTGCGCGTCCCGATGCCGTTCGGTCAGCGATCGTGGGGCGAGGCGTTCCGCAACCCGCTCCACGACCCGCTTCGCCCGATACGGAGTCTCACCCTCGGAGGCAGCGACCGCGAACTGTTCGAACTCGGCCCGCACCTCGTCGCTGTCGAGGCGGGCGCCGGCGTCCTGGATCTGCCGCACGTGCGCGGCATTGATCCGCGCGTCCGTGAACGCCCGCATCGTCGCCGGGTACCGGACCACGAGCTCCGCGGCGCGGGCCATCCGAGCCTGCACGACCCGGTCCGACATGTGCAGCACCCCGGCGAGTTCCGCCGCGACGCTGCGTGCGGCGAGATCCACCGACTCACCCCGTATCCCCGAGGCACTTTCCGTCGCGGCGAGGTCCTCGGCGAGCCGCTGCGCGACCGCGAGGTGCGCTTCCTTCAACGCCTGCAACTGGATGATCGTCGCCTCGGTGGTCGCCAACCCGTCCACGAGCGCGGCCAGCACGACGGCCGGATCCACCGGGTCCACCCCGGGATCCGAAACCTTGCCGGTCGAGCTCGTCATACCCCTATTCAATCCGGGGCCACCGACATTCCCGGGCCCAAAAGAGCCAGATCAGGGCAAAGAAAGTAACAGAACGGTCACGACTCGGAATCTGCTTGGTAGCCCCGATTTCAGCGGTCGATGAACGTCGCCACCGGCTCCTGGCTCACCCGGAGCGCGCACGGGCGGGGGATCGGGACAGAGATGCGCGCCGCGCTCCTCCTGTTCGCGTTCGACGTGCTCGGAGCAGAATGGGCCGAGTCCGGTGCGGCGAGCTGGAACGAAGCATCCCTCGCCGTCTCACGGAAGCTCGGCTACGAGCCCAACGGCGTCACCCGGGTGGCGCCGCGACCCGGGGAAGCCGTCGACGAACAGCGGCTACGGCTGGTACGGGCACGGTTCGTGCGACCCGACTGGACGATCGCCGTGCGCGGTGCCGGTCTCGCCCTCGCCCAGCTGGGGTTGGGTGCGCCCCGGATGTGATCCCGGATCCGTTCACGCTCTGACCGGTGCCGCAGGGCGGCTGCACATCCCGGATCCGCTCACCCGCCCAGATAAGCCCGGTGCAGCAGCTGCGGATCGGCCTGCAGATCCTCGGCCGTGCCCTGGAACGACACGCGCCCGCCGGCGACGACCACGGCCTCCCGGGCGATGCCCAGCGCGAGCTGCGTGAACTGCTCGACGAGCAGCACGCCGACGCCGGACTCCGCGATCGACTGCACGATCGGCACGAGCCGCATGAACACGACCGGCGCGAGCCCGAGCGACATCTCGTCGATGAGCAGGATCCGCGGCTTCGCGGCGAAGGCGCGCGCGAGCACCACCATCTGCTGCTCGCCGCCGCTCAGCAGCGCCGTGGGGGAGTCGATCCGCTTCTCCAGCTCCGGGAACGGCGCCAGCGCGGCGTCGACCTCCGCCGGGGTGCGCGCGGTCAGCGACAGGTTCTCCCGCACCGTGAGCGACGGGAACACCGCCCGCCCCTGCTCGATGTGCACGATGCCCTTGCGCGCCCTCGCCACCCGGGAGAGCCGGTCGATCCGCTCCCCGTCCAGCGTCAGGGATCCGGCCGAATGCCCGACCACGCCGGAGATCGACTCGATCAGGCTGGTCTTGCCGGCGCCGTTCGGGCCGACGAGGGCGAGCACCTCGCCGCCGTGCACGGTCAGCGAGACGTCGGAGATCACCGGGCCCGCGCCGCGGCTGACGGTGATGCCGTCCAGCACCAGTTCGCTCATGACAGCAGCTCCGTCTCTCCCATGTAGGCCTTGACGACGTCGGGGTTCGCGAGCACCTCGCCCTGCGGGCCGCTCGCCAGCACCGAGCCGAAGTTCAGCACGGTCAGCATCGGGCACACCGATCGGACCAGGTCCAGGTCGTGCTCGATGATGATGAGCGCGGTGCCGTAGCGGTCCGGCAGCTCCCGCAGCCGGGCCGCGAGCGCCAGGTGCTCCTCGTGCGAGAGGCCGGCGGCGGGCTCGTCCAGGATGACCAGCCGCGGCTGCGACAGCACGGCCGCGGCCACCTCGACCAGCCGGCGCGTGCCGACGTCGACGCTCGACAGCCGCGCCCGGGCGGGCGGGCAGCCGAAGAACGCGAGCGTCTCCTCGATGTCCGCGAGCGACAGCCGCCGCCGCGCCACGAACCGCACGTAGGCGCCGACCGTGAGCAGCGGCGGCACGCGGTCCTGCTGGAACGTGCGGCGCAGTCCCCGGCGTGCACGTCGCGTGGGGGAGAGGCCCGCGAGATCCTGCCCGCCCAGCAGCACCCGGCCGCCGTGCTTGGGCAGGAAGCCGCTGATCGCGTCGACGAAGGTCGACTTGCCGGCGCCGTTCGGGCCGATGAGGCCCATGATCGACGCCGCCGGGACGGAGAACGACACGTCGTCCAGCGCCTTGAGGGCGCCGAACTGCACGGTCAGATGCTCGACGGTCAGCACGGGTTCGCCGGTCAGCACGGCGGGATCCAGCGCCGCGGTCGTGGTCGTGCGGATCTCCTCCGCGTCCTCGTCGGCGTCCGGCGGCAGCGCGGTGAGCTCCGCGTTCGCGGTCCTGCGGTCCTGCCGCTTCCAGAGGAGCGAGCGGATCGCCTGGCCGAGGTTGGATCCACCGGTGAGCGCCTGCACGCCCAGCACGCCGAAGACGACGAAGCCCCAGTCCTGCGGGATGCCCCAGCGCTTCAGCAGCTCGGGCACGAGCACCCAGAGGATGCCGCCGAACACGGCCATGTCGATGAGGTGCGCGCCGGACATGATCGCGAGCACGTACAGTGCGAGCGACTGCAGCGGGGTGAAGCTCGAGGCGAAGGGCAGCTGCACCTGACCGGCGAGCAGCCCGCCGGAGATCCCGCCGAGCGCCGCGGAGACGGCGAACGCGGTGAGCTTGGCGCTCTGCACGCTCTGCCCAGCCGCCGCCGTGCCGCGCTCGGAGAACGCGACGGCCTTCCAGCTCGCGCCCCAGCGGCCGCGCTGCAGGAAGAACACGCCGAGGCCGCAGACCACGAGCACGATGATCGAGAGCAGGAAGAAGCCCTTGTCGCTCGTGAAGCCGGCGGGCCGGTCCACCGAGATGCCGGTGGCGGATCCGGGGAACTGGATCTGCACGAGCGTGACGTCGGCTGCGGCGGCGAACCCGAGCGTGACGACCGCGAGGTTGACGCCGCGCAGGCGCAGCGCGGGCAGGCCCACGAGGATCCCGACCAGCCCCGCAGCGATCCCGCCGGCGACGAGCCAGACCAGGAAGCCGCCGCCGACGTGCCACACGTTGAAGAGCGACACGACCCACGCCCCGATCGCGGCGAACGTGAGCTGGCACAGCGCGATCATGCCGGCGGATCCGGTCACGATCCCGAGTCCCAGGATCGCGATCGCGGCCGTCACGGCGCTGATCGCGAGGAAGACGAAGTAGCCCGACAGCGTGTTCGAGAGCACGAGGCCGACGACGATCGCGACCGCCGCGACCGCGAAGGGCCAGGCGTTGCGGAACAGCGGGCTCTCGGTGAAGGGCCGGCTCGACCCGAGCGGGCGGTCAGCGTGCGGCATCCCACACCTCCTTGCGCTGCGTCCAGAGCAGCAGGATGACGATGAACAGGAACGGCAGGAAGTTGCGGATCAGCGCGACCTCGTCGATCTGTGCGACCAGGCCGCCGAGGACGCCCAGCACGAGGCCGCCGGCCACCGAGAGATCGAGCCGCTTGAAGCCGCCGAGCAGGGCGGCCGCGGCGGCGGGGACGATCAGCATCGCCAGGCCCGTCGCGTCGTTGGACTGCGACGGCGCCACGATGATGATCGCGATCGCGCTGATCACCCCGGTCACGAACCACACCGCGATCGAGAGCGGCCGGGACCGGATCCCGAGCAGCTCGGCGGTGGTGGGACGCTCCGACAGCGCGCGCAGCTGGATGCCGACCCTGGTGCGGCTCAGCACGAGCTTGACCACCAGCGCGGTCACGATCGCCATCAGCACGGTCGCGACGGTCACCTGGCTGACCACGACGCCGCCGAGCGAGAACGCGGGGCCGGCGATGATCGGCGCGAACGGCTGCGGCTTGTTGCCGAACAGGATGAACGACAGCGAGATCAGCAGCAGCAGCGGCCCGACCGTCATCGCCGAGCGGGTCGTGGTCGACGCCTCGGAGAGCCAGGTCGCCGCGATCCAGCCGATCGCGACCGCGAGGACGCCCGCGATCAGCACGCCGATCGTCGAGCCGAGCCAGATCGGCAGGCCCGCCTGACGCACGAGCCAGACGGCCGTGAACGCGCCGAACATGCCGGTGGCGGCCTGGGCGAAGTTCACCACCCGCACCAGCCGCGACATCAGGGTGAGGCACACGCCCAGCACCGCGTAGAGGCCGCCGGCAGCGAGGCCGGCGATGGCGCCCTGAAGCATGGCGTCGTCCTTTCTGTGGTTCCGGTCGCTGAGCTTGTCGAAGCGCCCGGGAAGGGGGCGGATCCGGTCTGCTCGGGCCCTTCGACAGGCTCAGGGATGGAGCAGACCGGATCCGGGGATCACTTGCCGATGCGGAACCAGTCGTCCGCGACCTTCTCCCACTTGTGGGTGCCGCTCTTGAGCACGATCGGCCAGCCGGCGTTGTTGTCGACGCCGAAGGTGTAGGGGGTGCCGATCATCTTGTCGTCGATCGGCTTCATGCTCTTCAGCGCCTGCGTGACGCTGTCGCGGGTGATGTCGCCCTTGATGCTCTTCAGCGCCGTGATGAAGTGCGTGGCGGCGAGGTAGCCGCCCTGGCTGAACGAGGTGAGCGGGATCTTGTCCTTCGTCATCAGGTCGCGCCAGCCCTTGTTGATGGCGTTGTCGTCGGTGAACGGGTAGAACTCGGCGGGCACGTAGACGCCGGCGCCCGCGTTGTCCACGGCCTGAGCGAAGTTCTCGCTGTACACACTGGTCAGGAGCAGCCAGGTCACGTCGTTCCAGCCCTGCGCGTTGGCGGCCTTGATCTGGCCGATCGCGTCCGGCTCGATCGGGTTCACCGCGAGCGCCTTGCAGCCGGCGGCGCGCGCCTTCACGATGTACGGCGTGTAGTCGCTGGCGCCGTAGGGCACGGTGTCGTCCACGTACTTCGGCTTCTGCCCGGTGAGCTTGGTCCACTTGTCGATCGCGGCCTGATAGCTCGGGCGGGTGGATCCGGCGATCTCGAGCAGCACGCAGATGTCCTGCAGGTGCAGCACCTGCGAGCCGTACATCAGCGTCAGGGTCATGTCGTTGTACGGGCCGACGTTGGCGGGCGAGATGCTCTTGCTGTTGAAGCATCCGGTGTCGACGCCGATGCCGGGGATCGAGAGGATCCCCTCCTGCTCGTAGTACTTCTTGTTCAGGTCGCACTCGATCAGGCTCGCGGAGCCGACCATCGCGACGGCGTTGTCCGATCCGACGATCTCGCGGGCGTTCGCGGTCGCGGTGGCCGGGTCGCCCTTGTCGTCCAGCGCCTTGTAGTCGATCTTGCGGCCGTTCAGGCCGCCGGAGGCGTTGAACTGGTCGAACACGGCCTTCGCGGCCTGCGACGCCTCGGGGAAGGTCGCCGGACCGCTGATGGTGTTCACGGATCCGACGACGATCGGATCCGTGGATCCTCCGCCTCCTCCGGATCCCGAGCAGCCGGCCAGGGCCAGCACGCCCGCGGCGAGCAGCGCTGCTGCGGCGGTGATGCGCTTGTTCATGTGATTCCTGTCTCTCGATGCGGGGCGGACCCCGCGGGTGATGCGAGCCGGGTGGTGCAGTGGGGATCAGTCGCTGGCCGCTTGGTGCGTCCGGATGACGTCGGCGTCGGTCATGGGGTGCTCCCGGGGGTCAGACGGGCTGCGCGTCCGGGTAGGCGACGGTGCCGAGCGGGTAGATGTGGCCGCCGGCGCGGGAGTGCTCCGAGGCGCCGGCGCCGTTCAGGCCCAGGAAGATGCCGGTCGTCCTGAGCTGGTAGCCGAGGTCGTGCAGCCAGACGCTCGCGACCGCGATCCGGAACTCCCGGAAGCAGAACAGGTACAGCCCGTCGGAGAACTTCCAGACAGTGGAGAGATCCATGTCGCCGTGCCCGCGCTGCACGCCCTCGAGGCACTGCCAGGCGTACCGCAGGCTGGAGACGTAGACGTGCTCGTACAGGTGCTGCGGGCTGTACCGGTACACGTTGCGCTTGCCGATCAGGTCGCGGCTCGGGCCGGGGACCTCTCCGCTCGGCTCTCCGCCGTCGGTGACGGCGGCCCAGAACTCCTGGCCGACCTGCGGGGTGCCCTCCACGGCCTCGGCGGCGATGCGGGAGCGGACCACGGTCGCGCGGTGGCTGCGGGTGGAGTAGACGACGGTGAGCGCCTCGCGCTCGCGGGAGGCGAGCGGGAGGTTCACGAAGATCACGTCGTCGCGGACGGCGACCGCGTCATAGGGGTCCGTGCCGGAGGCGCCCAGGCCGGCCCACTCCACCGACGTGGGGCCGAACGTCAGGCTCAGCGTCTCGCCGCCGTCCAGGGTGAGCTTCAGCGCGGTGCCGGTGAGGTCGGCGTTCGGCAGCCGGTAGGCGTCGATGCCCGCGGCGAACTCGTCGTAGGTCCGCCACTCGTCGAGCCCGTCGGCGGGCGCGGGGAGCAGATCGGCGGCGGTTGCGGTGGCGTCGTCGGACACAGCGGAGCTCCTTCGATCCGAGCCCCGCGGGAGCGCGGGGCCTTGAGCCCATGCTGTGCCGTGGTCGATCCGGCGCTCAACAACCCCGGCAGGATCCCGCGCCGAGAGTCAACCGGCGTGCCCCCAGGGGCAAGACCGGCGGGTGTCAGCGCGCGGAGCGGTACTCGCTCGGGGAGACGCCGTAGGCGGTCTTGAACGCCCGGCTGAAGTGCGCGGCGTCGACGAAACCCCAGCGCGCGGCGATCGCGGCGACGGGACGGTCGGCGAGCATCGGGTCGAGCAGGTCGCGGCGGCACTGCTCCAGGCGGCGGGTCCGGATCCACGTCGACACGGTCGTGCCCTGCTCCTGGAACAGCCCGTGCAGGTGCCGGGTCGAGATGAAGTGCGCCGCGGCGATCGAGGCGGGGCCGAGCTCTGTCGAGGCGAGGTTGCGGTCGATGTGGCCGCGGATGCGCTGGATGAGGGCGCGGTGCGGGTCGGCGGCGGCCTCGTCGAGGCCGAGCTCGCGCGTGAACACCGTCGAGACGAGGTCGAGCGCGCTGTGCGCGAGGCGGGCGCCGGTCGATCCGGCGAGCTGGTCCAGGTTGGCCGCGAGCTGGCGCAGGTACGGCACGACCATGCCGCCGAGGCCCTCCTGTCCCGAGATCCGCACGGCGGTGAGCTGGCCGACCATCTCCGGCGGCAGGCTCAGCAGGTGCTTCGGGAACATCACCACCATCGTGCGGAAGTCCTCGTCGAACACGAGCGAGTACGGCCGATCGGTGTCGTACACGGCCAGATCGCCCGGCGTCAGCACGGCCTCGCGGTCGTCCTGGATGAGCAGTCCCGTGCCGGCGAGCATCAGGCTCACCTTGAAATAGGAGCGGTCGCCGCGCGCGATGAGCTCGGGCGTGCGCTCCACCACGTGCCGGGTCGCGCGCACGTCGTTCACGTGCACCTCGTCGACCGCCGCGCCGCGGATCAGGCCGCGGAACGGACTCGGACCTCCGTCGCTCACCTGCAGCGGGACGAACGAGTCGGACACGGCGGCGCGGAAGTCGCTGATGCTGCGCGCGACGAGCGTCGAGACGGACTCTGCGGGGGAGACGGGTACTCCTGCCACGGCTGATCACCTCGGGGAAGGTCGGAGGATCGACGACTTTGTATACGATCCGTTCCGGCATGCTACCACCGCAGGCGCGGAGCGGGGACAACGGGTCGTGCTGTCTGCGGTGAGGATCCCTGCCATCCACCCGCGGCGGACAGTTCACCGCGAGACTGCAACGGCGTCGCGAGACAGCACGATCGTGCTGCAGTCTCGTAACGCAGGTGCAGTCTCGCGGTCGGACTGCGGAGTCGGTGGCGGGTCCTACTCGACAAGTTTGCCCGCGGTGTCGACCTCCCGGATCAGAGCGTCGATCTCGGCGGGGACCGGCGGGATCTCCTCGCGCACGACGCCGGTGGAGGGGGACCAGACCAGGTTCACCTGCAGCGCCGGATCCATCGCGGGATAGTCGCTGCGGTTGTGGCACCCGCGAGTCTCCCGGCGCTCCAGCGCCGCCTCCATCGTCGCGCGGGCGGCCAGGGCCGAGGAGCGCAGGTCGAACGCGTGCGCGAGGTCATGGAAGCCGGCGATGTCCGGGTGGATCCCGATCCGCGTCATCCGCTCCTCGATCGCGTCGAGCTCGGCGAGCCCGGCGATGAGCCCCTCCTCGTCGCGCACGACTCCGGCGTGAGCGGTCATCGTGTCGCGGATCGCGCGCTGCAGGGCGCGCACGTTCTCCGGTCCGTCGGCGGCGAGCAGATCGTCGATCTCGGTGCGGGCCCGGTCGACGGCGGACGCGGAACGCAGCTGCGCGCCCAGGCCCTTCGCGTGGGCGACCGCCGCCCGGCCGGTCAGCCGACCGAACACGAGCAGCTCGATGAGCGAGTTGCCGCCGAGACGGTTCGCGCCGTGCAGGCCGCTCGACGCCTCGCCGATCGCGTACAGCCCGTCCACGTCGGTGCGGTGGTCCTCCGGGCGCACCCAGACGCCGCCCATCGAGTAGTGCGCGGTCGGCGCGATCTCGATCGGGTCCCGGGTGATGTCGAGCATCTGCAGCTCGAGCATGGTCTGGTACACGCGGGGCAGCCTGGTCATGATCGTCTCGCGGGGCAGGTGCGACACATCCAGCCAGATGCCGCCGTTCGGGGTGCCCCGCCCCTCGGCGATCTCGGTGTAGGCCGCCAGTGCCACGCGATCGCGGGTGGACAGCTCCATCCGTTCCGGATCGTAGCGCTGCATGAACCGCTCGCCGAGCGCGTTGCGCAGGATCCCGCCCTCGCCGCGGGCGGCCTCCGAGACGAGCGTCCCGGCCTCGCTCTCCGGCTCGATGATGCCGGAGGGGTGGAACTGCACGAGCTCGGGATCGCGGATCCGCCCGCCCGCCTCCACCGCGAGGCGAAAGGAGTCGCCCGTGTTCTCATCCCGACGGGACGACGTGCGCCGCCAGATCCGGGTGTGCCCGCCGGCGGCGAGGATCACGGCGTCGGCGTGGATGAGGTAGCGGGTGCCGTCGATGAGGTCGAACCCGTACGCGCCGAAGATCCGCGGGACGGTGCCGCCGTCGGGGCCCGGGGCATCCTCGACCAGCAGACGGGTGATGTAGACGGTGTCGAGGATCGGGATCTCGAGCCGCTCCGCGCGGTCGACGAGGGCGCGCTGGATCTCGAGGCCCGTGTAGTCGCCGGCGAAGGCGGTCCGCCGGAAGGTGTGCGCGCCGAAGAAGCGCTGCGAGATCCGGCCGTCCTCCTCGCGCGCGAAGCCCATGCCGTAGCGCTCCAGATCCCGGATGCCCTCCTCGGCGCCCCGCGTGACGATCTCGACGGTGCGCGGATCGGCGAGGAAGTAGCTCTCCTTGATCGTGTCGGCGGCATGCTGCTGCCAGCTGTCCTGGGGATCCATCGTGCCGAGCGCCGCGTTGATGCCGCCCGCGGCGAGCGACGTGTGCGCGTCGTGGCGAGGTCGCTTGCCGACCGCCACCACGTCGACGCCCTGTTCGGCGACCTCGATCGCCGCGCGCAGGCCGGATCCGCCCGTCCCGATCACGAGCACGGTCGTGGCGACCAGGCGCTCGCGGGTTGTCTTCTCGTTCATGCCTTCCACGCTAGGAACCTGCTGTCGATAACTCCAATGCATAATCGTGCTGATCTGGATAGGCGTACTCTATGGTCATGAACCTCGAGCAGCTGCGCGGATTCGTCGAGATCGCGCGGGTCGGCAACTTCACCCGCGCCGCGGAGGATCTCCATCTCGCCCAGCCGTCGTTGAGCAGGCAGATCTCCACCCTGGAGCGCGAGCTCGGCTCCGAGCTGTTCCATCGCGCCCGCGGCAACATCTCGCTCACCGCCGCAGGAGAAGTGCTGCTGCCCTACGCCCGGCGGATGCTCGCGGACGCAGCCTCGGTGCGGCGGGAGATGGCGGAGATCGCAGGGCTGCGTCGCGGCAGGGTGCGCCTCGGCGCGCCGCCCTCGCTGTGCGGCAGCATCGTGCCGGACGTGGTGAGCTCCTTCCGGGCCGCGCATCCCGGCATCGAGCTGGAGATCACCGAACGAGGATCCCGCGGCCTCGTGGCGGCGCTCGCCGAGGGCGTGCTCGACCTGGCCCTGCTCGCCTCCTCGGACGCCGCCGCGGCATCGCCGGTGAGCCTCACCCGCACGCCCCTGCTCGCAGAGGACCTGGTCGTGATCTCCTCGGCCGCGCGCCCGGACATCTGCTCCGGGCAGGCGATCGCGCTCGCCGCGGTGGCCGATCTGCCGCTCATCGCCTTTCCGCGCAGCTACGAGCTGCGCGCCGCGACCGACGCCGCGTTCATCGCGGCCGGGCTCACCGAGGAGGTCGTCGTGGAGGGCCCCGAGATGGACACCGTGCTCCGATTCGTCGAGCGCGGCGTCGGCGTCGCGATCGTCCCGGCGATGGTCGCGCTCGGCCGGCCCCAGCTGCGCGCGACCCCGCTGGCGACGCCGAAGCTCACCCGCACCGTGAGCCTCGCGCACCGCGCCGACATGACGCCGACCAGGGCCGCTGCGGCTCTGCGCGCCACGATCATCGCGACCGCTGACGCGCTGGTCGGCTCCGGCGGCTTCGTCACCCGGGCGACCTGAGCGGTCAGGAGCCGGCCGCGAGCACCGCGGAGCGGACGCACCGCGACGGTCGCCTGCGGCGCATGCTCCTCGAGCACGGCGAGCAGCAGGTCGCGGCGGGCGCGCAGCTGCTCCCGCGCGCCGCGCAGGTGCGTGCGCCAGCCCGGCCGCGCGACGACGTCCAGCGCGGCCGTCTGCAGTAGCCCGCTCACATAGATCGACTCGGCGGCCCGATCCGCGAGGATCCGGCCCCTGGCCGGGCCGCGTGCAGGGCTGACCGGGTCGCGTTTCGAGGAGCGATGTTTGCTGCCGAATGGTCCCGTGGAGCGCAAACATCGCTCCTCGAAACCCCCGGACGCCCGGTCAGTGCTCGCAGGCGCAGGCGTCCCCGCCGCCGCAACAGGCGGATCCGGCCACCGCGTGGGCCTGGGACGACTCGGGCACGTCCATGCCGGGGTTCTGGTCGAGGAAGCCGTAGGGGCGGAACGCGAAGCCGGCGGTGTCGACCGGCATGATCGGCCAGTCCTCGGGCCGGGGGAAGTGTGTCAGCCCGAAGGTGTGCCAGAGCACGAGGTCGGCGCCCTCGGGTCCGTCCAGCGGCGCGTCGCCGGCGGAGTACTCCGGCAGCCCGGATCCGCCCTGGTGCGCGTTCGGGAACCGGCCGCCCGGCCACAGCTCGCCCTCGCGATGCGCGGTCGCCCAGAGGTGCTTGGTCGCGAACGCCGCGCGCGCCGCGACGGATGAGGCCGGATCCGCCATGAGCAGAGCGGTGGGCCGCGGCACGAGCTGATACGCGGTCGCGCGGCCCACGGCGTTCGTGCGCGACGCGCTCTGCACCTCCCAGACCCGGGCGACCGCGGTGTCGGCCTCGCGCTGCGCGGCGGACTCGGATCCGAGCACCGTCTCGGTCCAGCTGAACGCGTTGCCGAACGGGTTCTCCGGTCCCATCGGCACGCGCTGCGCGTCGATCTCGACGAGGCGGTTGCCGGATCCGTCGACCGCCACGTCGAGCCGCGCGCAGAACAGGTGCTGATGCACGGGGGCGAACACGCCCGGCGCGAGCTCGGTCGCGTGCCGCTGCGGGACGCCCGGCTCGCCGGCGCCGACGAACACGATGCCGGTCGCCTTCGCGATCACCTCGATCGTGCCGTCCAGGCCGAAGTTCCAGTAGAAGCCGTAGTCGTAGTTGCCGATCGTGGCGAAGTACGAGACGACGAACCTCCGCGAGCGGCGCACGTCGGACCGGCCCTGCAGGTCGGTGTGCTTCCAGAGGATCCCGGCGTCCTCCTCGTGCATGCAGATCGCGTTCGGGATCCGCACCGGGTTGCCGTGGTCATCGGCGACGTAGCCGTCGAGGTAGCGGATCACGCCGAGACAGTCGCAGCCGAGCTCGAGATGGTTCGCGTTCTTGCCGAGCAGGTACTCGCCGGCGTCGAAGTAGCTGATCCAGAAACGCCCCGGCGCGGTGTCGCCGTAGGGGACGACCATCTCGGGCACGCTCGCGCGGTTCAGCACCGGCCGGCCGTCGAAGCGCACGTCGTGCAGCACCAGGCCCTCGCGGGCGTTGAAGCTCACCCGCATCGACCAGTTCTCCCATTCGACGAGGGACCCGGCGACCGAGAAGCTCGGGCCCTCGGGCTGCACGATCTCGATCGGCTTGAGGCTCGTACGGGCCTCGCCCTGCACCTCGGGGTAGTAGTTGCCGTGCCCGGCGGGCACCGGCACGTCGCCGACGTCCTCGACCCGGATGACGCCGTTCGCGGTGAGGTCGATGTGCACGACGAGGCCCTCGACCGGGTGCGCCCAGGGCGAGTCGTGCTCGTCGTAGCGGAGGAAGGTGAGCGAGCGGATCACGCGCCGCCCGACCTCGTCGGCGCGGCCGGTGAAGCCCGGAGCCAGCGGCGCGCAGAACGCGAGCTCGATGTGCGCGGCCAGACCGCGGCGCTCCATCGCGGCCCGCCACTCGGGGGACGCCTTGGCGATCGCCTCGGCGCGCTCGTACTCCTCGAACAGGTACTGCGGCTGCCCGTACGGCGGGGCGTCGTTCGGAACGCGTACGGCGCGCACGACCTCGCCGCGGGTGAGCGAGACGACGACATCGGTGGCGACGCCGGTCGCGGTGTCGAGCAGGGTCGCGTCGACGCGGCGGTCGGTCGGCGCGCCCGGAGCCCAGGCGGTGAGCTCCTGCCGCGTGGGCTCGTCGGGGAGGAGCATCGGCACCCGCACGGTCTCGCCGAGGAGCCCCTCGGATTCCAGGATCGCGCGCGCGGCGGCGATCTCCTCCCCGGTGAGCGGATCCAGCGGGTGAGGCGTCGGGATCCTGTCGAGGGAGATCGGCTGCGGCGCGGCGTGGGACATCGTTGACCTCTGCAGGTTTAGTTGAGCAATCGCTCAAGAAACGGGTTGGCTCGATGGTAAGCCCTGAGGTGCGCGGGCGCAATGGGCGGGTCGCGGGCGCAATGGGCGGATCCGCGCGCGGTCGCGATCGGCGGGCGCAGTGGCGCGGGGAGCTGCCGCTTGCGCAGTCCCTGATCGTCGTGCCGGAGAAGAGCGATCCGGCCGGCCGTGGACCGTTCTCAGGATCGATTTCCGCGAACGCCGGATTCCGGGCGCTTCGGGCGGTCGATCCGTGCTTTCGTCCTGAGAACGGGACAGTGCGCGGCGGCGATCCGGCGGGTGGTCAGGCCCGCCAGGGATCCAGGATCGCGGCGAGCACGCGCAGATGGGCCTCGGCGTCGGCGGGCTCTGCGACCTCGACGATCTGCTGCCCGTACGTGATCGCGCGCAACAGGGCCAGCACGTCGTCGACCGGGGTGTCCGTGCGCAGCTCGCCGTCGGCGACCGCCTGCGCCAGCGCCTCAGCGGTCTCCGTGCGCCAGAGCGGCATGGTGGGCGCCGCGGCGTCGGCCGTGGGGGCCACCGAGGCCAGGCGCCCCCAGAACCCCACGACCACGTGAGCCTCTGTCCGCGTGGTGGCGTCGACGGGGAGCACCTCGCGCATGATCGCCTCGAGGCGCGCGAGTCCGCGAAGGCCCACGGTCGCGACGCGGATCCGGTCCTCGGTGCGGCGGGTGACCTCGGCCGCGGCGGCGCGGATCACGTCGTCGAAGCCGTCGAAGTAGTGCCACAGGGATCCCACGGCCACGCCCAGCTCGCGCGCCACGGCTCGGGAGCTGACGCCGTCATGGCCGTCTCTCGCGGCGACGGCGAGGAGCGCGGCGGCGATGTCGCGGCGGCGCGCGTCGTGATCGACGACTCGGGGCATGGGTCCATCCTGGCGCAGACCCGAGCGTTCGTCGTGGATCCGATGCCGCCGAGCTCTTGTTTTTGAGCGATCGATCAAGAACACTGGTCCCATGCTCCATGCGGCGGTGCTGCTGCTGATGACCGGATCGGCGATCACGGCCGCCGCGTGCTGCCTCGTCGCCGGCGGCCTGGCGCCGCCCGCGGTGCCGTGGCAGTCGCGGCAGAGCGCGGTGGTGATGGCGCTCGGCATGGTGGCGCTCTGCGCCGGTGGTGGCGACGCCCGTGTGCCGCTGCTGGTCGCGGCGGCGGGGATCGCGTCCGCGATGCTCGGCGTCGTGGGCACGCGCGGCCGTGCGCACGCGGACGCCTGCTTCCACCGCGCGCTCGGCTGCGTGGTGATGGCCCTCTGCGCCCTGGCGGTGGCGGGCGCACGACTCGGACCGTCCGCTCCGGTGCCGGCCGACTCCGGGCATGCGGGGCACGGCGCGCTGGTGCCGATGTCGTGGGCGGCGGGCGCGGGCGTCCTGGCGCTGCTCGGGCTCATGCTCGTCGCGCGTGCGCGACAGCGCGGCGGCCTCGGCCGGCGCGCTACGGTCGTCGGCCGCGTGGATGCGAGTCGCGCTGCCGGTCTGCGAGGCGCGGAGGTCGGTGCGCCGGTGCTGCGGCGGGGCGTGCTCAGCGGACCGATCCTCCTCGAGGCGGAGGGCGGGGCGATGGCGATCTCGCTGATCGTCATGGCGGCGATGGTGCTGACGCCCTGAACCGGGCGCGCCGACCGAGCTTTCCCGCATCGTTAGGATCCCGTACATTCTGGTGCATGACCTTCTCCGGGACCGTGGCGATCGATCTCGGCAAGTCGCTGTGTCGCGCCCGGTTCACGGACGGCGACGCCGTCGTGCGGCGAGAGGGCGGAGGGGCCCCGGGAATCGCGGCCCGCGGCGGCGTCGCGCTCGCGCTGGAGGCGATCCGGCCGCTGCTCGCCGACGTCCGTCCCGCGCGCATCGGAGTGGGCGCCGCCGGGGCGATGTACGCCGCGGCCGAGGCCGTGGCGCTCGCCCGCGCGCTCGCCGAGGAGCACCGGGCGCCCGTGGCGGTCGCGTCCGACGTGGTCACCGCGCACGCCGGAGCGCTCGGCGGCGAGGAGGGCGTGCTGCTGGTCGCCGGCACCGGGGCCGTGGCGCTCGGGGTCGCCGTCGCGTCCTACCGCATCGTCGACGGGTGGGGTCCCGAGCTCGGCGACCTCGGCAGCGGCTCGTGGATCGGCCGCGAGGGCGTCAGGGCCGCGCTGCGCGCCCGGGACGGCCTCGGTGCTCCCACCGTGCTCACCGACGCCCTGGCGCCGCTGATCGGCGACGCGGGGTCGCCGGTCGCCTGGGTGGGCGGCGCGTCCGCTCCCGCACGGCTGCTGGCCACCTTCGCGCCCGCCGTGCTGGACGGGGCGGAGCAGGGCGACGCGGTGGCGGTCGGGATCCGTGACGAAGCGGCCCGGCTGCTCGCCGAGACCGCGCTCGCCGCGTCCGGAGCGGCTTCGACGGTCGCCGTGCACGGTGGCCTGACGGCCCACGACGGTTTCCGTGCGGCTGTGACGTCCGCGCTCGCGGCGCGGGGGCTTGAGGCCGTGCCGGCGCGCGGCGATGCGCTGGACGGCGCCGCGATGATCGCCGAGGGGCGCGCCCCTCTTCATGAAAGGTTCGTGCACCGTGCCGACTGAGAACGCATCCGGGGCGGACCCGGCCCGCGCCGCCGAAGAGGACGACCGCCTCGCTGCGCTGATCGGGGAGCTGTCGCACCTGTCCACGGAGCAGGCCGACACCTCCCGCGGCGACCTGGACCTGCTGCCGACGCTCGACCTCGTACGTGCGATGAACGCCGAGGACCGCCGCATCCCGGAGGCCGTCGCCGCGCAGGCCGAGAACATCGCCGCCGCCGTCGACGGGATCACCGAGCGGTTCCGCCGCGGCGGACGCCTCGTCTACCTCGGCGCGGGAACGGCCGGCCGTGTCGGCGTGCTCGACGCCTCGGAGTGCCCGCCGACGTTCGGCACGGATCCGGACATGGTCGTGGGGCTCATCGCGGGCGGCGAGACAGCGATCCGCAACGCGGTCGAGAACGCCGAGGACGACGACCGCGCGGCGGCCGAATCGCTCCGCGCCCTGCACCTCGGCGCGGACGACACGGTCGTCGGCATCTCGGCCTCCGGTCGCACGCCGTACGTGCTCGGCGGGCTGGCGTACGCGCACGAGGTCGGTGCGCTCACGGTCGCGATCGCCGCGAACGCCGGGTCTGCGATCGGCGCGGCCGCCGACGTCCCGATCGAGGTCGTCGTCGGTCCCGAGTTCGTCACGGGATCCACTCGCCTCAAGGCCGGAACGGCGCAGAAGCTCGTGGTCAACATGCTCTCGACGCTGTCGATGATCCGGCTCGGCAAGACCTACCGCGGGGTGATGGTGGATCTCCGGGCCACGAACGAGAAGCTGCGCGCCCGCTCCGTGCGCACCCTGATCCAGCTCAGCGGCGCCTCTCAGGAGGACGCGGTGCGCGCGCTCGCCGAGGCGGACGGATCGGTCAAGCTCGCGCTGCTGCTGCTGTTCACCGACGCCTCCGCCGAGACGGCGGCCCCGGCCCTTGCCGCCGCCGACGGGATCCTCCGCGACGCCATCGCCGCACTGAGCTGAGGCGCCACGGCCGCGCTCCCCGGTCGCCGCTCCACCGGCGGAGCAGCCAGGTCGGCCCGAGGACCCGGGGCCGCCGCCCACGAAACCCCGGCACTTTGCGCGCCCCGAATCCGGTATTCCGTGCCGTGGCTTGACGGAAATCATAAAAGTCACCGTTCTTACGGACCGGATCGGCCGGAGCAGTGCCCGTCGTTCGCCTACCCTGAAAGTGGGCGATCCGCCCTCCCGATCCCGCGCCGACATCCCCCGGGCGCACCCCTGCACGCAAGGACTCAGATGAACGACTTCGCCGCGCGCCGCGACGACTGGAAGGCCAGAGAAGAACTCGCCGAGCGGATGATCCCGCTGATCGGCGGACTGAACCGGGACCGCGACGTCGTGACGTCGCTGCACGGGCACCGTCTGCTCGGCCTGTCCACGACCGAGATCCTCGAGGTGCACGAGCGCGTCGCCGCGCTCGGGCACGCCGAGCTCGCCCTGGAGGACACCCTCGCCGTGCTCGAGGCGCTGCGCGAGCTCGCGCCCTCGGCCGCCTCGCTCGATGTGGGACGGCTGGTCGAGGCGACGCAGCACGACTCCTCCGACCCGATCGAGCGCCTGCGCGCCGAGCTCGCCCCGGCTCTCGGCGAGGCGTCGCCGGCGGAGCCCACCGACGTCGTGCTGTACGGCTTCGGCCGCATCGGCCGGCTGCTCGCGCGCATCCTGATCGCGCACACCGGCGGCGGCAGCGGCCTGCGCCTGCGCGCGATCGTGGTGCGCAAGGGATCCGACAACGACCTCGTCAAGCGCGCCTCGCTGCTGCTGCGCGACTCGGTGCACGGCCGCTTCGAAGGCACGGTCGACGTCGACGAGGAGAACTCGCAGCTCATCGCGAACGGCACCCGGATCCAGGTCATCTACTCGAACGACCCGGCGACGATCGACTACACCGCCTACGGCATCCACGACGCGATCGTCGTGGACAACACCGGCCGCTGGCGCGACGAGGCCGGTCTCAGCCGCCACCTCGAGTCCACCGGCGTCGCCCGCGTGCTGCTCACCGCGCCCGGCAAGGGCGAGCTGAAGAACATCGTGCACGGCATCAACCACACGACGATCGAGGACACCGACAGGATCCTGTCCGCCGCGTCCTGCACGACCAACGCGATCACCCCGGTGCTCAAGGCGGTCGACGAGGCGTACGGCATCGTCCGCGGCCACGTCGAGACGGTGCACTCGTTCACGAACGACCAGAACCTCATCGACAACTTCCACTCCGGCGACCGGCGCGGGCGCTCCGCCGTGCTGAACATGGTCATCACCGAGACCGGCGCCGCGAAGGCCGTCGCCCGGGCCCTGCCCGAGCTGGCCGGCAAGCTGACCGGTTCCTCGATCCGCGTGCCCACCCCCGACGTGTCGCTCGCCGTGCTGCACCTGACGCTCGAGCGGCCGGCCGAGAAGGCGGAGATCAACGACTACCTGCGCCGCATCTCGCTGCACTCGAAGCTGCGCCAGCAGATCGACTACGTGGAGTCGCCCGAGGTCGTCTCCACCGACTTCGTCGGCTCGCACCGCGCCGGCATCGTCGACGGGCTCGCCACGATCGCGAACGGCACCGACGTGATCCTGTACGTCTGGTACGACAACGAGTACGGCTACTCGAGCCAGGTCATCCGCGTGCTCGAGGTCATGGCCGGCTCGCATCCGGTCGTGCTGCCCGTCCGCCGCGAGGTCACGCTGCAGGCGTGAAGGCTCTCCGATCCGGTCCTCGACTTTCTCGACGGGACCGGATCGGGACACCAGCGCGCGCGGAGACCTCGACGACCCGGTGAGACCATTCCTTGGTCTCGTCTGGGAGCCCGCATGGTGAGATCGTGGGGGAGGACAGGAGGCCCCGCATGATCGACGTCCGCCCGAGGTTGCTCTACGTCGAGGACGACGCGGACATCGCCGAGATGACGCTCGAGGTGCTCTCGGAGGCGTACGACGTCGACCACGTGACCGATGGCGCTGTCGCGCTGCGGCGGGCCCTCGACGAGCGCTACGACGTGATGGTGGTGGACCGGCGGCTGCCGGGGATGGACGGGGCGAGCCTCGTCGAGGCGGTCCGCACCGCGCGGATCACGACGCCGGTGCTCATGCTGACCGCGCTCGGCGCCGTGCCGGACCGGGTCGAGGGACTGGATGCGGGCGCGAACGACTACCTCACGAAGCCCTTCGACTTCGACGAGTTGCTCGCGCGGCTGCGCGCGCTGCGCCGGGGCTTCCAGGCCGAGGGGCGGCGGCGGGCGATCGGCGACTGGATCTTCGTCCCGGACTCCTGGGCGCTGCACTCGCCGACCGGGTTGCGGGTCGCGCTCACGGCGACCGAGGCGGCGTTCCTCGAGTTCCTCTCCGCAAGCCCGGAGCGGGTGTTCAGCCGCGAGGAGATCCTGCGCGCGGTGTTCACCTCGGCCGACGGCGTGGGTACGGTCGACACGTACGTGCACTACATCCGCCGCAAGACGACGCCCGAGATGATCGACACCGTTCGCGGGCGCGGCTACCGGGCGGGAGTGCCGTCGTGAGCGGCTCCGCCGACCGGGAGCGTGTGCGCCGCTCTGCCCGTCAGATCGGTCTGTGGACCGGGATCGCGTCGGCGGTGGTGATCGCGGCGGGCGTCGGGATCCTCATCGTGGTCATCGTGGCCACCTCGCGCCCGCTGGGCGATGACGCTGGGCGGCTCGGTCCCGGCCTCCCCGGCGGGAGGCTCGGCGGCGGCAACCCGGATCACGTCGTGGTCGACGTGGATCGCGTGCTGCCGTGGGTGATCCTGCTCGGGGTCGCCGGCGTCGCCGTGCTCGGGCTGATCGCCTGGTTCACGGCACGACGTGCGGTCGCCCCGCTCGAGGTGGCGCTGCGGGCCCAGCGGGACTTCGTCGCCGATGCGAGCCACGAGCTGCGCACTCCGCTCACCGCGCTGTCCAGCCGCGTGCAGATCCTGCAGCGGAGGGTGGCGCGCGGCGAGCCGATCGACGACGCCCTGGAGCGGCTGCGCCACGACACGGCGGCGATGGACGACATCCTCACCGAGCTGCTGCTGGCGGCGCAGGCGGATCAGGGACCTGCCGAGTCCGCCGTGGCGGATGCCGCGGAGGCCGTGCGCGCCGCCGCCGAGCTGCTGCAGCCGGTGGCCGAGGGCTCGGGTGTCGGGATCGAGACCTCCGTCGCGCCGGGGATCGCCGTCGCCGTGCCGCCCGTCACGCTCACCCGGCTCTGCACTGCTCTGCTCGACAACGCCGTGCAGCACGCGCCCCCCGGCTCGGCGGTGACGATCGGCGCCGCGCGCGGGGAGGGCGGACACCGGTTCGCCGAACTCCGGGTCGCCGATCGCGGCCCCGGCGTCCGCGCGGAGGACCGGGAGCGGATCTTCACCCGCTTCGCCCGCGGACCCGAGACCGGCCGCAAGCGCGGTTTCGGCCTCGGCCTCGCGCTGGTCCGCGACGTCGCGAACCGCTATGGCGGATCCGTCGGGATCGAGAGCACGTCGGAAGCGGGAACCACATTCGTGCTCCGGCTCCCGCTCGCGGATCGGTGAGGCGGGTCTCCTCACAGCCCCCAGCGCACGGCGTCGGCGATCTCCACGCCGTGCGCCCAGCGCCGGACCCGGCCGTCCGGCGAGATCAGCATGCCCGACGTGTCCGGTGCGCCGCGCAGCCAGGTGAGGTCGTCGAATCCTGCGACCACGGCGACCGTGGCCCAGGCGTCCGCATCGCTCAGCCTCTCGGCGATCACGGTCGCGGTCGGGGCGTCCGCGACGGGGAGCCCCGAGCGCGGATCGATGATGTGCGCGCCGCGTTCAGCGGTTCCGGAGGTNCGCACCGCGACCTGCGCACGCAGCTCTCCGCGGTGCAGCGGATCCGCGATGCCGACGGTCCAGGTCCAGTCCGCCCCCGGCGCGGTGAACAGCTGCATGTCGCCGCCCGCGGAGAGCCCTGCGGCGACCACGCCGTCCTCGGCGAGCAGCGGGGCGAGGTGGCGGCGGGCGGCGCGTTCGACCGCCCAGCCCTTCACGTAGCCGGTGGGATCGAACCAGCCCTGCCGGCGCGCGTCGAAGCGCCCGGCGCTCGCGCTCGCGAGCCGCTCGCACGCCGCAGAGACCTCGAGGATCCGCGGGTCGAGGGCGCCGGGTGCCGGCGCCCCGTCGCGCAGGAGCGAGATCTGCGAGTCCGGGCGGAACGGCGAGAACAGGGCGTCCAGCTCCTGCAGCTCGTCGAGCGCGGCCGCCTGGGCGTCGGCGATGCGTGCGGACAGCGCTGCACCGGGCACCGCCCGGGCGGTGAGCACGTGCGCGCTCGCGACGGTGCCCATCAGCTCCGCGGTGCGGACGTGCCGGTGTGGGGAGGTGCCGAGCCGCTGAGGGTCGGTCGCGGCGCTCGCCGGCGGGCTCATGACTTCGCCTGATCGATCGCGCTCTGCAGGGACTGCGCGTAGCCGTCCGAGGTGAACGTGGCGCCCGAGACCATGTCGATCTGCGCCGACTGCGCGCTCTTCGTCTCCGCGATCAGCTGCGGAACGGCCTGCGCGTTGATCTCCTCGTCGCGGCGCTCGGTGTTGGGGTACTGCGGCACGGACACGTCCGTGATCTGCCCCCCGGAGACCGTGATCTGCACCTGGACGGCGCCGTAGCGCGTGTCGACGGCCTGGCCGGTGAACGTGCCGTCCTTCAGGCCGCTCGACGACGAGGATCCAGACGTCGAGGATCCGGACGAGGTCGAGGATCCGGACGTCGCGCCCGAGCCGGAGGACGTCGAGGATCCCGTTCTCGACCCGCTGGACGAGCCTGAGGATCCGGACCCGCTCGAGGTCGATCCGGAGGACGACGCGCCAGGAGTCGTGGTGGTCTTCGCGCCGCTCGCCGCGGGGGCGACCACGTCGAGTGAGGTGCGGTAGCTGAACAGCAGCACCAGTCCGGTGACGGTGGCGAGGATGGCGTAGACGATCTTCTTCATGGTTCTCTCCTTGCCGCGTTCAGACGGCGAACGCCTCGCTGTGGATGCGGTCGGGCGACACTCCGGCCGCGCGCAGGTCCTGACGGATGCTGCGCATCCACGGGATCGGGCCGCACAGGTACACGTCGTACTGCGCGAGGTCTCCGGCGACGCGGCGCAGCAGCTCGGCGCCGTCCCAGCGGGCGTGCGTCTCGGGCACCCAGGTCGTGCCGGTGTCCGCGCGCCGGCCGTGGAGCGTGTAGTGCACGAGCCCGCGGGAGACCGCCAGCCGGTCTATCTCGGTGCGGCGCAGACCGTGCCCGGCGGAGTGGTCGCGGGTGATCAGGATCGCCTCGCCCGGCGCGTACGGCTCGGACTGCAGCAGCGCCACGAGCGGGGCGACGCCCGCGCCGGCCCCGAGCATGAGCAGGCGGGACCCGCTCCTGCGCTCGCCGGTCATGTGGCCGTACGGGCCCTCGATCATCACCCGGGTGCCCGGCCGCAGGTCGGCGAGGCGCTCGGTGCCGTCGCCGACGCGACGCGCCGCGATGACCAGCTCGCCTCCCGCGGGCGCGGCTGCGAGCGAGAAGGGGTGACCGCGCGACCAGCCAGGACCGTCCAGGAAGCGCCAGATGAAGAACTGCCCGGCCTGCGCGCCCAGGCGCTGCACGTCTCGGCCCGCGATGCGGACTGAGACGCCGTCCTGCCCGTCCGGCTGCACCGAGACCACCTGCAGCCGATGCCGCGCGCTGCGGATCAGCGGCACGGCGATCCGGAACCACAGCACGCATGCGGCGGTGACGGCCCACAGCGCCCACCAGTAGAACGTCGCGCCGGCCGAGGCGGTGAAGTCGGCGCCGGTCCACAGCATGTGCGGGATCGCGAGGCCCACGCCGAGGTAGCCGTACAGGTGCAGCAGGTGCCAGGACTCGTACCGCAACCGGCGGCGGGAGCGGCGGATCGACGTCGCCACGACCAGGATCAGCAGACCCGTCCCGGCGGTGGCCAGGAGCATGCCGGGGTAATCCCAGACGAAGTCCCATGCCTGCACGAGCACATTCGTGTGCGAGGTGATCGCATAGCCGGCCGTGATGAGCGCGAGATGCGCCAACAGCAGCCAGAACGACCAGAATCCGACGAGCCGGTGCATCCGGGTGATGCCGTCGCGCCCGAAGCCTCGCTCGAACACGGGCACGCGCGCCATCAGCAGCACCTGGTACAGCAGCAGGTTCGCGGACACGAGCCCGGTCAGCCGGCCGAGCGTCGTGAGCGTGTCGCCGTCGACGGCGATCAGCGATTGGATCCCGGCGCCGCTCACCCAGAGCGCGAGCACGAACAGGCTCGTCGCCCAGATCAGCGTCACCGCGGCCAGGCGCCACAGCGTCGGGCGCCGTCGAGCCGGTGCCGCGACGAGCCGCGGCGCCGGTGCGGGAGAGGTGAGCGTTGCCATGGCACCATCGTCCGTGCCGGCTTGACAGAGAAGTCCAAGAATCGGCCCCCTTGAGCGCGCCCATAGGGAACTCATCGGATAAGCCGGTCCCTGAGCCTGTCCCGGGGCTTCGGTTGCGCCCGCTCCGGGTCGGGCTCTCGTCTTTCGGAGGAGCGCGCGATGTCGGTGGCACCGGGCAGGATGTCCTCATGACGGCCCTGCTCTCGGAACGGCTGCGCTCGCACCGGCTCACCGCCCCCGCCCGCACGCCGGTCGCCGCCGCCAGGCACATGCTCGCCGTGCAGGGCCAGGAATTCCTCGGCGGGCGCTGGGCGCTCGGGATCCGCTCGTCCGGTGCCCCGACGCTCGCCGCCGTCGATGCGGCGTTCGATCGCGGCGAGCTCGTGCGCACGCACACCATGCGCGGCACGCTGCATGTGATCCCGGCCGAGGACGTGCGCTGGGTGCTCTCGGTGACCGGTGCGCGGCAGCTCCGTCAGGACGCGACGCGTCAGCGCCAGCTCGGCATCGACGACGCCCTCGTGGCGCGGGTCGAGTCGGCGTTCCGCGAGCGGCTCGCCGGCGGAGGGCGCACGAGGGCGCAGCTGTTCGACGACCTCGCCGAGATCGGCATCGATCCGGCCGGCCAGCGCGGGGTGCACCTCATCTATGCGCTCAATGTGCGCGGCATCCTGGTGCAGGGGCCGGTCGTGCACCGGGACGACGCGGTCTCGCGCGAGCAGCTGTTCATGCTCGCCGAGGAATGGCTTCCAGACACCGCGCCGCCGGAGGATCCGCTCGCCGAGCTGTTCGTCCGCTACATCGACGGGCATGGGCCCGCCACCGTCGGCGACTTCGCCTGGTGGTCGGGCCTTCCGATCACCGTGGCGCGCGAGGCCGTCGGGCGCGCACGAGCGAGGGTGACGGAGAAGGCGGAGGGGGTGTTCATCGGCACGGTCCGCCCGCGCCGCGCCGCGGGGGCGGACGATGCGGCCACGTTCGCGCTGCCCATGTTCGACGAGTACTACATCTCCTATGCCGACCGTTCCGCGATGGCCGCGGCCGAGAGCATGGCGCTGATCGGCCCCGGCAAGAACGGCATGGTGCGCGCGAGCCTGCTCACGGCGGGCCGCATCGCGGGCGCCTGGACGCACTCGGCGGCGGTCGGCCGGCACCGCGACGAGCCGATCCCCGAGCTCTTCGGCGAGGAGCCCGCACCGGATCCCGCTGCCGTGGCCTCGGCCCTGCGTCGCTACGCCGACTTCGTGTCGGCGCACTGACCGCGGCGCACTGACCGCGGCGCACGGACCGCGGCGTCGCGGCTCAGAACGCGGCCGAGAAGGCGCCGTCGGATTTGAGCAGCTGACCGGACACCCAACGGCCCTCGGGCGACACGAGGAAGTCCACCAGGGCCGCGACGTCGGCGGGACGGCCGAGACGCCCCTGCGGGGTGAGGCCGGTCAGGTGCTCGCGGATCCTCCCGTCCATCCAGCCGGTGTCGATCGGCCCCGGGTTCAGGACATTCGCGGAGATCCCCCGAGGCCCGAGCTCGCGCGCCGCCGAGATCACGATGCGGTCGAGCGCGCCCTTGGACGCCCCGTACGGAAGATTCCCGGTCACGTGGTCGCTCGTGAGGGCGACGATCGCCCCGCCGTCCGGTCCGGCCTGCCGGGCGAACGCCGCGATGAGCAGGAGCGACGCACGGGCGTTGACCGCCAGATGGCGATCGAAGCTCTCCGCGGTCGTGTCGAGGATGCCGGACTCCACGTCGTGGGCGTGGCTCAGCACGAGTGCGGAGATCGTTCCGTGCCGTCGCACCACGGCGGCGATGAGGCCCTCTGGCCCCTCCGCGGTCGACAGATCCGCAGGGTGGTCGGCATCGCTCAGATCGCTCGTGACGACGGTCCAGCCGCTGCGGCGAAGTCGCGGCACGATCCCCGCCGCGATGCTGTCGGCGCGCGCGGCGCCGGTGACGAGTGCAAGGGGCATGCTCCGACGCTAGCCGAGGATCGCGCCGCGCCGGCGGACCCAGATGCACGACCGCGGCACGGATGCACGACGGATCCGGGGGATCCATCGTGCATCCGTCACCCGATCCTGCAGACGTCGCACGCCTCGCCGGCGCCGCGCGCTACTGGGCCGCGTGCCGGTCCAGGAAGGAGTACACCTCGTTGTCGTCGACGCCGGGGAAGGCGCCGCGGGGGAGCGGCGAGAACATGTGCGTGTGCACGCGGGCGCTCGGCCACGCCTTGTCGTTCCAGCGCTCGGCGATGGTGACGGGTGGCCGCCGGCAGCAGGCCTCGTCCGGGCAGGTCGACTGCGCGCGATCCTGCGTCTCCCTGCCGCGCCACCAGCGGGCGTCGTCGAACGGCACGCCGACCGTGATCGAGTAGCCGCCGCCGTCGGTGGAACCGGTCTGGGTCGAGCACCAGAACGTGCCGGACGGGGTGTCCGTGTACTGGTAGTGCTCGGTGGTGCGGTTGCGCTGGCTGAACGCGGCGCGCGCGGAGAACTTGCGGCAGACGGTGAGCCCCTCGACGGATCCGGTGACGTCCATCGGCAGCGGCAGGTCGTCGTTCTCGTACACGCGGGTGAGCGCCCCCGACTCGTCCACGCGCAGGAAGTGCAGCCGCATGTCCAGATGCGCGGTCATCAGGTTGGTCATCCTCATGCCGGCCGCCTCGTGCGTGACGCCGAACGCGTCGCGGAAGTCCTCCACGGCGAGGTTGCGGTCCTTCTTCGCCTGCTGCAGGAACGCCACCCCGGCCGTCTCCGGGATCAGGCAGGCCGCGGCGTAGTAGTTGATCTCCAGGCGCTGCTGCAGGAAGTCGGCGTAGTCGGTGGGCGGAGTGTGCCCCAGCAACCGGTGCGCCATCGCCTGCAGCGCCATCGAGCGCAGGCCGTGCCCGCCGGGGATCGACGCCGGCGGCAGGTAGATCCGCCCGTGTTCGAGGTCGGTGACCGAGCGGGTGGAGTGCGGCAGGTCGTCGACGTAGAGCAGCTCGAAGCCGAGCTGCTCGGCCATGATGCTCACGGTCCGGTGCGTCAGGGCGCCGGAGGTGTGCCCCGCGGCTTTGAGCTGCTTCTCCGCGAGGGCCTCGATCTCGGGCAGATGGTTGTCCAGCGCGCGCATCTTCAGGCGCAGCTCGGTGTTGGCCCGGCGCGCCTCCTCCGGCGTGGCGATCGCCTCGCGCTCGCGGCGGTGCAGCTCGCGATGCAGCCCGAGGATCGACTCGATCGTCTCATCGGGCATGCCCTTGGACACCCGCACCGGGGCGATCCCGAGCTGGCGGAACACGGAGCTCGACTGCGCGCGGTCCAGCTCAATCTCCAGCGCCGCGCGCCGGTTCGGCGGCTCACCGGAGATGAGGTCGGAGACCTCGGTGCCCGTCGCCTCGGCGATCGCCTGCAGCAGGGAGAGCTTCGGCTCGCGTTTTCCGTTCTCGATGAGGCTGAGCTGGGATCCGGCGACGCCGACCGCGGCGCCCAGTTCGTCCAGCGTCAGGCCGCTGCGGGTGCGGTGATGACGGATCCGGTGTCCGAGGGTGGTGAGCTCGAGTCCTGAGGCCATTCCTTGAGCATAGCGAAAGAATCCTGGTTCTTGTCTCCAACTTCGGCGCAAAGAGTGGTCTAACCCGGCGCAGACTGGATGCATCGCCCCAATCTTGTGAGGAGCAGACAATGGCTATCGCCGAGACGTTCACCCCGCGGATCTCGCCGCTCGCACCCGTGCGCGAGTTCGGAGGAACCCCTGCGTATGACACTCCGGCCTTCGCCGAGCTGGCCGCCTGGGTCGACGAGATCCGTGCGCTGACCAAGCCCGCGCGCGTGCACTGGGTGGACGGATCCGCCGCCGAGAACGAGGCCCTGCTGCGCGAGCTCGTCGACGAGGGCAAGCTCATCAAGCTGAACCCGGAGTGGCGTCCCGGCTCCTACCTCGCCCGCTCGCACCCGAGCGACGTCGCCCGCACCGAGGGACGAACGTTCATCGCCTCCGAGAAGGAGATCGACGCGGGCCCCACCAACAACTGGGCGGACCCGGCCGAGATGCACGCGAAGATGGACGAGGTCTTCGACGGATCCATGCGCGGCCGCACGATGTACGTCGTGCCGTTCTCGATGGGCCCTGTGGGCGGTCCGATCTCGCAGATCGGCGTGCAGATCACCGACAGCGCCTACGCGGTCACCTCGATCGGCATCATGACGCGCGTCGGTGAGGCCGTCGTCCGCGAGATCGCGCAGGGCGCTCAGTGGGTGCGCACGGTGCACTCCGTCGGCGCACCGCTCGCGCCGGGCCAGGAGGACGCGACGTGGCCGTGCAACGACGAGAAGTGGATCGTGCACTTCCCGGACACGCTCGAGGTCTGGTCCTACGGATCCGGCTACGGCGGCAACGCGATCCTCGCCAAGAAGTGCTTCGCCCTGCGCATCGCCTCGGTTCTCGCCCGTGACGAGGGCTGGATGGCCGAGCACATGCTGCTCATCCGCGTCGTCTCGCCCCAGGGCAAGGCGTACCACGTGGCGGCCGCGTTCCCGTCGGCCTGCGGCAAGACCAACCTCGCCATGCTGCGCCCGACGATTCCGGGCTGGAGGGTCGAGACGCTCGGCGACGACATCACCTGGATCCGTCCGGGCGCCGACGGGCGGATGCGCGCCATCAACCCCGAGGCCGGCTTCTTCGGCGTCGCCCCCGGCACCGGCGAGTCGACGAACGTCACCGCGGTCGAGACGCTCTGGGGCAACACGATCTTCACGAACGTGGCGCTGCGCCCCGACGGCGACGTGTGGTGGGAGGGCCTGACCGACGAGGCGCCCGCCGACCTCATCGACTGGGAGGGCAACCCGTGGACGCCGGATAGCGGACGTCCCGCGGCGCACCCGAACTCGCGCTTCACCGTGTCGGCGGCGCAGTGCCCGCAGATCGCGGAGGACTGGGAGGACCCGGAGGGCGTGCCCCTCGACGTCATCCTGTTCGGCGGCCGTCGCGCCACCAACGTCCCGCTCGTCGTCGAGGCGACCGACTGGAGCCACGGCGTGTTCCTGGGTGCGACGATCTCCTCCGAGCGCACGGCTGCCGCCGAGGGCACGGTCGGCGAGCTGCGCCGCGACCCGTTCGCGATGCTTCCGTTCTGCGGCTACAACATGGGCGACTACTTCGCGCACTGGCTGAAGATGGGCCGCAGCGTCCGCTTCGACAAGGCACCGCGGATCTTCCAGGTGAACTGGTTCCGGCGTGGCTCCGACGGACGGTTCCTGTGGCCCGGCTTCGGCGACAACGCGCGCGTCATCGACTGGATCATCCGTCGCATCGAGGGCCAGGTCGACGCGGTGGACAGCCCGATCGGGCGCCTGCCGAAGATCGAGGACCTGAACCTCGAGGGGCTCGACATCCCCGAGGCAGACCTCGAGGAGCTGTTCTCGGTCGACACCGCGTCGTGGACGCGCGAGGCCGACTCGACCGAGGAGTTCTTCGGCACGTTCGGCGACCGCCTTCCGGCGGCGCTCACCACCGAACTCGCGTCGCTGCGCTACCGCCTGGCGAACGCATAAGGCTGGGTCCAGTCCGCACGCTCCCGCGCGGGCTGGATCCACAGGGCCCGCGGCGGCGGGATGTCAGGGACGAAAAGGCTGAGTGGTCCCCGGCATCCTGCCGCCGCGTCGTCGTGCCCCGCGGGCGTCAGCTCACGTCGAGCACGATCGCGAGAGTCCCGCCGCCGGGAGGGCCCTGCTGGACGCCGCCCGCGGAGATCCAGATCATGTTGTCCTGGAGCATCGCGGAGAACGCGCTCGCGACGGCCGTCTTGAGGTTCTTGACGTAGGCGGGGTCCTCGGTCACCAGCCGCCGGCCGCGGATGCGCCCCTCGACCGGTTCCTGGTACTTCAGGTAGGTGGCGATGATCCGCGAGCGCACCTCTGCGGGCAGGGGGCCGTCGCCGACGGAGATCCCCGCATCGCGCACCGCACGTGTGACCGCGCCGATGTCGAGCAGGTCGGCGATCACCGCGCGCCCGACCCGCAGCCGGCCGCCGGCACCGCGACGATTGCCGAGCGCCAGCAGGTGCGTCTGCGGGCCCGCACCGCCGACGCCCTCCCAGGCGTTCGACGACACGGCGACCTTGTCGCTGAAGAGCGCCGGATCGGCTCCGATCGCCGCCGGATCCGGCAGCGGGGCGCCGTCGACGGCGGCGCGCACCGCCTGCGCGATGCTGCCGCTGGAGAACCGGAAGATCCCGTGCGGATCCAGCTCGGGGATCGGGGCGCCCGCGGCGCGCGCGGCGGCAATGTCCGCGAGCATCGGATAGTACGACTTCCCGATCACGAACTCGATGTCGCCGGGTGCCATCCCCGCATCGTCGGCGGCTGCGCGCACCGCATCCGCATTGGCCTGCACGTGCGCCGTCGTGCCGATCCACTCCGGCAGGATCGTCTCGGATGCGGCGCTGCCGATCGCGAGCCGCGGCGAGCCGTCCGCGGCGGCCTCCGCGTCGCAGCGTGTGTACACGACGAGATGCGGCGTCATGATCGTGCCGACGCCGGCGCTGAACGCCATCGGCACAGCCTCCACGGCACCTGCGGGACGGCTGCCGTGGTCGAGCAGGAAGCCGCGGACGGCCTGATCCGCATCCACCCGGCTGGTGTCGTACGTGTCGCCCCAGCCCCCGGTCTTGCCGGTCACCGCCACGACGTCGTCGGGATCCAGCCGGCCCTCCGCCACGAGCTCGGCCAGGCCGGACACGTCCCGCAGTCCGCCCATCGTGACGCGGACGGCGTCGACGGCCTGCGCGCTCACGCCCTGCTCGGCTCGCCGACGGGCACGGCTTCCCGCAGCACGGCTTCGGCCTGCTCGGGGGACAGCCAGCGCGGGTACTCCGCGATCTCGTCGATCGCGTCGTTGAGTGCCCGGTAGCCGGCTTCCACCTCGTCGTCATCGAGCTCCAGGCCGAGGTTGGCTGCGAGCTGGCGCACCATGGAGCGGGTGCTGAGCCGGTCCCACACCCACCGGATGTCCGCGCCGACGAGGTCGGCGTGCACGCATCCGGAGATCGGCGGGAACGTCCGCACGCCGTCGCGCAGGGCGCTCAGCACATCCATGGTCGTGCTCTTCAGGAACGCGTACCCGCCCGTCACCGGCTTGAGCGCCGGATTGGGGATCCCGGTCTCCTCGTACACCAGATCCGACAGAGCCTGCAGGCGCTCCAACCGGATGCCCGTGTCGACGCCGTAGAGCACCTCGAGGCTGGTCGCCACCTCCTCCAGCGGCGGGAAGCCGCACCGATAGGAGACGCCGTTCACGGACACGTCGGGTCCGGCGCCGGCGGCGGCCGCGGCGATCGCGGCCGCCGTCCCGAGGCCGAAGTCGTCGTGGACGTGCATGGTGAGCGGAACCGCGGTGGTCAGCCGGGAGCGGAATCGGCGGATGAACACCCGCATCGCCTCGGGGCCGAGGCTGCTGGTGGAGTCCATCAGGTCGATCCGCTTGGCACCGAGGGCGACGGCCTCGTTCGCGGCGCGCATCATCTTCTCGAAGTCGCGTCGGCCCGCCTGGGCGAGCGTGACGGTCCATTCCAGCCCGTTCGCGGTCGCGTGTTCGGTGACCTCGGCGAGCTGGGCGAACTGGCGCGCCTCGGCCTCGGGCGTGGACGCCTCGACGATGCCGGGGCCGATCACGGTCGCCCCGAGCTCGACGAGCAGGTCGACGGTCGAACGGGGATCGATCCTCGGGATGCCTTCGCCGTTGCCCAGCAGGGTGTCGGCGTAGACGTTGCAGGTGAAGGCGAAGCCGCCGGCCAGGACCTCGCGCACCAGTTGGAGTTCGCGGGCGTTCGGCTCGTCATCGCCCCACCAGTCCAGGTTGAGGCTCTCATCCCGGATGCCGATGTCCTCGAGCGCCTGCGCGATCCGCAGATAGCCGTCGATCGTGGTGCGGGTGCCGGCCGTGTAGTTGGTCTTGCGCAGAGTGCTGTCGATCAGGCCCAGTGGCCGGGGGAAGTCGAAGTCGCGGGTGACCTCCTCCTCGAAGTTGACCGGGCTGACCCAGTGGCTGCCCTCGACCCGGTATGCGCGGTGCGGGTTGATCATGTCTCGTCCTTCATCGTTCGTCGTTCGTGCTCGTCCGTCACCGGACCCGCGCACGCCGCTCGGATGCGCGCCGGACCGGTGCGGGTGTTCTCCGCGGACCCTCAGCGGCCCGCGCCAGCGGCCTCCTCGACCGCGGTGTGCAGCGGATAGCCGGCGTCGGCGATGATCGAACGCGCCATTCGCGCTCCCGTCCGGATCGTGTCGACCGCCTCGTCGTACTCGTAGGGCCGAGTCAGGTAGCTCCGCCAGTCCGGCACCTCGCCGGATCGGATGCGCTGCTCGTAGGCGTGCACCATGTCGAGGTATGCCGCGAGTTCCTCGACCCCCAGGTCCGGATGGCCGGCCAGGAACTCGGGGTCGAACGCCTCGATGACCCGCGGTCGCCGCGCCGGCGCCTTGTCCGCGTACGGCTGTGGGGGTTCGATGGTCACGTTGATCCGCGGGTTGGCGGCGACGATGACCGGCAGCAGCTCCGCGAAGTCCACGAGCCCGCCGCCGTACGGCCGCAGCTGGTGAGCGAGCCCGCCCTCCTCATGCGCGACGTACGCATCCTTGAGGTGCGTCTGACGGACGTACGGGGCCACCCGTCGTGCGGAGAACACCGGATGCTCCATCCGCTGCAGCACGTTGGACGTGTCGAACACGATCCCGGTCGTGTCCGGCCCCACCGCCTCCACGAGCCGAACCAGTTCGAAGCTGGTGACCTCCTCGTGCGTCTCCAGGTTCATGTGGATCCCGAGGTCGAGGGCGATGGGCGCGAGCCGCTTCAGGAACTTCTCCGTCGCGGCCAGCTGATCCGCCCAGTCCACGTCGGTGCGGAACCGGTCATAGGCGAGCCGCCCGAAGAAGGATCCCTTGAAATTGGCCGTGGCGACCCACAGTTCCCGGCAGCCGATGGCGGCGCTGGCCTCCATCATCCGCCGGAAGCCCCACAGGATGTCTCCGTCCCCGATGGCCCGAAGCTCCGGGGCCTCCGGGTTCGCGTACGGATTCACCTTGCCCAGGCCGGTCTCCAGGTACAGATCCAGGTCGTCGGCGCGCTGCCTGAGCTCCCGCAGCACCCCCGCGTCCAGGGTCGGGCTCATGTCGAGCACGCTGCGGAAGAACAGGCCGTCCATTCCCAGCTCGTCGGCGTGGTCGATCGTCGCGAGCGGTCCGCGCGCGGCGGCCTCCGGGATCTTCTTGCCGTCGACGCCGACCCGGATCCGGTGGGCCGGTGCCATCGTCTCGGTCATCACGCCACCTTCTCCTCTTCGAGCCGTTCCCGCGCCCGCCGCCGGGCGGCGGCCGGGTCGGGGTTCGGGACGGCGGCCAGCAGCGCCTTCGTGTACGGGTGCGACGGATGCGCGAGCACCATCTCGGAGGGGCCCTCCTCGACGATCCGGCCGAGCTGGATCACCGCGACCCGCGAGCAGATCTGCCGGACCACGGCGAGGTCGTGTGCGATGAACAGCACCGTGAAGCCGAGATCCTCCTGCATGTCCTGCAGCAGGTTCAGCACCTGCGCCTGCACCGAGACGTCGAGCGCCGAGACGGGCTCGTCACAGATGAGGAGCTTCGGTCCCACCGCGAGCGCCCGCGCGATGGCGATGCGCTGCCGCTGCCCGCCCGAGAACGAGCGCGGGTACCGGTCGAGGTCGCGGTCGCTGAGACCCACCTGCATGAGCAGCTCCGCGACGCGGGCGCGACGACGCTTGCGGTCGGGCTCGATCTGATGCACGAGGAGCCCCTCGCCCACGAGCTTCTCCACGGTCATCCGCGGATTGAGGCTGGAGGTCGGGTCCTGGAACACGAACTGCACCTCGCGGCGGATCCGCCTGAGCGTCGCGCCCCTGGCCTCCGGGATGTTGATCCCGTCGTAGGCGATCGTGCCGCTCGTGGGCTTCTCCAGACCCATGATGCTCTTGATGATGGTGGTCTTGCCGGATCCCGACTCGCCCACCAGCCCGGTCATCGTGCCCGCTTCGACCGTCAGATCGATATCACGCAGGGCGTGCACGGGCTCGCGCCCGAGCGCGTGGAACACCTTGTTCACATCGCGCAGCTCCAAGAGGCTCATGCTGCCGTCTCCTCTCCTGCGACCGGGTAGAGGTGGCAGGCGACGAGTCCGCCTTCGGGGGAGGGACGCAGTTCTGGCACCTCGCGCGTGCACAGGTCGAACGCCAGGGGGCAGCGCGGGTTGAACGCGCAGCCGCTGGGCCGGTTCGCCGGATGCGGGGGCGCGCCCGGGATCGTGAGCAGACGGCGGACCGTCTGGTCGATGCGCGGCACCGCCTGCAGCAGCCCCTGGGTGTAAGGGTGCGCCGGGTGCGCGAACAGGTCGTCGACCGTCCCCTCGTCCACCTTGCGACCCGAGTACATGACCGCGACCCGGTCGGTGAAGCCGGCGACGGTGCCGAGGTCGTGCGTGATCAGCAGCACGGCGAGGCCGCGCTCCTTGGACACCTTGTCCATGAGCGTCAGCACCTGCTCCTGCACGCGCACGTCCAGCGCTGTCGTGGGCTCGTCGGCGATGATCAGGGACGGATCCGAGATCAGAGCCATCGCGAGCACCACGCGCTGACGCATTCCGCCGGAGAACTCGTGCGGATAGGCCTTCATGCGCGCGTCCGCGTTCACCACGCCGAGTTCCTCGAGCACCGACTTCGCCCGCTTCGAGGCTTCGGCGCGGGACACGCCTGCGATCCGCAGCGGCTCCATCACCTGTTCCCCGATCGTCATGAGCGGGTTGAGCGCGCCCATCGGATCCTGGAAGACCATGCCGATCCGGCGGCCGCGGACGCCGACCATCTGCCTGTCGCTGAGCGTGAGCAGATCCCGCCCCTGGAACTCGACGGATCCGGAGAGCCGGAAGTCGGGGTCGAGCCGCATGATCGAGCGGGCCGTGACCGATTTGCCGGAGCCCGACTCGCCGACGAGAGCCACCCGGTCGCCCGGGCGCATCTCGAGGCTGAAATCGTCGACGAGCCGGATCGGGTCGTCCTTGGGGCCGGCGTCGATCGTGAGGTTCCGGACCGAGAGGAGCGGTGTGGACGCCGACGTGGTGCCGGCCTGCCCGGAACGGGCGTTCGTGAGAGTGTTCATTTTCCTGGCTCACCTTCTGCGAAGGGCGGGATTGAAGCGGACCTGGAGGATGTCTCCGAGGAGACCGAATGCGACGGCGGTGATCGCGATCGCGAGACCCGGGGCGAACGCCGCCCACGGCGCGGTCGCGATGATGCCCTTGGCGCTGGTCACCATCGCGCCCCATTCGGCGCTCGGCGGCTGGGCGCCGACGCCGACGAACGACAGGCCTCCCAGGATGAGGATCGTGTTGCCGATGTCGCCCGCCCACTTGACCACGAGCACGTCGAGCGAGTTCGGGATCACGTGATGCAGCATCAACCGGGTGCGAGAGACGCCCAGCACCCGGGCGTTCTCGACGTACGGCTGCGCCATGGTCTCCTTCATGACGCCGCGCAGCACGCGCGCCGTGACGGGCCATCCGGTGAGGATCATGGCGATGACAGCCGAGTTGAGGCTCGGGCCGAGCGCCGCGGCGACACCGAGGGCGAAGATGATCGGGGGGAACGCCAGAGCGGCGTCCACGACCCGCATCAGCACCTCGTCCGCCCACTTGCCGCCGAGGGTGGCGAGCGTGGCGACCAGGATGCCGATGATCGAGAAGCCGGTCACGATGATCACCGAGCTCAGCAGCGACGACTGCGCGCCGGCGACGATCCGCCAGAGCACGTCGCGTCCCTGCTCATCCGTGCCGAACCAGTGCGCTGCGTTCGGCGGCTGCAGCGCGTTCAGGATGTCCGAGCGGTAGACCGCATCGGAGGGCGCGACCAGGGGGCCGACGATCGCCAGGATCAGCAGCAGCGCGACCACGGTCGGGATGACGATCTGCATTCCGGAGATGCCGGTGATGGAGCGGACGGTTCGGCGCCGCATCGGCGCGATCATTGCGAGAGTGTTGCTCATGAGGATCTGCTCCTAACCCAGCTGCCCTGCCCGCAGACGCGGGTCGCGGATGAGCTGGAGGACGTCGACGATGTAGTTGCACACGACCACGAGGACGCCGATCACCAGAACCCCGCCGAGCACGGCGAAGGTGTCCTTCTGGGCGACCGCGTTGGTCAGGTAGGAACCGACGCCCACCAGACCGAACACGGACTCCACGAGGACGGCGGCGCCGACCATGGCGCCGAACTGGATGCCGACCAGGGTGATCGAGGGGCCGATGGCGTTCGGCAGCACGTGCTGCCACACCAGGTGCCGCTGCGGCACCCCCTTGGCGCGGGCGACCGTGAGGTGCTCGCGGGCCAGGACCTGGATGAGCTCGGCGCGCATGATGCGATACAGCTGTGCGGCGAACGGCAGGGCCAGGACGATGGCGGGCAGGATGAGGTGCTGCACGCCGTCCCAGGCGGCCAGCGGGTTGCCGGCCAGCAGCGAGTCGACGATCACCGAGCCCGTCCGCGTGGGGACCTCGAAGCCCCGCGAGAGGCGGCCGGAGATGGGGACCAGCTGCAGCTTGGTGCCGAGCAGGTACTGCAGCAGCAGCGCGAGCCAGAACGTCGGGAGCCCTGCGCAGACGATCACGAGCGTCTTGACGGTGAAGTCCGTCGCACCGTCGCGGCGCAGGGCCGAGAGGGTGGCCAGCGGCGTCACGCAGGTGACGACGATGAGCACGGCGAGCAGCACCAGCTCGATGGTCTGCGGGAGCACCTGTCCGATGCCCTGCGTGACCGACACGTGGGTCGTGATCGATGTGCCCAGATCGCCGCGCAGCAGCCGACCGAAGAAGGTGAGCAGCTGCACGATGAACGGCTGATCCAGGCCCAGGGCCTTGCGGACCGCCTCGACCTGCTCGGGACTGGCGTTCTCGCCGGCGGCGACCCGCGCTTCGTCTCCCGGGATGAGCTTGACCATCAGGAAGACGAATGCGCTCAGACCGATCAGCGTGACGACCGAGGAGAGGGCCTTGCGCAGCAGGAAGACGGTTGTCTGCCGTGCGGGGTTGCTGTCAGCCATCGCGATCACCCCACCCGGAGCGTGAAGAACGAGATCGGCGTCGCGGACCAGGAGAAGTCGATCCCCTTCAAGTCGCTCCGGTAGCCGACAGGGAACGCCACCTGGAACAGGTTCGCCTGCACCGAGTCGTCGGCGACGATCGTCTCGACCTGCTTGTAGATGTCGCAGCGGGCGCCGGCGTCGGCCACGGTGCGCGCCTTGCTCAGCAGCTCGTCGACCTTCGGGTTCTTGTACGCGCCCTTGTTGGTGTTGCCGATGTTGGCGGAGTTGTACAGCTTGTCGAGGCCTGCGCCCGGGTCCGGCGTGAGGATGTAGTCGTTGATCAGGGTGAGCCCGGGAATGCTCGCGGGGTCGGACAGCGTCTTCAGGTAGTCGGGGAATGCGATGGGCACGAGGTTCACCGTCACGCCCAGGTCCTTCAGGTTCGACTGGAACAGCGTGGCGATCTGGGTCTGCGTGGAGTCGACGGACTGGTAGCGGAGGTCCAGCGCCGTGGAGCCGAGCCCGGCGAGCAGCTGCTTGGCCTTCGCCTTGTCCTGGGCGGACGGCTTGGCGTCGGCGCGGCAGGTGAAGGCGGGCGACAGGATGCCGCTCGAGATCGCGCCGTTGCCGTCGAGGATCTTCTTGAAACCGCCTGAGTAGTCGAAGGCGAGCCTGAGCCCTTCACGGATCTTCGGATCGGCGGTGGGACCGGTCGACGAGTTGAACCACAGCTGCGTCTGGCCCGACGTCGGCACGAACTTGACCGAGACGCCGCTCTGGCCCTTCAGCGCCGTGGCGTCGATGGCGGACAGACCGAACGAGATGTCGATGTTCCCGGCCTTGAGCTCGTCCCTGTTGGTCGCGCTCTCATCGATCCGGCGGAACACCATCTGCGTGGGACGCTTGGCGTCGAAACCCCAGTACTTGTCGAACCGCTTGACGGTGGTGCCGTCCGCGGAGGTGCTGCCGGTGCCCTCGAACGGGCCGGTGCCCGCCTCGTGCGCCTGCAGCCATCCCTGCGCGTCGTCGGCGCCGGCGTTCTTGGAGACCGCGTCGGCCTCCAGGATGTAGACGTTCGCGAGACCGTTGATGAAGAAGGCGTTCGGCGCCTTCAGGTTGACGACGACGTGCGCGTCGTCGACGACGGTGGTGGAGTCGTAGCCGGCCAGTTGTGACGCGATGCCCTGCCCGAGACGCGTATAGCGATCCAGGCTGTACTTGACGTCCTTGGCGGTGAACGGGGTGCCGTCGTGGAAGGTGACCTTGTCGCGCAGCGTGAACGCGATCGACTTCGCGTCATGGGAGACCGTGAAGGCGGTGGCGAGTTCGCCGACCATCTTGTTGTCCTGGCCGGCGTCGAACCTGACCAGCGGCTCGTAGACGATGTTGTCGACCATGTTCGTCTGCGCGTAGTCCGCGCGCAGCGGATCCATGGTGTTGAACTCGTGCTTGAAGCCGACGACGACGGATGTCGACGCGGCGGTGGTGCTGCCGCCCCCGCCGCCGCCGGATCCGCCCGCGGTGCAGGCGGCGAGAGAGGTGGCGACGAGCGGGAGAGCGAGAAGTGCGGTGCCGAGGATGAACCCGCGGCGGTGCTGTGATGACATGGAGTGACTCCTGGATGAGAAAAGGGTGATTTCTCAGGGCGCGGGCTGGCGCCCTGCTCGGGGTTCGGGCATCACCGCACAGAAGACCCTTGAGGGTGAGGGGCAGCCGTGCGATGGCTCTTGTGGAGTGCTCCGGTGTCTGATGTTGAGTTATGCGGGCCGGATCGGGATCCGGGGTGAGGGGCTGTGCGCTGCGATGCGGTCAGCCGCGTGTGTGCGGGTCAGAGCTCCCGGATTCCTCTGGGCGACTCGGTGATCCACTCGGCCCCGTCTTCGGTGACGAGGGCCATGTCGCCGGCGACGATGCAGCCGAGGCCGGGAACGGTGAAGTTCGGATGCACTTCGATGACCATTCCCTTCTCGATCAGGACGCCGGACTCATCGAGGGACCTGTCCCGCAGGGGGTTGAGGTCCCGGGCCATTCCGGGCTCGACATAGGTGAGGCCGAGTCCGTGGCAGCTCTGGAAGCGGAACGGGTCCGTCTCCCGGGTGAAGGGGGCGTGCTTCGCGTACTGCTCTTCGATGACGTCGATGACGCGATGCAGGGGCGCGCCAGGGCGCATGACCTCGAGGGCCGCCTCCTGGATCTGGATGAGCAGCTCGGCGTAACCCGCGAGCTGCGCGCTCGGCCGGCCGCGAACGCCCATCCGCAGGCACTGACCGAAATAGCCCTCGTAGGCAGTCGTCGTGCCCAGCTGCACGCGGTCGCGGTCGGTGATCTGCGACGGGAGCTCCATGAACTCGAAGTAGGTCGTGGCCGGAGCCTCACCGATCGACAGCCAGCAGTTCGCCGGATCGGCACCGAGCAGACGCCCGGTGTGCTCGATCTGCGCCATGACGGAGGGGCCGGAGGCGCCGGCACGGGTCGATTCCGCGAACGCCGCTTCGATCATCGCGTCCGAGATGCGCGCCGAGATGCGCAGCATCTCGATCTCCTCGGGAGCACGGCTGAGCCGCAGACGATCCAGCACGGTCTCCGCGGCGACGATCCGGAAGTCGCGGAACCGCTCCGACAGCGCGCGATGGGCAGCATGGGTCAGTTCGTCGATTCCGATCACGCCGATCCGCGCGCCATGACCGATGCCCGCATCGGCGAGGATCCCGGCGGCGGCTTCCGGGTGCAGCCGCTGCTCGCCCGTCTGCACGACCTCTCCGAACCAGGCGGAGCGGGCGGAGAACTCGCGGTGCTCGTGGACCCCGAAGGCCAGCACGGCCGCGTGGCCCGAGGCGGTGAGCACGACGGTGGACGGGGTGGGCTTCGCCGCATAGCCGGCGAGGTATTGCACGTATCCCGCGGTCTTCGTCCTCGAGCCCAGCATCCGCGGGCTGCCGAAGACGATCAGCGCGTCGAGGTCCTCCGCGGTCATCGCGGCTCGGACGCGTGAGATGCGCTCCTGGAGAACGGCGACGGGGATCGTGGCGGTGAAGCGCTCCTGTGACACGCTCACGGCCTGCGCGAGGCTCACGAGAGCCGGCCCGCAGGCAGGGGCGAGAGCCGGGAGAGGTCGTCGTTTCCGGCGATCCGTGCGGGGACGTGCAACCGCGACAGCGCGGTTCCTGCATCCCCGAGTGCCGAACTCGCCTTCGGCACTCGCGCTTCTGAAGCAGCCATGGTTCAGAGCCGATCCTTCTTGTCTGGAGACCCCTCGGGTGGGGTGAACTCACCGTAGACCCGAATCACATCTTCCACAAGAGGATATTGAAGTTTCGCGATGTGAGATCAACTCGGGAGGCGCGATGGCCGAGGAACGGGGCCGTTCCTCGAATGGTGTACCACATGGTGGCGTGTTCCCACCGCTGGGACGGGGGTCGATCCGCATTCCGTGAGCCGGGAGAGAATATGGTGTACCAAATCTTGACCGATCGACCGTCTGTACTTAGACTCCATTCGACGGCCACTCCGTGGAACTGGGATCTCGAATCGTGAAATCGAATGAAGTGGCCGCGCTCGCCCGGAGCGTACCGCCTCGAGAGATCAAGGGAGATCTCCATGTCCCCACCGTCGCCGTCCACGATCTCCGCCTTCGTTGGGGGCGTCTGCTCGCTGAGGAGGCGAGGAACGCCGAGGAAGACCGTCGCCTTCGCACCGGTGCACGACGCCGCGGAGGAGTGGACGTGAGCAGCGCGACGCTCGAGGAGATCAACGCGCTCGACCAGGACGCCTTCGTCGCCGTCCTCGGACCAGTGTTCGAGAACTCGCCCTGGGTGGCGCGCGCCGCCTGGCGGGCGCGCCCGTTCGCGGACGTGGCCGAGTTGCACCGCGCGATGTTCGCGGTCGTCGAGGCCGCCGATCGGCGGACCATGATCGACTTCCTCAACGCGCACCCCGCACTTGCGGGCAAGGAGGCGCAGGCCGGGGAGATGACCACGGAGTCCGTCGGGGAGCAGGCCAGTGCAGGGCTCGACGCGCTCAGCCCGGAGGAGTCCGCTCGCATCGGCGAGCTCAACCGGATCTATCGGGATCGGCACGGCTTCCCGTTCGTGATCGCCGTGCGCGGGCACACCAAGGCGTCGATCTTCTCCGAGTTCGAGCGTCGCATCGACGCCGGCACCGACGCCGAGCTGCAGACCGCGCTCGGTCAGATCGCGCTGATCTCGCGCGGGCGGCTCGATCGCGCGGTTGCGGCCTGAGGCGCCGGCATATCGGCGGCTCCGGACCGAGCCGCCTCCCGACAGCCCCGTCGGAGGTGCGCAGTAAGGTCTCGGCATGGACGTCATCGACTATCTGATGGACGCGGATCCTGCGATCCGCTGGCAGGTCATGCGGGATCTGACGGACGCGGACGCGGACGAGGTCGCCGCGGAACGCGCGCGGGTCGTGCGAGAGGGCTGGGGCGCGAAGCTCCTCTCCCTGCAGGCGGAGGACGGCCTGTGGGACGGCGGCGTGTACCGGCCCGGCTGGGTCGACCGGAGCCGCCCGATGTACGACGCGTGGACCGCCACCCACTTCAGCGTGCAGCAGCTCGTCGACTACGGCGTGGATCCGTCGGACGAGCGCGTGCGGAAGGCGGTGCGGCGGCTGCGCGAGCACGTGCGGTGGGACGCCGGCGACGGAGCGACCTACTTCGAGGGCGAGACCGAGGCGTGCGTGAACGGGGTCGTGCTGCGCAACGCCGCCTACTTCGGCGAGCCGGGGGAGGCGGTGCTCGCCAAGCTCCTGGCCGGCCAGCTCGCCGACGGCGGCTGGAACTGCTGGGACGGCCAGGGCGCGACGGTCTCCTCGCTGCACTCCACGATCTGCGTGATCGAGGGTCTGTGGGCGTGGGAGCAGGCGAACGGCGGGTCCGACGACGTGCGGCGGGCGCGGCTCGCGGGGGAGGAGTACCTGTTGGAGCGCCGGCTGTTCCGCCGACGGAGCACGGGCGAGGTCATCGATCCGCGCTTCAGCATGACGTCGTATCCCGTGCGCTGGTACTACGACGTGCTGCGAGCGCTCGAGCACTTCCGGCAGACCCGCCCCGAGGGCGACGACCGCTGCCTCGAGGCGCTCGAGCTGGTGCGAGCGAAGCGTCGAGCCGACGGATGGTGGGCGCTCGAGAACACCCACGAGGGGCCCACGCCGTTCGCGATGGACGGCGAGTTCGAGGGATTCCCGAGCCGGTGGGTCACGCTGCGGGCGCTGCGCGTGCTCCGTGCTGCGGAGTCCGTCGGGCGCTGACCCCGGGGTGACGGATCAGGTTCCGCCGGCCGTGGACGCGGCGCGGCGGCGGATCACGCCGATCGCCGCCACGGCCGTCATCAGCACGGCGAGTTCGACGCCGTTGAGCGCCAGCGCGGCGCCGTGCAGGCCGTCGAGGGGTGCGCCGCTCGACGGCAGACCGTGCTCGTGTCCCGCCATCTCTCCCGAGGAGCGGATGTGGAGCAGCATCATCACGGCCGACATCGCCATCGCAGCGCCCCAGGCGCCCGGTGTCACGGGCCGCGGTCTCGGCGCGAGACAGACGAGGCAGAGCCCGGAGAGGGCCGCCATCACGGCGGTGAGCACCGTGGGGCCGCGCAGCAGCACCGCGACGTGCACCGCGACGCAGCCCACGGTGACGAGGAATGCGGCCCATCGGGCGACAGCCCACCCCGGCGCCGGCCGGGCGGAGGAGAGTCGCTGCGCGTGCGTGGTCATCGGGATCCTCAGCCGTGCTGGAACCAGGTCGTCTTCCAGTCCGTGTAGTTGTCGAGCGCGTGCCGGGAAAGGTCGCGTCCGAAACCGGACTGCCGGAAGCCGCCGAAGGGCGTGGTCAGGCCGAGGGCGTCGACCGTGTTCACCGAGACGGTGCCGGCGACGAGCCGCTCCGAGACGCGGTGCGCCCGCCCGAAGTCCGTCGTCCACAGCGACGCGGCGAGACCGTATTCGGTGTCGTTCGCGAGCCTGACCGCCTCCTCCTCCTCGTCGAAGGGGAGGACCGCCACGAGCGGACCGAAGACCTCGACGTGATGCAGCTCGTGCTCCGCCGGCAGGCCGGTGACGATGGCGGGCCGCAGGTAGGCGTCCGATCCGGTGATCGTGACGCGCTCACCGCCCGCGACCAGCTCTCCGTCCGCGGCGGCGCGTGCGATCGCCGTCGACACCTCGTCGGCGTGCGCGCGGCTGATCAGGCTGCCGTTGCCTCCGGAGCCGGCGAGCGGGTCGCCGGGGGCGTACTCGCCCGCGGCGTCTGCGAGTAGTGCGACGAACTCGTCGTGCACCGCGCGCTGCACCAGGATCCGCGAGTTCGCGGAGCACACCTGACCCTGGTTGTAGAACGCGCCGAAGGCGGCCTTGGCGGCCGCGGTCTCGAGGTCCGCGTCCGCGAAGACGAGATTGGCGCTCTTGCCGCCCGCCTCCAGCGCCACGCGTTTCATGTTGGAGCTGCCGGCGCTCACCATCAGACGTTTGGCGACGACCGTCGATCCGGTGAAGGCGAGCACGTCCACCCCCGGATGCAGCGCGATCCGCTCGCCGACGACGGACCCCCGCCCCGGCACGACGTTCAGGACGCCCGCCGGGATCCCCGCCTCGAGGGCGAGATCCGCGAGGCGGAGCGCGGTCAGGGACGTCTCGGTCGCGGGCTTGTGCACGACGCTGTTGCCGCTCGCCAGGGCCGGCGCCAGCTTCCACGCCGCGATCTCGAGCGGGTAGTTCCACGGCGTGATCGCGCCCACCACTCCCAGCGGCACGCGCTGCACGAGAGCGGTGGCGCCGGGCGGGGTGGCCGGGATCTCGTCGTAGCGCTTGTCCGCGAGCTCGCCGTACCAGCGGAACGTCTCCGCCGCCCCGGGCACGTCCACGGTCAGGGTCTGCGCGATCGGCTTGCCGGAGTCGAGCGTCTCCAGCAGCGCCAGCTCCTCGAGATGCTCCATGATCAGGTCGGCGAGGCGGATCAGCGCCTTCCCGCGCTCGGCGGCGCCGCCCCGGCTCCACGAGCCCTCGTCGAACGCGCGCCGCGCGACCGCGACCGCGCGATCGACGTCCTCCGCGGTGCCGGCGGCGAGATCGGCGAGGTGCGTCAGGGATCCGGGGCTCAGCACGGGAAGGGTGCCGGCATCGGCGGCGTCCGCACGGCGACCGTCGATCACGGCGCGTCCGTCGACGGCGAGCCGGCGGCTGCGGGCGGTCCAGTCGGTCGTGGTCATGACAGCTCCTTCTGCGGGGTCGTGGAGACGACGTCGATCACGGTCCAGGCCATGAGCACGGCGGCGTCGAGGAGCGCCTTCTCGGCGGCGGGTCCCACGCAGGCCGCCGCGAACTCCTTCTGATGGTTGCCGTACGGCAGCGAGTCCACGCCGATGTAGGGGTGGATCGCGGGGACGATCTGGGACACGTTTCCCATGTCCGTCGACGCCCGGTTCATCCGTCCCGCGACCTCCGGATCGGCGAAGATCCGACCGCGCGCGACCGCGTTGGCGCGGTACGCGGCGAGGGCGGTCGCGTCGGTGCGGAACTCCGCGTACGGTCTGCTCTCCGGGGTGATGGTGAGCGTCGCGCCCGTGGCGAGCGCGCCGGCCTCGAAGCAGCGGTTCACCCGCTCCTCCAGCACGGCGAGCTCGGCCAGGGAGTTCGCGCGCACGTACCAGCGTCCCTCGGTGCGCTCCGGGATCGCGTTGGGCGCGAACCCGCCGAGGGTCTGGATGCCGTGCACTCGGGTGTCGGCGGGCAACTGCTGGCGGAGGAGGCCGAGAGCGACCTGCGCCACGAGGAAGGCGTCGTTCGCGTTGACGCCCTGATCGGGATAGGCCGCCGCGTGGGCGGAGACGCCGTCGTACGCGATGTGGCTGTGCGAGACGGCGAACGGGCGGGCCTCGGCGACGTCGACCGGGGCGGGATGCACCATCATCGCGAGGGCGAGGTCGGCGAAGGCGCCGGCCTCGAGGAGCTCGATCTTGCCGCCGCCGCCCTCCTCGGCGGGGGTGCCGTACACGCGCACCGTGATGCCGAGCTCGTCCGCGAGCGGTGCCAGCGCGAGTCCGGCGCCCACCGCGCTCGCCGCGATGAGGTTGTGGCCGCAGGCGTGCCCGAGCCCGGGCAGGGCGTCGTATTCGGCCATGATCCCGATGATCACCGGCCCCGATCCCGCCTCGGCGAGCAGCGCCGTCTCCAGCCCGAGATAGGGCGCGGTGACGCGGAACCCGGCCGTCGCGAGGGCCTCGCCCACCCACCGCGCGGCGCGGTGCTCCTGCCACGCGGTCTCCGGGTGCGCGTGCAGCGTCTCGGAGAGCCGGATCAGGTCGGCGGAGGCGGTGGCGACCGCGTGGTCCGCCGACGCCTTGAGGGCCGTGACATCGCGGGGCGGGGTCATGGCCGTGAGCCCTCCGACGTCACTCATCGCCCGGCACTCCGTAGGACGGCGCGGCGGACGGATCCATCGCGCGGGTCACGTAGTCGTCGCGCTGCGGCAGCCAGATGTCCAGCAGGGCGCCGAGCTCGGCGACCGGATCGTCGTCGGTCCAGTCCACGCGCAGATCGGTGACGCGCCATCCGGCGCCCCTCACCACGGAGAGCCCCGCGGAATGCACGGGCCCTTCCTCGCCGCCGGCGTCCGACGCGGCGCGCAGGGCGGCCATCAGGCGGCGCTCGAGGTCGCCCTCGGCCTCGGCGAAGGCGTCGACCATGAGCTGCGGGATCCGGGCGGAGGCGAGCATGTTGCCGCCCGCGACGACGCCGTCCCCGACCGCGTGCCCGAAGCTTCCCAGCGCCCGCTCACCGGACCAGGCGGCCGTGCGCCCCTGCGCGTCCACGACGAGGAGCTGGCGGAACGCGATGTGCGGGGCGTGCGTGGCGATGGCGTCGAGGGACTCGGTCGCCGAGGCCCCGTCGCGGAGAGCGCCGAGCAGGAGCGGCCCGAGCCGCGGATCCGTGATGTTCTGCGAGTTCACGCCGCCGATGCCGTCGGCGAGGTGCACGCAGCGAGCCGCGACGGCGGGGGAGGACGACGAGATCGCGGATCCGAGGGCCCCGGTCCGGTCGCGCGCCACGATCGAGAAGGTCATCGCTGTGCCGCCTCGGCGTCCGAGCCGGCCGTGCGATCGGCGGGGGCGGAGATCACGGCGGTGGCGTCGATCTCCACCAGCCACTCGGGCCGCGCGAGGGCGCTGACCACGAGCCCGGTCGACACCGGGAACACGCCCTTCAGCCAGCGGCCCATCACCCGGTAGACGGTTTCGCGGTAGCGCGGGTCGACGAGGTAGACGACGACCTTGACGATGTCGTCGAGGGAGGATCCGGCCTCGTCCAGGAGCATCGCGATGTTCGCCATCGCCTTCTCCGCCTGCGCCTCGACGTCGCCGATCCCGACCGACTCCCGGGTCTCGAGATCCTGCCCGATCTGGCCGCGGAGGTACACGACGCCGCCGGCGACGACGGCCTGGCAGAGGTCGTTGTCGAGGTTCTGCTCCGGGTAGGTGTCCTTGGTGTTGAACGGGCGGATCCGGGTGTGCGCGGGCATCAGGCGATTCCTGTCGAGGCGAGTTCGGGACGGACGTGGGCGGCGGTGGCGGCGTAGGCCGCGTATCCGCGCTGGATGCCGATCTGGTCGGCGATGTAGCGGGCGTCGTGCCAGACGCCCCAGAGGAAGCTGGATCCGCGCCGGGACTGCCAGGGCAGCCCGAGGAAGTAGATCCCGGGCTCGACGGACACGCCGCGCTGGTGCCGCGGGCGTCCCTTCTCGTCGAAGGCGGCGGGATCGATGTGCAGCCACGAGTAGTCGAGCCCGAAGCCGGTGGCCCACACGATCGAGGTCACCCCGGCGGCAGCCAGGTCCAGGGACAGGATCGGGTGCGTGAGCGCCTCGGGGTCGGCGCCGATCTCGTGCGCCTCCGGCTCCTCCGGCAGATCGAGGCCGTTGCGGAGCACGTAGGCGTCGGCCTCGTCGAGGACGGAGAGGTAGTCGGCGTCGCCGGCGAGGATGTTGGCCCGCAGATCGGGGGCGATCGAGAGGACGCCGTCCTCGTACGCACCGGCCCGGCCGAGCAGCGTCACGCCGGTGGCGGCCAGTGCGCGGAAGTCGACCGTGCGCCCGCCGCGTGCGCCGCTGACGGCGATCGTCACGTGCTCGGCGCCGAGGGGAGGTGCGGCCATGTCCCACTTGCCGAGCACTCCCAGCCACCAGCAGAAGTCGCGGCCGCGGTAGCGGCGCGGGGGACGGTCGTGCGGCCCCACGGCGAGAAAGACCTCGCGCCCGGCCTCGCGCAGCTCCTCGGCGATCTGCACGCCGGACGAGCCGGCCCCGACGACGAGCACTGCGCCCGCAGGCAGCTGGTCCGGGTTGCGGTACTCGCTGGAGTGGATCTGGGCGATCCCGGCGTCCGCGGGCACCACCTCCGGGATGACCGGACGCTGGAAGGGACCGGTCGCGGCGACCACGTAGCGGGCATCGAAGGTGCCGTCGCTGGTGTCCACGCGGAACCCCGGCCGGCCGGCATGACGGTGGACGGCGGTCACCTCCACGCCGGTGCGGATCGGCGCTCCGACGGTCTCGGCGTAGGCGACGAGGTAGTCCGCCACCTGCTCCTTCCCGGCGAACGCGTCCGGGTCCATGTCGAACTCGAGGCCGGGGAAGCGGTCGTGCCAGGCCGGCCCGTTGGCGACCAGGGAGTCCCAGCGCCACGAGCGCCAGCGCTCGGCGATCCGGTCGCGCTCGAGCACGAGATGCGGGATCCCGGCGCGGGTCAGGTGCTCGCTCATCGCGATGCCGGCTTGACCTGCGCCGACGATCAGCACCTCCACGTCTTCGTGTGACATCCGTTCCTCCGTTGCTCTCCGACTGATGCGTCTCCATCGTCTCGACCGCACTGGTATCTGTACACTTCACAGATTCGAAGTCCTGTATCGCCGGAATTGATATGGTTTCGCCATGGCACGACTCCAGACCGCGGACATGACCCTGGTGCAGCTGCGCTACTTCGTCACGGCGGCGGCCCGCCGTTCGATGACCGAGGCCTCGAACGATCTGCACGTCGCGCAGTCCGCCGTCTCCACGGCGATCGCGCAGCTCGAGCGCTCCCTGGGCGTGCAGCTGTTCGTGCGGCAGCGCAGCAAGGGGCTCGCGCTGACCGAGGCGGGAGAGCAGCTGCTGCACGACGCGCAGTCGGTGCTGGCGCAGGTCGACGAGATGACGGACGCCGTACGCGGGCGCCACCACCGGGTGCGCGGGACGCTGCGGCTGGCGTGCTTCCTGACGCTCGCGCCGTTCGTCCTGCCGCGGCTGATCTCCCGCGTCGAGCAGGAGCACCCCGACCTGCGGATCGAGATCATCGAGGCGGACATGGAGGGCACGACGGAGCTGCTGCTGTCCGGCGCCGTCGAGGGCGGCATCGTGTACGACTTCGGCCGGGTGCACGACCTCGTCTTCGACCCGCTGTTCGCCGCGCCCCCGCACGTGATCCTCGCCGCGGATCATCCGCTGGCGGACCGGGACGAGGTCGCGCTCTCCGAGCTCGCCGATTCCGAGCTGGTGCTCCTGGACCTGCCGCACTCGCGGGAGTACTTCCTCGGGATGCTGGAGGAGGCCGGCGTGGTTCCGCGCGTGCGGTACAGTTCGCACAGCTACGAGACGGTGCGCTCGCTGGTCGCCCGAGGGCACGGCTACTCGATCCTCAACCAACTCCCGCTCGCGCCGCTCACCTACGACGGCGGCGAGCTGCGGGCGCTGNCAGCGCCCCGCCGCTCGAGGTCTGCTTCGCCCGGGTGGCGCGAGTGCGCCCGACGGCGCGGACGAGGGCCGTTGAGGCTCTCGCCCGCGAGCTGTTCGAGGTCTGAGCGAGCGGTTCAGCGCTCAGCAGTGGCAGGTGCCCTCTCCGCAATGCGCGGAGTCTGTGCCGTGCGAGGGTGACGGGGGCACGTCGAGCGCGGGGTTCTGATCGAAGAAGCCGGTCGGCTTGAGCGTGAAGCCGGTGTAGTCCACGGGCATGATCGGCCAGTCCTCCGTGCGCGGGAAGTGCGTGAGACCGAAGCTGTGCCAGAGCACGATGTCCTCGCCGTCGATCGCTCGATCTGCGGCGACGTACTGCGGCAGGCCGGGGGATCCCGCGCTCTGGTTCACGAAGTCGCCGGCGGGATAGCGCTCGTCCTCGGCGTACCGCGTCACCCAGAGGTGGTCGGTCGCGAAGGCGGCCCGCCTGCTGATCGACGATCCGTCGGCAGCCGCCAGCGTGGGCTGCCCCTCGGGGAACAGCGTGTAGGCGACGGGCTCGCCGACGTGGTTGCGCTTCTCGGTGTTCACGACCTCCCACACCCGGCCGAGGGATCCGTCCGCACCGCGCCGTCCCTCCGACTCGCGCCCGAGCACCCTGCGCGACCGCGTGAACGCGTTGCCGTGCGGGTTGCCCTCGCCCTGTGGCACGCGCTGCAGGTCGAGCTCGTGCACCGCGTTGCGGTCTCCGTCGACGGCCACGTCCAGACGCGCGCAGAACAGGTGCTGGTGGAACGGGGCGGCGAGACCGGGCGCGATCTGCGAGGCGTACGGGTAGCCGGCGCCGGGGTGGCGCGCGGTGAACACGATGCCGGTCGCCTTCGCCTCGAACTGGATCGTGCCGTCCAGGGAGAAGTACCAGTAGAAGCCGTAGTCGTAGTTGCCGACCGTGGTGAAGAAGCTCACCACGAGGCGGCGCTGACGGCGCGAGGAGCGGTGGTTCGCCCACTCGTCGGTGTGCTTCCAGAGCAGGCCGAAGTCCTCCTCGTGGATGCAGATGCCCTGGGAGATCTCCCGCGGGTTGCCGAAGTCGTCGGCCACGACCGGGGAGAGGTACGTGATCTCGCCGAGGCAGTCGCAGCCGAGCTCGAGGGAGTTCGCGTCGCGGCCGACGAGGTACTCGCCGGTGTCGAAGTAGTTCTGCCAGGAGCGGTAGGGAGCGGGATCCCCGTACGGCACCACCATCTCGGCGATCGAGGCGCGCTCGAGGATCGACCGTCGCGTGCCGTGGTCGTCGAAGCCGATCTGGCCGAGGATCAGGCCCTCGCGGGCGTCGAAGCCGACGTGCAGGTCCCACTTCTGCCAGCGCAGCACATTGCCCTCGAGCGTGAAGCTGGGGCCCTCCGGCTGGACGATCTGCAGCGGCTTGAGGTCGGTGCGCAGCGGGCCGGTGAGCTCGGGGCTCTCGAAGTTCCCGTTCGTGAGCGGGTCGTCGCTGGGGCCGTCGTCGATGATCCGGACGACTTTGCGCTCGATCATGTCGACGAACGCGACCAGCTGGTCGACGGGGTGGCCCCAGGCGTAGTCGCCGGGCTCCCGCTGCACGAACGCGAGTCCGCGGAGCAGGCGCCGTCCCTCCTCGCCCTCGTAGTCGAAGACGCCGGCCGAGAGCGGGGCGACGCGGACGCCGTCCGGATCGAGCCCGCGGGTCGCGAGGGCCGCGCACCAGCCCGCGTCTGCCCGCAGGATCCCCTCGATCGCCTCGAACTCCTCCAGCAGCACGGGGGCCTGCCCGGACACGGCCGGGTCGATGTCGACGGCCGAGAGCGTGGTCCTCTCGTCGAGGTCGATCAGGAGGTCGGTCGTCTGACCCGTCGCCGTGTCCAGGAGGATCGCGCGCGCGTGGCGGGGCACCGGCCCGCCCGCCCGGAGCAGCGCCTTGGCGGGCTCCTTGAGCGAGAGGTAGGCGACGCGGACGGCGTCGCCGAGCCGGCCCTCCGCGACGAGGTGGTCGCGGGCGGCGGCGATCTCGTCGGCGCTCAGCGGGTCGAGCGGGTGCGCGACGGCACGGACGACGGGGGTCTGCAGGGGCGTGCTCACGGTGGTGGGTTCCTTCTGTGCGGAGAACGGGCGAGGGTCAGACGTCGATGGGTGCGGGCGTGGCGAGGCTGCCGGCCCCGCCGGCCTCGTGGAGGCCTGCTGTCGGGACGAGGGCGGGCCGACGGCGCTCGTACAGGTAGCCGACGAGCGCGAGCGCGGTGATCGCGGCGAGCGTGCCGATCGTGAACGCTTCGAACGTCGTCCGGTCGACGCCCCAGACGTCGGTGAACTTGTACTCGATGCCGAACAGCGACTCGAGCACGCCGGGGAACACGGCGACCCACGAGCCCAGCAGGACCCAGGCGTAGATCACCACCGTGCAGATCCACAGACCGGCGCGCCCGCCGGGCACCCGGAACGGGCGCGGGACGTCGGGGTGCTTCTTGCGCAGCGCGATGACGGTGGGGAAGATCACGAGGTAGGACAGCAGCAGCGTGGAGATCGCGACGGTGAGGACCACCGTGAACGCGGCCGAGGCGCTTCCGTTGAGCAGCACCGTCGCGGCGATGCAGAACACCGTCGCCACGACGCCGGAGAGCATGTTCATGCGCACCGGGGTGCCGAGGCGCTCGGAGAACTTCCCGAAGTAGCGGAAGAAGGCCCCGTCGGCGCCGGCGGCCGCCTGCACCCGGTCCGAGGCGATCATCCACGCGCTCGCCTGGGTCAGCACGACGACGACGAAGAGCAGGGCCGCGACCCAGAGCAGCGGTCCCGCGGCGGGCCCGTACACCGTGAAGACCTCCTTGAACGCGTCCAGGAGACCTGTCGCACCCTGCACCTTGTCGGCGGGCAGCACCGCCAGGATCGCGAAGATCGGCACGAGATAGCAGAGGATCGAGATCAGCCCCGAGGAGGCGACTGCCTTGGGCACGTCCTTCTGCGGATCGCGCATCTCCTCTGCCGCGCCGTTCGGGGCCTCGAACCCGACGACCGCGAACAGGATGACCGGCGTGACCGCGAGGAACCCCTCGAGCGTCGGCGAGAACGCCCCGACCGCGTAACCGTGGACGCCGTGCTGGAGGGCGTAGAGGCCGACCGTGATCACGAAGACCACCAGGAGTGCGACCTTGAGGATGCCGCCGGCGGCGACGATCTGCTTGCCGTACTGCAGCCCGACGACGGCCACCAGGATCGCGAGCCAGATGAAGACGATCTTGAACGCGTAGTCGGCGACGCTGCCGGACTTCATCGGCGCGATGTAGGCGTCCCAGGTCGCGGCGGAGATGAACACGAGCGATCCGCCCATCCACAGCGGATTGGTGATCCAGTAGAACATCGTCGAGATCGACGCGGCGAGCTTGCCGAACGCCAGCCGCACCCAGACGAACGGGCCGCCCTCCTCGTGGAAGGCGCTGCCCAGCTCGGAGACGACGAACGCGTAGGGGAGCAGGAAGGTCACCCCGATCACGAGGGTCCAGGTGAAGGCCTGGGCGCCGCCGCCGGCCGCGATCTGCGCGATCGTGTCGATCGAGATGATCGCGGCGACCGAGAGCAGGACGATGTCGAGCCGCCCCAGGGTCTTGCGGAAGGTCTGGGTGCGGATCGTCGACGTCGCGATCTCAACGCTCATCGGGGACTCCTCTGTCCGGGAACTGCCGAGTCTGGCCGCAGCCGGGCTCAGGCGTCCCGGCGTGCGAGTGATGAGTCGAGTAAATCGTGCACCACTGGATCACGCCAATACACAGATGCGCGGTGCTACATCAATTCGGCAGATGCTGTCGAGCCGCTGCCCGGAGCGCGCCCGGCGACCGTCAGCGCCGCCCGAACCGGCGATGCGCCGCCTGTCGGGTGGTGCCCAGGGCGCTCGCGATCGCCTGCCACGAGTAGCCGGCCGCTCGGGCTCGGCGCACCTGCACCTCCTCGGCACGCGCGATCCCGCGGCGCGCCTCGACCAGCCGATGCAGCTCCGCCAGCGGCTCGCCCTGGGGATCCGTGTCGATCGCCGTCCTCGTCATGATGGCCTCCTCGTGTCAATGCTCGTTGACGCGAGGAGGCCTGTCAATCGATGTTGACGGATCCGGTTCAGCTGCCGGCGGACACGCCGAGGTCGTCCTCGTAGTCGTGGTCCTTGGTCTCCGGCATGAGGATCAGCGCGATGAGCGTGAGCACAGCCATCGACGAGAGGTAGACGCCGACCAGCCACGGCGATCCGCCGGCGAGCTGCCACAGCCACACCGCGATCAGCGGCGCCACCGCGGCACCGAGGATCGACGAGACGTTGTACGACACCGCCGAGCCGGTGTACCGCACGTTCGTCGGGAACAGCTCGGGCAGCAGCGCCCCCATCGGCCCGAATGTCGTGCCCATGAGCAGGAAGCCGAGGATCAGGAAGGACTGGGTCAGCACCACCGCGAACGGCTCGCCGGCGTGCTGGCCGAGGAAGAACGGGAACGTGAAGCCGAACAGGATGATCGCGACCGTCGTCCAGATCAGGAGCTTGCGGCGGCCGATCCGGTCCGCCCACGGCCCGGAGAGCAGCGTGAAGATCCCGAAGAACACGACCCCGACGATCTGCATGACCACGAAGTCGATGTATCCGAAGCCCTGACCGGGATAGAACTGGGCCGCGAAGCCGGAGGCGTCGAAGGGCTTGCCCGTCGCCACTGCGGCCTTCTCCGCAGCAGCGGTCGCGATCTGCAGCGACCACGGCTTGGTGCCGAACGAGAGGGTGAAGTTGGTCATCAGGTAGAACAGCACGTAGGTCGCGAGCATCACGAACGTGCCGAGGATGAGGTGCCACCAGTGGTGCCGGAACACGGTCGCGAGCGGCAGCTTGCGGATGACGCCCTTGTCCTCTGCGCGCTTGAACGTCTCCGACTCGACGAGCCTCAGCCGCACCCACAGGCCGATGATCACCATGACCGCGGAGAACAGGAACGGCACCCGCCAACCCCAGCTCAGGAACGCCTCCGACTTGAGCGCCGGGTTGGCCGCGTTCGGCAGCATCGCGTTGATGATCAGGAACAGGCCGTTCGCGATGATGAAGCCGAGCGGGGCGCCCAGCTGCGGGAAGGATCCGTACCAGGCGCGCTTGCCCGCCGGGGCGTTCTCCGTGGCGACCAGCGCGGCGCCCGACCACTCCCCGCCGAGCGCGAAGCCCTGCGCCAGCCGCAGGACCAGCAGCAGCAGGGCCGCCCACCAGTTGATCTGCGGGAACGTCGGCAGCAGGCCGATCAGGAACGTGGCGACGCCCATCGTGAGCAGGGACGCGACCAGAGTGGCCTTGCGGCCGTATTTGTCGCCGAAGTGGCCGAAGACCATGGCGCCGATCGGCCGGGCGATCATCGCGGCCCCGAACACGCCGAACGACGCGAGCAGGGCGGTGGTGTCGTTGCCGGTGGGGAAGAACAGGATCGGGAAGACCAGCACCGCGGCGGTGGCGTAGACGTAGAAGTCGTAGAACTCGATCGTCGTGCCGATGAGGCTGGCGAGGATCACCCGCGATCGCGGATTGGCGGGTGCGGTGACAGTGCTCGTGCTCATGCGGTCCTCCGGTCGATGCGTCGTTCAGAGCCCGCGGGATTCCCCAGCCGCGCGAGCACGGGGGAGTCTACGCCCGGCATACAGCGGGCACACAGGTTGACACGCGAGCGCGGCGGAGTGTGACACGGCGCGGCGTTCAGATCCGGACGGCTGGAGCGGTCAGTGCCAGAAGAAGCCGAGGATCGCGTTCAGCAGGGTGAGCGCACCGACCGCCCAGAACATCCCGGCGGGCACGGCCGCACCGCGCTTCTGGCGGCCCATGCCGATGCCGATCAGGGCGCCGATGACGATCAGCACCACGAGCTTGACCGTGATCTTCAGGTAGAAGCTCATGCCCGGCGTGAAGTCGATCCCCCACGGCGCGGCGAGGATCAGCCCCGCGACGCCCGCGATCGCGAGGCCGATGTTCATCAGCGTGGTGAACTCGCGCTTGCCCCCGACGGCCTGGGCGAGCCAGGCGCCGAAGAGCGTGGCGAAGCCGAGGAGGTGGATGAAGACGACGATCTCACGAAGGGTCTGCATGTGTTCAGGCTATGCCCCGGCGGATCCTGCGGCCGGGTGGACGCGCTGGAACGCCGTGGCCGCCCGGCCGCACGGCCCGACCGCCCCGGTCCCGGGTCAGCCGCGCAACGACCGGATGACCTGGGCGGTGCGGAGGGCGGCGTCCGCCGCCTCCGCGCCCTTGTCCTCCTTGGAGCCCTCGAGCCCGGCGCGCTCGAGACCCTGCTGCTCGTCGTCGAGGGTGAGCACGCCGAAGCCCACCGGCTTGCCGGCGTCGAGCGAGACGCGGGTGAGGCCGTCCGTGGTGGCTGCGGAGACGTACTCGAAGTGCGGGGTGCCGCCGCGGATGATCACGCCGAGGGCGACCACGGCATCGGCACCGCCGGCGAAAGCGGCCTGCGCCGCGACGGCGAGCTCGAACGAGCCGGGCACCCGCACGAGGCGGTGGTTCGCCCCGGTGGACTCGAGCACGCGCTGCGCGCCCGCGATGAGCCCGTCGGTGATGGTCTGGTGCCAGGTGCCGGCGACGATGACGACGTCGAGGCCGCTCGCGTCGAATCCTCCGGTGGCCGGTGCTCCTGCGCCGCTCATGCGTGGTCCTCTCCGTGCTCGGCGTTCACGGCCAGGGCGGCGGCGAGTTCGGACTCGCCGATGATGTGCCCCATCCGGTCGCGCTTGGTCTCCAGGTACTGGTGGTTGTTGGGGCCGACGCCGACGATCAGCGGGACCTGCTCGATGACGTCCAGGCCGAGCTCGCGCAGCTGCGCGACCTTGTCCGTGTTGTTGGTCAGCAGCCGCACCTTCGACACGCCCAGGTCGGTGAGGATCCCGGCAGCCGCCGCGTAGTCGCGGGCGTCGGCGGGCAGCCCGAGGGCGAGGTTGGCGTCGACGGTGTCGAGCCCCTCCTCCTGCAGGCTGTACGCGCGCAGCTTGTTGATCAGGCCGATCCCGCGTCCCTCGTGGCCGCGCATGTAGATGACGATGCCGCCCTCCTGCTCGATCGCGTCGAGCGCCGCCTCGAGCTGCGGGCCGCACTCGCACTTGAGCGAGCCGAACGCCTCGCCGGTGAGGCACTCGGAGTGCACACGGACCAGGGCGGTGTCGCTGGGCTCGCCGGAGACGACCGCGATGTGGTCGGTGCCGGTGATCCTGTCCTTGTAGGCGAGGAACCGGAAGACGCCGTGCGTGGTGGGCACCGTGGCGTCGGCGCGCAGGCTCACGCGGCGGCGCTTCGGTGGTGCGGAATCGAGCGGCTCGTGCTCGTCGAGGTAGGCGATGAGCTGTTCGATCGTGATCACCGGGATGCCGTCGCGCTCCCCGAGCTCGAGCAGACCGGGAAGGCGCATCATCCCCCCGTCCTCGGCGACGACCTCGGCGATTGCGCCGACCGGGCGCAGGCCCGCCAGGCGCATCAGCTCGACGGCCGCCTCGGTGTGACCGCTGCGCTCGCGCACTCCGCCGTCGACGGCGCGCAGCGGCAGCACGTGTCCGGGGCGGATCAGATCGCCGGGGACGGATGCGGCGTTCGCGAGCACGTTCAGGGTGCGCGCGCGGTCGGCCGCGCTGATCCCGGTGGTGACGCCGGAGGCCGCGTCCACGCTGATCGTGTACGCGGTGCCGCGGGCGTCCTCGTTGGACTCCACCATCGGCGGCAGGTTCAGCGCGTCCGCCACGTCGGCGGGCATGGGAGCGCACAGGTAGCCCGACGTCCAGCGCACGGTCCACGCGATCCACTCCGGCGAGGCGAGCTCGGCGGAGAGGATGACGTCGCCCTCGTTCTCGCGGTTCTCATCGTCCGCGACGAGCACGGGGCGGCCGGCGCGGAGCGACTCCAGCGCCTCGGGGATCGTGGAAAGGCTCATCGCGAGCCTCCTTCCGGGGTAGCGGCGCCGGCGCCTGCGGCCAGGCTGCCAGCGGAATCGGCGGACCGGAACGCGAGCAGCCGCTCGACGTGCCGGGCGAGGATGTCGGTCTCGAGGTTGACGACGTCGCCGACCGTCCGGGATCCGAGGGTCGTCGCGGCGAGGGTCTCCGGGATCAGCGAGACCTCGAACCAGTGCTCGGTCGACGAGCTCGCCGAGGATCCCGTGCCTCGCGCGGCGGGCGGTGCGCTCACGGCGCTGACCGTCAGGGACGTGCCGTCCACGGAGATGGATCCCTTGTCGACGACGAGCGCGGCGAGGTCGTGCGGCAGCGAGATCCGCAGCACGCTCCACTCGGCGCCAGGCCGCACCTCGAGCACCGTGCCGACGCCGTCGACGTGTCCCTGCACGATGTGGCCGCCCAGTCGCGCGCCGACCGGCATGGCCTTCTCGATGTTGACGCGCGTGCCCACGGCCGCCCGGCCGATCGCCGCCACGTCCAGCGTCTGCTTCATCACGTCGGTGTCGAAGGTCGAGTCGGTGGATCCCACGACCGTGAGGCACACGCCGCTCACGGCGATGGACTCGCCGTGCACTGCGTCGGATGCGGCCCTCGGCGCGCGCACGGTCAGCCGCCAGCCGTCGCCGGCGGGCGCGATCGCGGTGATCTCGCCGATCTCCTCGATGATTCCGGTGAACATCAGGATCCTCCCTCGTTCCGGGTGGTCTCGGTGCGGGCGGCGCTTCCGCCCGCGTTTGTCAGGACTGGGTCCGGCGCCTCGACGCGGGCGATCGCCAGCAGGTCGGGTCCGAGCGGAAGCCACTCGTCGACCACGAGGCGCCGGGCCTCGGCGATCGTGGCGACGCCGATGTCGGTGAGTGCGAGCCGCGGGCCGCCGAGCAGCACCGGTGCGAGATACGCCAGCACGTCGTCCGCGAGACCGGCGGCGAGGAACGCGCTCGCGAGCGTGGGGCCGCCCTCGACGAAGACGCGCTGCACGCCGCTTCCGCGGAGGTCCTCGAGGACCGCGTGGAGGTCGTGCTGCGGGTAGAACAGGGGCTCGTGCGGGTGCCGGCGCAGCGCCGCATCCGCGGGCGTGTCCCGCGCGCCGATCACGACGGGGATGGGCTGATGCGGCAGCAGCGCATCGCCGTCGCGGGCCGTGAGCGCCGGATCGTCGACGAGCACGGTGCCGGTGCCGACGACGATCGCGTCGGCCTCGGCGCGGCGCCTGTGCACGTCGGCGCGCGCCTCCGGACCGGTGATCCACTGGCTGGATCCGTCCGCCGCGGCCGCTCGTCCGTCCAGGCTCTGCGCCCACTTCACGGTGACATGCGGGCGGCCGAGCCGCTGCACGGCGAGCCAGCCGGCGATGAGCGCGCGAGCGGCGTCGGCCTGCTCGCCGGCGACGACCTGCACGCCCGCCGCGCGCAGGCGGTCCGCCCCGCCGCCGGAGTGATCGCCCGGATCGTCCAGCGCGTAGACGACTCTGGCCACGCCGGCCTCGACGAGTGCGACCGCGCAGGGGCCGGTGCGTCCGGTGTGGTTGCAGGGTTCGAGGGTGACCACCGCGGTGGCTCCGCGCCGCTGCGCGGGGGAGAGCCGGGAGAGCGCGTCGACCTCCGCATGCGGGGTGCCCGCGCCGCGGTGCCAGCCCTCGGCGAGCACGTCTCCGGAGGGGGAGAGGATCACGGCGCCGACCTGCGGGTTCACCCCGCGAGGGCCGCGATCGGCGATCTCGAGGGCGCGCAGCATCGCCGCGTGCTCCGCCGCCGTCACGGTCATGTCGCTGTCGCTTCCTTGTCCTGATCAGGGGTTCGGATGCCCGGGGCAAGGCGCACGGCGATCATGCGTGCTGCCTCTCATCCGGACTCGCGAGCGTCTCGCTCGCATCACCGTCGGTCCCGGAATTCCACCGGGTCGGCCTCGGTCGCATCTCGGATGCGACCTCGGTTCGCGGACTGTCACCGCCGGTTCGGATTCTCACCGACCCCGGAGCACGTTACTGCTCTCAGCTTACTCAACACCTCTCCATCCGATTCATTCCGGCGAATGCTCCTGTGACGTGCGGTGACGTGCGCCCGCCTCGCCGACGCCTCATTTCAGCAGGCGGGACAGCCGCCGGTCGGCGAGCACCTTTCCGCCGGTCTGACAGGTGGGGCAGTACTCGAGCGAGCGGTCGGCGAAGAACACGCTGCGCACCGTGTCGCCGCACACCGGGCAGGTCTCGCCGCGCCGGCCGTGCACCTGCATGCCCCGCCGCTTGGCGTCCTTGAGATCGGCGGGGGGCTTCCCGGTGGCCTCGGCCACCGCGTCGCGCAGCGTGCTCTCCATCGCGTCGTAGAGCCGGGTCACGTCATCCGCGCCGAGGCCGCCGGCGGGAGCATACGGCGACATCCGCGCTGCGTGCAGGATCTCGTCCGAGTAGGCGTTGCCGATCCCGGCGATCACGCCCTGATCCCGCAGCAGGCCCTTGATCTGAGTGCGCCGGCCTTCGAGCAGCGCGGCGAACGCGTCCCGCGTGAACGACGGATCCAGCGGGTCCGGACCGAGCCGGGCGATCCCCGGCACCTCCGCCGGATCCCGCACCACGTAGGCCGCGAGCGACTTCTTCGTCCCCGCCTCTGTGAGGTCGAAGCCGCTGCCGTCGTCGAAGGCGATCCGCATCGCGATCGGGGATTTTCCCGGCCGGATCAGCGTCGCCGGCAGCGCGTCGTACCAGCGCAGCCACCCGGCCTTCGCGAGGTGGAAGACGAAGTGCAGGTTCGGCTCGGCGTCGCTCTCCAGCGTGAGATCCAGGAACTTGCCGTGCCGGGCCGCGCCGCTCACCCGCGATCCGGCCAGGGCCGTCACCGGCGGATCGAAGGTCTTCAGCGCGGAGATCGCCGACACAGACGCGCGCGTGATCGTCAGGCCGACCGCGCGATCCGCGAGGAAGTCGACCAGCCCCTGCACCTCAGGCATCTCCGGCATGGGTTCATCCTGCCACCGAGCGGGGACATCCGGGCGGCGTCTCAGCTCAGATCGATCGGCCAGGGGACCGGCGCGCGATCGTCGGTGCGCAGCAGTCCTGCGACCCATCCGTCATCCCGGCCGCGAGGACCGGTGAGGACCTGGCGCTGCACACCCTCGAAGCGGAATCCGAGCGCACGGGCGCTGCGGGCGGACGCCACGTTGCCGACCACCGCGCGCCAGGTGATGCGGGCGAGTCCGAGCTCTGTGAAGCCCCAGTCGATCACGGCGCGTGCGGCCTCGGTCAGGTATCCGCGTCCGCGGGCTGGCGCGGCGACCCAGTAACCGAGCTCGGCGTCGCCTCCGCTGGCGTGTTTGACGATGTGATGCAGGCCGATCGACGCGACGATCACGCCGTCGGCGTACGCCGCCCATACCGTCTGGGATCCGTCCTCCCACCACTGGCCGACCAGACGGACGTAGTCCTCGGCATCGGCGCGAGCGTACGGGCTCGGCACGGTGGTCCAGCGCGGGATCTCCGGATCCTGGCAGGCCGCCGTGATCGCGTCGACGTCGGCGAATGCGGGTGGGCGCAGGGCCAGGCGCCGCGTACGCAGCTCGACCGGTTCCATCGGTTCAGCCTAAACGGGCCCGCGGGTGCGGTTCGTCGTCGCGCGCCGTTCGAAACTCAGTCGATTTCCGCTGCAGCACCGGCGTTGCCGTGATTGCGCGCCGAATCGACTGAGTTCGGAACGAGGCGCCGGCGGTTCTTCGTCGCGCCGGCGGTTCTTCGCCCTCCGCAGGCGCGCCGATGGCGCCGTTCCGCACCGTTCCCGGTGGCACGGGTCCGCGGCACCTCCGGGATCGCCAGCCTCAGGGGATGATGAACGACCAGCGATTCAAGACCTTCGAACTGCGCGCCCAGGGGTACACGACCAGGTCGATCGCGCAGGCGGCGCGCGACGGCCGCCTGATCCGGTTGCGTCAGGGGCAGTACACGACCACGGGCTGCTCGGAGACGGCCGTCCATGCCGGTCGTCTCGGCGGGAGAGCCGATTGCGTCACCGCGCTGACGCTTGCCGGGGTCTTCGTCCGGGACAGGCATCCGCTGCACGTGCAGATGACGCCGCACTCCGCTCGGCAGGCGCAACCGTCGCCGCGCATCACGCGACATTGGCGCACGTGCTCCGCGCCGTGGAACGACCTGACCGTGCCCCTCGTCGAGGCGCTCGCCCAATCGCTGTGCTGTCAGCAGCCGCGGGACGCCGTGGCGTCGCTGGACAGCGCGCTGCATCAAGGTCTGATCGACCTGCACGGGCTCGACGAGGTATTCGAACTCGCACCCCGAAGAAAGCGGGTCCTGCGCCGCCTGGTCGACGGGCGGGCGGAGTCCGGGCCGGAGACGCTGGTCCGTCTTGCGGCGCGTGCGCTGGGTTTCGAGGTGGTGCCTCAGGTCCAGTTCGACTTCGGTCGCGTGGATCTGGTGCTCGACGGATGGCTCGTCGTCGAATGCGACTCCAGGGCGCACCACGAAGACTGGGCGCAGCGAGTACGCGATTACGAGCGCGATCGGCGCCTCGCAGCGCTGGGGTTCTGCGTCCTCCGGCTCGTCGCCGAGGACATCATGTACGACCGAGCAGGGGTCGTCGCGGCGCTGCGGGGAATGCGCGGCTTCCGCCCTGCGCGCCGCCGCATCGTTCCGAACTCAGTCGATCGCGGGATCTCGGCCGTCAGCGGCTCAGCGAGAAGCCGAATCGACTGACTTTGGGACGCGCGGGCGCGACCATGTCGAAAGGCGAAGGCCCAGGGGAAGCGCCTACAGCACCACCCGGCGGAGCAGGCCGACCCGGTCGTAGACGTCGGCGAGGGTCTTGTCGGCGACCTCGTCGGCCTTCGCGGCGTTGGCAGCCAGGATGCGGTCCAGCTCGGCGGGGTCGGAGAGCAGCTGGTTCGCGCGCTCGCGCACCGGCCCGAACTCGTTCACGACCACCTCGGCGAGGCCCTTCTTGAAGTCGCCGTAGCCGCGACCCGCGTACTCGTCCTCGATCGCCGCGATCTGACGTCCGGTCAGCGCCGCATAGATCGTGAGCAGGTTCGAGACACCGGGCTTGTTCTCGCGGTCGTAACGCACGGATCCCTCGTTGTCGGTGACCGCGCGCATGATCTTCTTCGCCGACTTCGCCGGGTCGTCCAGCAGCCACAGCACTCCGGCATCGGACTCCGCCGACTTCGACATCTTCGAGGTCGGGTTCTGCAGGTCGTAGATGCGGGCGGTGTCCTTCTGGATCACCGGGATCGGCACCACGAACGTCTCGCCGAAGCGGGCGTTGAACCGCTCCGCGAGGTCGCGGGTCAGCTCGACGTGCTGCTTCTGATCGTCGCCGACGGGCACCACGTCGGTCTGGTACAACAGGATGTCGGCGGCCATCAGCACCGGGTAGGTGAACAGGCCCACGGAGGTCGCGTCGGCGCCGAACCGCGACGACTTGTCCTTGAACTGCGTCATCCGGCCGGCCTCGCCGAAGCCGGTGATCGTGCTCAGGATCCACGCCAGCTCGGCGTGCGCGCGCACGTGCGACTGCACGTAGAGCGTCGACTGCGAGGGCTCGATGCCGGCGGCGATGTACTGCGCGGCCGTGCGCCGGGTCTTCTCGCGGAGCTCGGCCGGGTCCTGCGGCACGGTGATGGCGTGCAGATCGACGACGGAGAAGAACGCGTCGTAGGAGTTCTGCAGGTCCCGCCACTGCAGCAGCGCCCCGATGTAGTTGCCGGCCTGGAGGGAGTCGGCGGAGGGCTGCATTCCGGAGTAGAGGCGGGGTTTCGTCACCCGACAATCCTATGGGGCGCCCCATGCCCGTCCTGCCCTGCCTCTAGGCTTTGCCTCATGGCGGTTCCCCGGCACAACTCGCGCGCCACGCGGCGCAGAGAGCGTGCACTGTATGTCGAGATCACCATCAGGGCCCCGCTCGAGAGGGTGTGGGAGCTGACCCAGGATCCCCGGCGGCACGTCCGCTGGGATGCCCGGTTCAGCGCGATCCGACCGGTGCGCACGCGCGAGGACGGCGCGCAGGAGTTCGTGTACGAGCGCGGGCTCTGGCTGCACACCATCCACGGCACGGGTGTCGCTCGGAACCCGGCACGGCGGCCACGGCGAACGCACGTCCGCGCTCGTGTTCGACTCCGCGGATCGGCTCTCCCCGCTCCGCAAGGGGAGGGGCTACTGGCGCTACATCCCGACGGACGACGGCGTGCGCTTCCTCACCGGTTACGACTACGAGCCCGGCTGGGGCGCACTCGGCCGTGCGCTGGATCCGCTGGTGGTCCGCCCGTTCGTGTGGTGGCTCACGGCCAGGAGCTTCGATCGCCTGCGGCTCTGGGCCGAGGCGGGCGTCGCGCCGGAACAGACATCGCTGTGGCGGGCGATGCGGCCGGGACGGCGCCCGCGGGCGCGAGCTCGCCGGTGCCTGTCACGACCACCGCAGCGCGGCCGCGGGGTCATGCAGGACGCACCCGCCTCTCTCGCGGAGATCGCACAGTGACCGCGGCGGAGGGCGTCTTCGTCCGTGCCCTGGGAGCGGACTTCGCACGGCTCCATCCGCAGCTGCAGCGGCGGTTCGGCGTCGGGGTCGCCGCCGGGTACGGCTGCGTGGGCCGCGGCGTGATGACCGAGGTGCGGCGCGGGCCGTGGTGGACGGTGCCGTTCCTCGCCCTCGGATCCGCGCGCAACATCATGTTCCCGGAGAAGGGCCGGGGGATCCCGTTCCGGATCGACAACCACGCCTACGTCGACGGCTTCGGGCGCGAGACGGTCACCTTCGCGCGCACCATGAACGTGCGGCCGGGGCGGCGGCGCCGTTTCGACGCCACCATGATCTACAGCGAGGCGCGCGGCCGCGTCGTCGACTATCTCGGCACCCACCAGCATCTCGCCGTGGAGCTTGAGCTGTCGGTCACCGACGACGGGGCGCTGAGGCTGGTCTCCGGTGCGCAGCGCTTCTACGAAGGGCCGATCGCGTTCCGCTTCCCGCTGATGTTCAGCGGTCGCGCCTTCCTGACTGAGCGCTTCGACGACGAGCGAGGACTCTTCGTGATCGACCTCGAGGTCCGCAACCGGGTCGTCGGTCTGCTCTTCGGCTACCGCGGGGAGTTCACCTGCGAATTCCCGGAGGGCCAGGACGCGCCGGAGACCGCGAAGCCGTATCGCGAGGAGCTCCGGGACTGAGCCGCCGCCGCGACGCGGCCAGACCGAGCCGCCGCCGCGACGCGGCCAGACCGAGCCGCCGCCGCGACGCGGCCAGACCGAGCGGCCGCGACGCGGCCAGACCGAGCGGCCGCTACGAGGCCAGACCGAGCGGCCGCTACGAGGCCAGACCGAGCGGCCGCCGCGACCAGGCCGCCGACGGAGCCGCCCGATCCGGCTCTCCTGTCGGCTGCTCCTGGCCGCACCGGCCGCGTCAGTACGTGTAGTCGACCACGACCGGGGTGTGGTCGCTCCATCGCTCGGCATAGGTGGCGGCGCGGGCGACGTGATAACCGGTCGCACGCGTCCCGAGGGCCGGCGTGGCCAGGTGGTAGTCGATCCGCCAGCCGGCGTCGTTGTCGAAGGCCTGGCCGCGCATGGTCCACCACGTGTACGGGCCGTCCACCTCGCCGTGGGCGGCGCGGCCGACGTCGATCCAGCCGAGCCCGGACCCGGTCGAGCCGTCGACGCCCGTCACCTGCTCGCCCGCGGGCCCCAGGAACCGATCGAAATAGGCGCGTTCCCGCGGCAGGAATCCGGCCTTGGTGCGGTTGCCGCGCCAGTTCTTGATGTCGAGCTCGCGATGACCCACGTTGAGGTCGCCGGTGACCAGGGCGAGTGCGTCCTCGGCGCCGAGCTCGCCCATCCGCACGGTCATCGCGTCGAGGAACTTCCACTTCTCGAGCTGCTTCGGGGTGTCGGCCTCGCCGCTGTGCACGTAGGCGCTGACGACCGTGAGGGGGATGCCGCCGAGCAGGAAGTCGGCCTCGAGCCAGCGGCCCTTGGAGTCGAAGTCCTCGGGGCCGAACTCCGTGCGCGCGGCGAGCGCGGGCTCGCGGCTGAGCACCGCGACGCCGGCGCGGCCCTTGGCCGTCGCCTCGTCGTGCAGGATCGACCAGCCGGGGAACGCGGCCTCGAGGTGCTCGTCCTGCGCCCTGACCTCCTGCAGGGTGAGCACGTCCACGCCGGAGTCGTCGAGCCAGGTGTGCATGCCGTTGCGGACCGCGGCGCGGATCCCGTTGACGTTGACCGTGGCGATACGCAGATGGGGCATGCACCAAGCCTAACGACGGCGTCGGACATCGCTCACGGAGAGCGGCGGGGGCGTGCTCTCGACGGCGCGACAGCCCGCCGGGTCCGCGACCCTCGGCGGATCAGGATCCGATGCGTCTCGAGCTCGTCCGCGGCGGCCTCCCACTCCTGCCTGGCGCGCTGACGCTCCCGAGAAGCAGCGCGCCGACGCCACCACGGCGCTCGCGCATACGCATCCGTCGCACGCCGCAGCCGGACGCGTGCGGCGAGCTCGAGGGACTCCAGCTCGGCGCCGCGCACCGCATCCTCGTCCGCCAGCGGCTGATCCCGGTCTTCGGCGGTCAGTGCGATCCAGCAGGCGGCGACGAGCACGACCAGGGCCACCGACCGGCACCACAGCAGCATCGCGACGATCACCGCGAAGGTCGCCAGCAGCGGATTCGTCGGCGTGTGCGCGAGCAGCAGGCCGGCGCCGAGCTGGAGGATCACGACGGCCGCACCGCCGAGCAGCGCTCCGGGCCGGATCGTCCGCCAGTGCAGCCTGGTGCCGGTGAGGAAGCCCACGAGGAGGGCGAGCGCGGTCGTGTCGATCGCGAACATCACGACCATCGAGCCCAGCCGTGTGATCACCTCGAAGGCGGGGGTGCTGAGGCTCCATCCCAGCAGCGCGGACATCTGCCGCAGCGTCCAGACGCCGGTGAAGCCGAGGACGGAGCCGAGCAGCAGTGCGAGCCCGAAGGCGAGGGCGGCGAGGACGTCCCGGATCTTCAGCAGCACGACGCTGCGGGCGTCGTAGGCGAGGCCGAACATGTCGCGCACCGCGCGCCGGGCGAAGGTGATCGCCGTGCTTGCTGTCCAGACCACCACCATCGCGGCGATGATGCCGGTGACGCTCAGCACTCCGGTCGAGGAGGCCGCGATCTCCTGCACGTCGTCCGGGTGCACCAGCCCGTGCTCGCCGACGATCCCGGGGACGTAGCTGTTGGCGACGGCGGTGACGAACCGGATCGCCCGCTCGCTCCCGCCGAGCCAGAGCCCCGCGGAGGCGAAGGCGATGTAGAGCAGCGCGAAGACGGCGAAGAGCCCCTGATACGCCAGCCCGGCCGAGAGCAGGAAGCCGTTGCGGCGCAGGAATCGGCGCCATACCCGGATCGGGAAGACCTGCATGGTGCGGCGGGTGATCTCGGCCGCGCGCTCGATCGGCGCCTCGAGCCGTTCGCGCAGCTCCGCTCCGGAATCGACCACCCACTCACCCTAGCGAGCCGCCGGGACCCGGACAGCGGCGGGGACGAGCGAGCGGCCGGTACCCGGACGGACAGCGGCGGGGACGCGAAGAGGCGCCACCCGCATCGGGTGGCGCCTCTCGGGATCAGACCGGCTCAGGGACGGCCGCGCAGGACGGCCTGCTTGACCTCCGCGATCGCCTTGGTGACCTCGATGCCACGGGGGCAGGCCTCGGTGCAGTTGAAGGTCGTGCGGCAGCGCCACACGCCCTCCTTGTCGTTGAGGATGTCCAGGCGCACGTCGGCGCCGTCGTCGCGGGAGTCGAAGATGAAGCGGTGCGCGTTCACGATCGCGGCGGGGCCGAAGTACTGCCCGTCGGTCCAGAACACGGGGCACGACGAGGTGCACGCGGCGCACAGGATGCACTTGGTGGTGTCGTCGAAGATCGCACGGTCGGCGATCGACTGCACGCGCTCCTTGCCCTTCGGCGGCTCGCTCGTGGCGAGCAGGAACGGCTTCACCTCGCGGTACGCGGCGAAGAACGGATCCATGTCGACGACGAGATCCTTCTCCAGCGGCAGGCCCTTGATCGCCTCGACGTAGATCGGCTTGGAGATGTCCAGGTCCTTGATCAGGGTCTTGCAGGCGAGCCGGTTGCGGCCGTTGATGCGCATCGCGTCGGATCCGCAGATGCCGTGCGCGCAGGAGCGGCGGAAGGTGAGGGACCCGTCGACCTCCCACTTGATCTTGTGCAGGGCGTCGAGCACGCGGTCGGTGGAGTACAACTCCACGTCGTAGTCCACCCAGTGCGGCTCGCTGTCCACCTCGGGATCGAAGCGGCGGATGTTGAACGTCACCAGGAACGACTGCACGCCGGTGTCGTCGTTGGCCTCGAGTTCGGCGACGGCGTCCGGAGCGACCAGACCCTGTGCTTCGACAGGCTCAGCAGCCGGGTTCTGAGCGGTGGACATCAGTACTTCCTCTCCATCGGCGGGTAGTTCAACTCGCCCTGCTCGTTCTTCGTGAACACGACGGGCTTCCAGTCCAGCTTGATGTGGTCGGCCGGGGTCGACGAGTGCGGGTCGCCGGTCAGGTACGCCATGGTGTGCTTCAGGTAGTTCTCGTCGTCGCGCTTCGGGAAGTCGTCGCGCATGTGGCCGCCGCGGCTCTCCTCGCGGTTCTGCGCGGCGTAGACGACGACCTCGGCGATGTCGAGGAGGAACCCGAGCTCGACGGCCTCGAGCAGGTCGGTGTTGAACCGGCTGCCCTTGTCGTCGACGTGCACGTTGAGGTAGCGCTCACGAAGCTCCGCGATCACGCCGAGCACGTGCTCGAGCGACTCGTGCGTCCGGAACACCTGGGCGCCCTTGTCCATCTCGTCCTGCAGCTTCTTGCGCAGCACGGCGATGCGCTCGGTGCCTGCGTTGTTGCGCAGGCCGTCGAGCATCCCCTTGACCGCGGCCTCCGGCGCCTCGGGGAGGGGCAGGAACTCGGCCGTCTTGACGTACTCGACGGCGTTGCGGCCGCTGCGCTTGCCGAACACGTTGATGTCCAGCAGGGAGTTGGTGCCGAGACGGTTGGCGCCGTGCACCGAGACGCACGCGCACTCGCCGGCGGCGTACAGGCCGGGCACGATGGTGTCGTTGTCGGCGAGGACCTCGCCGTTGTTGTTGGTCGGGATGCCGCCCATCGCGTAGTGCGCGGTCGGCATCACGGGGACCGGCTCGACGACGGGGTCGACCCCGAGGTAGGTGCGGGCGAACTCGGTGATGTCGGGGAGCTTGGTCTCCAGCACCTCGGCGCCGAGGTGCGTGCAGTCCAGCAGCACGTAGTCCTTGTGCGGGCCGGCGCCGCGGCCCTCCGCGACCTCCTGGACCATGCAGCGCGCGACGATGTCGCGTGGCGCGAGGTCCTTGATGGTGGGGGCGTAGCGCTCCATGAAGCGCTCGCCGGACGCGTTGCGCAGGATCGCGCCCTCGCCGCGGGCGCCCTCGGTGAGCAGGATCCCCAGGCCTGCGAGCCCGGTCGGGTGGAACTGGAAGAACTCCAGGTCCTCCAGGGGCAGGCCCTTGCGCCAGACGATGCCGACGCCGTCCCCGGTCAGGGTGTGCGCGTTCGAGGTCGTCTTGAAGATCTTGCCGAAGCCGCCGGTCGCGAAGATCACGGCCTTGGCGTGGAAGACGTGCAGCTCGCCGGTGGCGAGCTCGTAGGCGACGACGCCGGCGATCCCGGTCTTGCCCGCCTCGTCCTTCACCGTGATCAGGTCGAGCACGTAGAACTCGTTGAAGAAGTTGATGCCGAGCTTGACGCAGTTCTGGAACAGCGTCTGCAGGATCATGTGGCCGGTACGGTCGGCGGCGTAGCAGGCGCGGCGGACCGGGGTCTTGCCGTGCTCGGCGGTGTGCCCGCCGAAGCGGCGCTGGTCGATCTTGCCCTCGGGCGTGCGGTTGAACGGCAGGCCCATGTTCTCGAGGTCGATGACCGCGTCGATGGCCTCCTTCGCGAGGATCTCCGCCGCGTCCTGGTCGACGAGGTAGTCGCCGCCCTTGACGGTGTCGAAGGTGTGCCACTCCCAGCTGTCCTCCTCGACGTTGGCGAGCGCCGCGGCCATGCCGCCCTGCGCCGCGCCCGTGTGCGAGCGGGTCGGGTAGAGCTTGGAGATCACCGCGGTCCTGGCGCCGGGGCCGGCCTCGATCGCCGCGCGCATCCCGGCGCCGCCGGCGCCCACGATGACGATGTCGAACTGGTGGTGATGCACGCCGTTCTTGACGACGGAATCCTGGGTCTCAGTGGTCACTGGGATCTGCCTCTTCTGTTCTTCGTCTTACTTGCCGGCTGCGTGGCACGTCGACCACATCGCGCCGTCCTGGAACACGCCGTTGCACGGGTCGAAGGTGAACACGACCAGGGTGCCGAGCAGGATCAGCAGAGCCGCGGCGAGGCCGATGACGACGACGAGGGTCTTGCGGACGCCCTGGTGGCCGACGTAGTCGTTGACGACCGTGCGCATGCCGTTCGCGCCGTGGATCAGCGCGAGCCACAGCATCAGCACGTCCCACCACTGCCAGAACGGCGTGGCGTACTTGCCGGCCACGAACGCGAAGTCGAGCGCGTGGATGCCCTGGCCGAGCATGAGGTTCACGAAGAGGTGGCCGAAGATCAGCACGATGAGCACGACGCCCGACACGCGCATGTAGATCCACCCCCACTTCTCCAGGTTGACGCTCTTGTGGCGGCGCGGAGCAGCGAGGTGCTCCGTGGTGAACACGTCGGCGGACATCAGTGCGAACCTCCCACAGCGGAGAACACGTTGATCAGGTGGCGGGGCGCGAAGCCCGCCATCAGCACGACCCAGAGGCCGAGCACGATCCAGAACATCTGGCGCTGGTAGCGGGCGCCCTTCGACCAGACGTCGACCAGGATGATCCGCAGGCCGTTGAGCGCGTGGAACACGATCGCCGCGACCAGCACGGTCTCGCCGAGTCCCATGATCGGGTTCTTGTACGTGCCGAGGACGGCGTTGTAGGCCTCCGGCGACACCCGGATGAGCGACGTGTCCAGCACGTGCACCAGGAGGAAGAAGAAGATGGCGATTCCGGTGATGCGATGCAGAACCCACGACCACATGCCTTCACGGCCCCGGTACAGGGTGCCGCGTGGCGTCTTGGAGGTGGTTTCCGAAATCGAAGGCGTCAAGCGAGTGCTTGCGGACACAGTCGTCCTCCCTGATCTAAGCGGCGGATCGCGGCGCGCAGGCGTCCGATCCCTGCAATCCTATTCCTGTCGAATCGCTGGGAGCGACGAAGGCGACCCTTAGTCCGATGCGCTTCCGCGATCGGGTCCATGCACGATCGCGATCGATCGGCGCGCCGGAGGGGGCCGGTCCCGCATCGATACGCTGGGGGGATGCGCAACCCGATCAAGGACTTCTACGCCGTCATCCCCGCCGGGGGCATCGGCAGCCGGCTGTGGCCGCTGTCCCGCGCCGACGCTCCGAAGTTCCTGCACGATCTGACCGGATCGGGGCAGTCGCTGCTGCGCGACACCTGGGACCGGCTCATGCCGCTCACCGGGCAGGACAGGATCGCGGTCGTCACCGGGCGGGCGCATCGTGCCGCCGTCGAGGAGCAGCTGCCCGGCATCCCCGACCGCAACATGATCCTGGAGTCGGAGCCGCGTGAGTCGGCGGCGGCGATCGGTCTCGCCGCCGCGATCCTGCATCGCCGCGATCCCGACGTGATCATCGGATCCTTCAGCGCCGACCACGTCATCCGCAGCAACCGCGTGTTCGAGTTCGCGGTGCGCGACGCCGTCGAAGTGGCGCGGCAGGGGTACATCGTGACGATCGGGATCACCCCGTCCGAGCCCGCGGTCGGCTTCGGCTACATCAAGCAGGGTGCGGAGCTCGAGGTCGAGGGCGCGCGCGAGGCCGCCCTGGTCGAGCGGTTCGTGGAGAAGCCGGACCTCGCGACCGCGAAGACGTACGTCGCCGATCGCAGCTACCTGTGGAACGCGGGCATGTTCATCGCCCGCGCCGACGTGCTGCTCGCCGAGCTCGAGCTGCACCAGCCCGCACTGCATGCCGGGCTGATGGAACTCGCGGAGGCCTGGGACGACCGGGATCGGCGCGGACCCGTCGTGGACCGGATCTGGCCGGCGCTCCCGAAGATCGCGATCGACTACGCGGTCGCCGAGCCCGCGGCGGAGCGCGGCAGGCTCGCCGTGGTCCCCGGGCACTTCGACTGGGACGACGTGGGCGACTTCGCCTCGCTCGCCAAGCTCGTGCTGAACGGCCGCAAGAACGACCTCGCCGTGCTGGGACGCTCCGCCCGGGTGCTGTCCGACGCGGCGAGCGGGATCCTGGTCAGCCAGACCTCGCGGGTGATCAGCCTGGTGGGCGTCCAGGACATCGTCGTCGTGGACACCCCCGACGCGCTGCTGGTGACCACGACCGAGCACGCGCAGCGGGTCAAGGGAGTGGTCGAGTCGCTCAAGCTCACCGGGCGCGGCGACGTGCTCTGAGGATCCGAGGAGCAGGGCGCGATCGCGCTCCGAAGAGGGGCGATCGTAATCTGCATTGCTCATATGAGCACGAGCGAGCGCACATGATCTCAGGTTTGTAACCATTGCCTGGTGCCCATCGGACGAGGATGCCCGATCACCGTAACAATGGGTAACTTCAAGTGACCCGCGATGGCCGCGGGTGCGTGTTCTGGAGGCCCGAGTGACCATCTCCCTCACCAAGAAGCTGATCGGCGCGACCGTCGCTGCCGGTGTCATCGTCGCCCTGTCGGGATGCGGATCCGCTCCCGCCCCGGCCAGCTCGACCAACGCGAAGCCCGCCGACGCGAACTTCAAGCCCTGCATCGTCTCCGACAGCGGCGGGTTCAATGACCACTCGTTCAACGAGTCCGCGCTCAACGGCATGAAGGCGGCCGCCAGCGCGCTCGGCGTCAAGTTCACCCAGGTGACCTCGAAGGCCGCCAGCGACTACACGCCGAACATGCAGGCACTCGTCTCCGGCGGCTGCACCTACATCGTCTCGGTCGGCTTCAACCTCTCCGCAGCAACGGTCGCCTCCGCCAAGGCCAACCCGAAGATCGACTACGCGATCGTCGACGACCCGGGCCAGGACACCGACGGCAAGACGCCGTCGAACCTCAAGCCGCTGCTGTTCGATACCGCGCAGGCGGCGTACCTCGGCGGGTACGCTGCGGCGGCCTACTCGCAGGCCGGCAAGGTCGGCACGTTCGGCGGCATGCAGATCCCGCCCGTGTCGATCTACATGGACGGCTTCGTCGATGGCGTCGCCAAGTACAACTCCGACAAGGGCAAGAGCGTCCAGACGTTCGGCTGGGACAAAGCGACCCAGAAGGGTTCGTTCACCGGTGGTTTCGCCGCGAACGACACCGCCAAGCAGGCGGCGCAGGGCATCCTCGACCAGGGCGCCGACGTCATCCTTCCGGTCGGCGGCCCGATCTACATCAGTGCGGCCGCGGCCATCCAGGCCGGTGCGAACAAGAAGACCGTCATGCTGGGCGTCGACAGCGACCTCGTCGTGGCCGACCCGAGCGTCAAGGACGTCACGCTCGTCTCGATCATGAAGAACATCGACGTCGCCGTGAAGGACGCGGTCACGGCGGGTGCGAGCGGCAAGTTCGACGGGACGCCCTATGTCGGCACCCTGAAGAACGGCGGCGTCGGCCTGTCCAGCTTCCACGACTTCGAGTCGAAGCTGCCGGCCGGTCTCACGGACGAGCTGAAGAAGCTGCAGAGCCAGATCGAGGACGGCACGATCAAGGTCGAGTCGCCCAGTTCGCCGAAGTAAGTTCACTCCATGGACGGTCGGGGGATCCATATCCCCCGACCGTCCGTCGTTCCCTGGGCCGCGTTCCTCACCGCAGCACCTCCGAATGGATAGGGTCGCACTATGAAGCTCGAGCTCCGTGGCATCACGAAGCGGTTCGGGTCGTTCACGGCCAACGATCACATCGACGTGACCGTGGAGCCGGGGGAGATCCACGCCCTGCTGGGCGAGAACGGCGCCGGCAAGTCCACCCTCATGAACGTCCTCTACGGGCTGTACCGGCCCGAGGAGGGCGAGATCCTCCTCGACGGGGTCGCGCATCACTTCCGAGGTCCCGGAGACGCGATGGCGGCGGGTATCGGCATGGTGCATCAGCACTTCATGCTCGTGCCGGTGTTCACGGTCGCGGAGAACGTGATGCTCGGTCACGAGCAGACCAAGGCGTTCGGATCCCTCGACCTGGCGGCGGCGCGGGCGCACGTGCGATCCGTGGCCGAGCGGTTCGGGTTCGAGGTCGACCCCGACGCGCTCGTCGGAGATCTTCCGGTCGGCGTGCAGCAGCGCGTGGAGATCATCAAGGCGCTCTCCCGTGACGCGAAGATCCTGGTGTTCGACGAGCCGACCGCCGTGCTGACGCCGCAGGAGACCGACGAGCTCATGACGATCATGCGGCAGCTGCGGGACGAGGGCACGTCGATCGTCTTCATCACGCACAAGCTGCGGGAGGTGCGTGAGGTGGCCGATCGCATCACGGTCATCCGGCTCGGCAAGGTCGTCGGCGAGGCCGACCCGCGCGCCTCGAACACCGAGCTGGCCTCGATGATGGTGGGCCGCGCGGTCGAGCTGACGGTGCACAAGGATCCGCCGCAGGTGCAGCCCACGGGTGGTCTCGAGGTCCGCGACCTGCGGGTGATCGCGCCGGACGGCACCGTGCTCGTGGACAGCATCTCGTTCGACGTCCGTCCGGGTGAGGTGCTCGCCGTGGCCGGCGTCCAGGGCAACGGCCAGACGGAGCTCACCGAGGCGATCATGGGCCTGCACTCCGGAGTCAGCGGGAGCATCTCGCTGGACGGCACGGAGCTCGTCGGCCGGAGCGTCCGGAAGGTCCTCGACGCGGGTGTCGGATTCGTCCCGGAGGACCGCAACGAGGACGGACTCGTCGGCGCGTTCTCCGTCGCCGAGAACCTGGTCCTGGACCGTTCGAACGACGCGGCCTTCAGCTCGGTCGGCACGATCAGCCGCAGTGCCCTCACCGACTTCGCAAAGGCGCGCATCGCCGAGTACGACATCCGCACGCAAGGGCCGCAGGCGCCCGCGGGATCGCTGTCCGGCGGCAACCAGCAGAAGGTGGTGATCGCGCGGGAGCTCAACCGCGAGCTGAAACTGCTGCTCGCCTCGCAGCCGACGCGCGGCGTGGACGTCGGATCGATCGAGTTCATCCACAAGCGCATCATCGCGACGCGTGACGCCGGCATTCCGGTGCTCGTGGTGTCGACCGAGCTCGACGAGGTCGCCGCTCTCGCCGACCGCATCGCGGTGATGTACCGAGGAGGCATCGTCGGCATCGTGCCGGGCGACACCCCCCGCGACGTGCTCGGCCTGATGATGGCCGGCGAGCAGCCCGAGGAGACGGCAGCATGAACGACGACGCCTCCGACGCGCAGTCGGTCCCGGACGGCGCACCCCGGCACACCACCGAGGGCCAGCTGCCGCCGGCATCCGGCCCGCTCACCGGCACCGCCACCGTCGCGGACACCCCGTCCGGCACTGTCGAGTCGGTTCCGCCGCCCCCGCGCCAGAACCTCGTCATCCGCGAGATCATGCGCGGCAGCGCCGTCACCTCGATCCTCGCGATCGTGCTCGCGATGCTCGTGGGCGGCATACTGATCGCGGTCACGAGCACCGACGTGCAGAAGGCCGCCGGCTACTTCTTCGCCCGTCCAGGCGACACCTTCGGCGCGATCTGGACGGCGGTCGCCGGCGCGTACGGCGCGCTCTTCCAAGGGGCGATCATCAACGTCCAGGCCTCGTCGTTCGGACAGGCGATCCTGCCGCTGACGAGCACGCTCGGATTCGCCGCTCCGCTCACCGCAGCGGGCCTCGGCGTGGCGCTCGCGTTCCGGGTCGGCCTGTTCAACATCGGCGCCCAGGGGCAGATGCTGATCGCCTGCGCGGCGTCCGCCCTGCTCACCTTCGACCTCGGGCTGCCGATGGCGCTGCAGCTGCCCGTCACGCTGATCGTCGGCATCGTCGGCGGTGCGGTGTGGGGCGGCATCGTGGGCCTGCTGAAGGCGCGCACCGGCGCGCACGAGGTGATCCTCACGATCATGCTCAACTACATCGCCTTCTACTTGGTCTCGTGGATGGTGCGCACGCCGCACGCGCTGCAGAAGCCGGGCACGAACCAGCCGATCTCGTCGCCGACGCCGGCGAACGGGGTGTTCCCCGCGCTGTTCGGCCCGCAGTACCCTCAGCTCACCTGGGCGTTCCCGATCGTGCTCCTGGCCACGCTGATCGTCTGGTGGCTCGTCGAGCGGTCCAGCCTCGGGTTCCGGATGCGCGCGGTCGGTGAGAACCCGAACGCCGCGCGTGCCGCGGGCATCAGCGTGCCGCGGATGTTCGTCTACGCGATGCTGTTCGCGGGCGGGCTCGCCGGGCTCGCTGGCATGATCCAGATCCAGAGCACCATCACGAGCGGCTTCGACGGCGGCATCCACGCCGGCATCGGGTTCGACGCCATCACGGTGGCGCTGCTCGGCCGCAGCCGCGCGTGGGGGACGCTGTTCGCCGGGATCCTCTTCGGCGCGCTGAAGGCGGGCTCGTTCACGATGCAGGCGCTGCAGGGCATCCCGGTCGACATCGTCCTCGTGGTCCAGTCGCTGATCGTGCTGTTCATCGCCGCCCCTCCGCTCATCCGGGCGATCTTCTTCCTTCCCAAGACGGACGAGGAGAAGACGGCGAAGGCCGTGCGGCGCAGTACTAAGAGGGCGGCGCGGAAGGAGGCGGCGGCATGACCATCACCGAAGCGCAGACCGCCGACGACGGCACCTCCGGCGGAGGTGTCGTGCAGCTCGCCGTCGTGAAGGTCCGCACATTCAAGGTCTCGATCACGCTGCTCGTGATCGCCGCACTGCTCGGGCTGCTGTTCCTGCTGGCCCCCGCGCACGGCGACACCGTGTACAAGCTCGCGGAGAGCGGCGCCGCCATCAAGATCGGTGCGATCGACGTGCCGGCTGGTCCTGCGCTGTGGATCTCGTGGGCGATCGCCGTCGTCCTCGCGGCGTGGTCCCTGGTGCAGGCGGTGAGCTACCGGTCGACGCCGATGTGGCTGTCGATCGCGTACTCGCTGCTGGCGATGTTCGCCTTCCTCACCTGGTCCGGCGCGGGCTCCTCCGCGGCCGTCCCCGTCGTCGGCCTGCTCGGCGGTTCGCTCTCGCTCGCCGTCCCGCTCATCTTCGGCGCGCTCGGCGGCGTCATCGGCGAGCGCGGCGGTGTGGTCAACGTCGCGATCGAGGGTCAGCTCCTGCTCGGCGCGTTCACGGCGGCGATTCTCGGCAGCGTGACGAAGAGCCCGTTCGTCGGCCTCGTCGGAGCGATGATCGGCGGCGTGCTCGTCGCCGCCGTCCTGGCTGTGTTCGCGATCAAGTACATCGTCGAACAGGTCATCGTCGGCGTCGTCCTGAATGTGCTCGTGTCCGGACTCACCGGCTTCCTCTACACGGCCGTGCTCGCGCCCGACGCGGGCACGCTGAACAACCCCGTGTCGTTCAAGCCGTTCGCGATCCCGCTGCTCTCCGACATCCCCGTCCTCGGCCCGGTGCTGTTCGACCAGACCTTTCTGGTGTATCTGATGTACGTCATCGTCGTCCTCGTCGCCTGGGGTCTCTACCGCACCCGGTGGGGGCTGCGGCTGCGTGCGGTCGGCGAGCACCCGCAGGCGGCCGACACGGTCGGCATCAAGGTGAATCCCACCCGGTTCTGGAACCTGCTGCTGGCGGGAGCGGTCGCCGGAATCGGAGGAGCGTACTTCACGCTGGTGTCGGTGCCGAACTTCACCAAGGACATGACGGCCGGTCTCGGCTTCATCGCGCTGGCTGCGGTCATCTTCGGACGCTGGGATCCGATCCGGGCGACGCTCGCCGCCCTGCTTTTCGGCTTCGCGCAGAACCTGCAGAACCTGCTCAACGTGCTCGGCACACCCGTCCCGAGCGAGTTCATGTTGATGCTGCCGTACATCGTGACGATCCTCGCCGTGGTCGGCTTCGCCGGCCAGATCAAGGCACCGGCGGCCGACGGCAAGCCCTACATCAAGTCCTAGGAGGACGTGTGGACATCGATTGGGACGAGCTGCGCCGGGTCGCCGACGAGGCGCAGCGCAAGGCGTACGCGCCGTACTCGCACTACCGGGTGGGCGCGGCCGCGCTCGTGGACGACGGCCGGATCGTCGCCGGCTGCAACGTGGAGAACGCCTCCTACGGCGTCACGCTGTGCGCCGAGTGCGCGATGGTCGGCGACCTGTTCATGTCGGGCGGCGGCCGGCTGATCGCATTCCTCTGCGTGAACGGGGACGGCGAGACGATCATGCCCTGCGGCCGCTGCCGGCAGCTGCTGAACGAGCACGCCGCGCCCGGCATGCTGCTGGAGACCGTGTCCGGGATCAGGACGATCGACGAAGTGCTGCCCGACGCGTTCGGGCCGAGGGACCTGGAGAACATCCGATGACCGCAGCCGCGACACCGCAGCGCACCGTCGAGCCGTTCGACGCCGTCGACGTGATCCGCGCCAAGCGCGACGGCGGCGCGGTGCCCGAGCCCGCGCTGCGCTGGATGATCGACGCGTACACCCGCGGGTACGTCACCGATCCGCAGATGGCCTCGTTCGCGATGGCCGTGTTCCAGCGCGGCATGGTGCGCTCCGAGATCCGCGTGCTCACCGACGCCATGATCGCCTCGGGAGAGCGGATGAGCTTCGCCGCCCTGGGCAAGAAGACCGTCGACAAGCACTCCACGGGCGGCGTGGGCGACAAGATCACGCTGCCGCTGGCTCCGCTCGTCGCCTGCTTCGGCGTCGCCGTGCCGCAGCTCAGCGGCCGCGGCCTTGGCCACACCGGCGGCACGCTCGACAAGCTCGAGTCGATCCCGGGCTGGCGCGCCGCGCTCAGCAACGAGGAGATCTTCGCCCAGCTGCAGGGCGACGTCGGCGCCGTGATCTGCGCCGCCGGCACGGGCCTCGCCCCTGCCGACAAGAAGCTCTACGCGCTGCGCGACGTGACAGGCACCGTCGAGGCGATCCCGCTGATCGCGTCGAGCATCATGTCCAAGAAGATCGCCGAGGGCACGGACGCGCTCGTGCTGGACGTCAAGTTCGGATCCGGCGCGTTCATGCAGGACATCGACCGCGCGCGCGAGCTCGCGCGCACCATGGTCGAGCTGGGCACCGACTCCGGGGTGAGCACCACCGCGCTGCTCACCGACATGAACGTGCCGCTCGGCCTCGCCATCGGCAACGCGAACGAGGTGCGCGAGTCGGTCGAGGTCCTCGCCGGCGGCGGGCCGGCGGACATCCGCGAGCTCACCATCGCCCTGGCCCGCGAGATGCTCGCCCTCAGCGGCCAGCCGGACGCCGACGTCGAGAAGGCGCTGGACGACGGCCGCGCGATGGACTCCTGGAAGGCCATGATCCGCGCGCAGGACGGCGACCCGGACGCGGCCCTCCCGGTCGCCCGCGAGACGCACACGGTCACCGCCGCGGCGGACGGCTTCATCACCCGCATGGATGCGCTGCCGTTCGGGATCGGCGCCTGGCGGCTCGGCGCCGGCCGGGCCAGGGCCGAGGACGCCGTGGTGTTCGCGGCGGGGATCGACCTGCACGTCAAGCCCGGCGACGCGGTGCGCGCCGGCGACCCGGTGTTCACCCTCTCCGCCGACGATGCCGCCCGCTTCGATCGGGCGCTGGACGCGGTCGAGGGGGCATGGGAGATCGGATCCTCACCGGTCGAGCGCGGGCCCCTCGTCCGCGAGCGCATCACGGCCTGAGCGCCGGAGCCCAAAGCACGACTACGCCCTCGTTCGTGAAGAGCTCACGTGGCTGGCGATCGTCGCAATGATCGCTCCGAGCGCGAGCACAAGAAATGAGCCGGCCGCCGCGAAGAAGATCCACGAGTTCGAGCCCCAGACAAGATCAGGGTTGCTTGCCAATACAGCGCCGGTAGTAGCCAAGACACCCATCACGGTTGCGACAAACGTCCAGAGTTCGGAACGCGCTCTTGCTGCTGGCTTCTCGCTGTGGCTTCGCACCGCCGCCACGATCGCGATGGCAACTGCGACGGCAAGACCTGCAACCGTCGCTGTTGTCAACGTCCAGCCAATGGCCAGCACGCCCAAATCTCGTGTTCCACATGTCAAGAGCATGGGGCTGAAGGTATACGAGAACCCTTCTGAGCAGTGCAGATCCCTCATCGTCACTATGGCGATCAGGGAGACGCTCAGCGGTACGAGGACAGCGATCGTCAATGCCGCCCACCCGATGATGAGTGGCATCGACGATCGCCCTGTTCGACTTCTAGACAACCGTGCAATTCCAGAATTGAGCACTGCTAGTCCCGAAGTTGGGTGAATACCAACAGAGGTCCGGCGCCGTGTAGTGCCACGCGTCGCGATTGAGAACCATTCGACTGTCAGATGGCCCGGGGCCGGGGTACGAACCCGGAGTGACCCCCATGCAGTCCATCAGCGGCATGCTGGGGTTCTGCTCGCACCATGCTCGGCTTACCGGCTGCACGGTTGCTCCCAGTTCGCTCGGCAGTATTGGGCTGCCATGTGTTGTTCGTGCCGAGGGTAGCGAGGGGTTCGTTGGTCGAAGGTCCTTTTGCGTCCTTCTCTGCCAACGAAGGATCGGCATCTGGTGCGTCAAAAAATGGCAGATGTTCTCCTAGAGCGGCAGGTGCAGCACGCTTCTGACCCCTTGATCTATACGTCTCTGCATCAACGTAGGCAGAGACAATTTCGGGCGCGGTGCCGGTGTGATCCTTCACTTGGGCCAGGAATTCATCGACTGTCATCCCCGCGTCAGGCCAGAAGTCGCCGACGATTGAGTCGGTCACAAAATGGTATCCCAGGATATCGACTCCCTCGCCGTTAGTGACCGATGCTGCGGAAGCCAGGCTCGCCGGGTGCGCGAAATCGAGCTTTGTGAAGGTTGACTTCGTTTTATCCGGAGCGGATGGATTGGCTGCTCCGTGTTGTGCATTTGCCGTTGGCGCAACCATGAGTGCTGTCGCGACCAACAGTCCGGTCGCTCCGAGACTCGAGCCTAGAAATCGTTTCGCATTGCCTTACCCCCCGATCTGTTACCGTAGGAGAATTCTGGGTAGAAGCTATCTCTTTGTCAAGAACCAGCTGTGAACCGGAAGGTTTCACGTCGCGTGGCCAGCGCGCTGCTGGGCCAGTGGACGGTGGCGGCGAGGTAGAGGCCGTCGCCTCGCGCGCCCGTGCTCAAGCTGTTGAAGCCAGCGTCCCAAGACGTTTCGGCCCTTGTCGCGTTCTCCCTGCTGGTCGTCGCGCTCGATCAGCCCCGCGGTGAGGATTAACGCCGACACCTGTCTCTTCCGGCCCGAGACCCAAGGATTCACCTGACTTGCTTCCCGAGCTTCTTGTGGGGGTTCGTGCTGGGCGAGGTTAGGCTGAGAGCACGGGTCCGTGGGACCGGACTCCACCCTCGGAACAGCCATCCCATCCGCCTGCTCAGGAAGGATCCGTCATGCCCATCGACGCGAACGGCGATCTCGACGTAGAGGGCATGTCCCTGCGCGAGCTGCCCAAGGTGTCCCTGCACGACCACCTCGACGGCGGGGTGCGCCCCGCCACCATCATCGAGCTCGCCGATGCGAGCGGGATCGCGCTGCCGTCCACGGACCCGACGGCTCTCGCCATGTGGTTCCGCACCCAGGCGAGCGCCGGATCGCTCGTGGACTACCTGAAGACGTTCGAGGTGTCGGTGTCGGTCATGCAGACCGCGGACAACTTGCGCCGTATCGCCCGCGAGTTCGTGGAGGACCTCGCGCGCGACGGCGTCATCTACGGCGAGGTGCGCTGGGCGCCCGAGCTGCACCTGACCGGCGGGCTCAGCCTGGAGCAGGCCGTCGAGGCGGTGCAGGAGGGGATCGACGAGGGTGAGGACGCCGCCGAGCGGGGCGGGAAGAGCATCCGCGTCGGCCAGCTGCTCGCCGCTCTGCGGCAGACCGACCGGGTCCGTGAGATCGCCGAGCTCGCGGTCGCCTACCGCGAGCGGGGCGTCGTCGGCTTCGACACCGCAGGGCCGGAGGCCGGCTACCCGTCCTCGCGCTATCGCGACACCTTCGAGTACCTGGCGGGGCAGATGTTCCCGGTCACCGTGCACGCGGGCGAGGCGGCGGGGCCCGACTCGATCCGCTCGGCCCTGATCGACGGGCGCGCCCTGCGCCTGGGCCACGGCGTGCGCATCGCCGAGGACCTGGAGATCGTGAACCGCGACGGCGAGGAGGTGCAGGTGCGCTTCGGCGACCTGGCCCGCTGGGTGCGCGACCGGGAGATCCCGCTCGAGCTGTCGCCGTCGTCGAACCTGCAGACCGGCGCGATCGCCGCGTGGGGCGGCGAGTTCGCCGACCACCCCTTCGACCTGCTGTACCAGCTCGGCTTCGCGGTGACCGTGAACGTCGACAACCGCACCATGAGCGCGACCTCGCTGACGCGTGAGATGGCGCTGCTCGTGGACGCGTTCGGGTACGACCTCGAGGATCTCGAGTCGTTCCAGTTCAACGCCGCCGCCGGCGCCTTCCTCCCGGTCGAGGAGCGTGAAGAGCTCGTCGAGATGATCGCCGAGGGCTTCGATGAGTGAAGCCCCGGCCGGGGGCCGGGTCGCGATCGTCGGGGCGGTGTCCTGGAACACGATCGTCGTGCTGGACCGGCTGCCGGATCCCACCCCGCACATGCAGTTCGCAGAGGCCGACTGGCAGACCGTGGGCGGCACCAGCGCGGGCAAGGCGCTGAGCCTCACCGGGCTCGGACGCGAGGTCTCGCTGCGCGCCAGGGTCGGATCGGACCCTGCGGGGCTGCGGATCCGCGAGGCGCTCGGCGGCGCCGGCGTGCCGCTGCGCGGGGTGCGGGACGCCGACGTGTCGGAGCGGCACCTGAACCTGATGACGCCCGCGGGGGAGCGCGTGTCGCTGTTCCTGTCGTCGCCCGAGCTCGCTCCGGAGGCGGAGGTGCTCGCTCCGGCGCCGGAGCGGTTCCTCGGCGATGAGCCTCCGCTCGCGGGCGCCGCGGCGATCGTGCTCGATCTCTCCGCCGAGGGGCTCGCGGCGATCGACGAGGCGACGGCGGCCGGCGCGCCGATCTGGGTCGATCTGCACGACTACGACGGGTCCGCCGAGTTCCACCGCCCCTTCCTCGCGGCGGCCGACGTGGTGTTCTGCAGCGCCGACCGGCTGGACGACCCCGAGGGGTTCCTGCGCCGCTGCATCGACGCCGGGGCGTCGCTCGCGATCTGCACCGACGGAGCCGAGGGCGCGATCGCCGTGGACGTCGACGGCGAGCTGCACCGGGTCGCCGCCGTGCCGGTCGACGTCGTGGACACCAACGGCGCGGGCGACGCGTTCTTCGCCGGCGTGCTGGACGCGATGCTCTCGGGCGCCGCTCTGGACGATGCCCTGGCGGCAGGCGCGACGACCGCGGCGGCCGTGCTCCGCTCCCGGCACCTGCATCCGCTGCTCGACGACGTCGTGCGCTGACCGGGACGGGCTCGTTCTCGGCGGACGGAGGATCCGCTCAGCGCCGCTTCGCGAGACGCGCGTCCAGGCTGTTGCGGACCGCGGGCCACTCGTGCGGCAGGATCGAGTACACGACCGTGTCGCGGAGGGATCCGTCCGGCCCGATGCGGTGGCTGCGCAGGATCCCGTCCAGCTTCGCCCCCAGTCGCTCGATCGCCGCGCGGGACTGCCGGTTGTGGAAGTGCGTGCAGAACTGCACCCGGATCGCGTCGCACGCCTCGAACGCGTGCGCGAGCAGCAGGCGCTTGGCCGACGGGTTGACGGCGGTCCCGTGCACCTCGGGCGAGAGCCAGGTGTAGCCGATCTCGACGACGCGGTTCGGCTGGTCGATGCCGCAGTACGTGGTCATCCCGACGGCGCGTCCCGTGTCGACGCGCACGACGGCGAACGGGTTCATCGACCCCTCCGCGTGCTGCACCCGGCGCCGCTCGATCTCCGCGGCGACGCCCTCGGCCGTGGGGACCGACGTGTACCAGCGGTCCTCGAGACCGGCGGTGGCCGCCACCAGGTCCTCGGCGTGCTGCCGGCCGAGCGGCTCCAGCCGCACGAAGTCGTTCTCGAGGGTGACGGGGGCGGCGAAGTCCATGCGACGAGCGTATCGGGCCGCCGCCCCCCTGCCGTTCAGCGGGGGCGGGCGCTCACAGCTGCGCCTGCCGCGCCATGACCGCAGCCCGCACGTCCAGGTACAGCGGGTGCTCGGTGCCGAGCCCGGTCACCTCGGCGACGAACTCGTCCGGCGTGCGGGAGCGCAGCAGCTCCTGCAGGCGCACGGCCTCCTCGTCGCCCTGGTCGGCGAACGCGAGGGCGGCACCCATCGCCTGCACGAGCGCGGCGGTGGACAGGCGTCGCTCGGCGGCTTCCGCGGCGGGACCGACGAAGCGCTCGTGGCGGGACAGCTTGCGCAGCGGCTGGCGTCCCACGCGCTGCACGGTGTCGGGCAGCTCCGGGTTGCGGAACCGGTCCAGGATCTTCGCCCGGTAGCCGGCCAGCTCGTCCGGATCCAGCCCGTGCCGCTCCACCAGCACCGCGGAGGTCTCCGCGAGCGCTGCCGCCACCACGGTCTCGATCGCGGGATCGGAGAGCGACTCGGCGATCGTGGCGTGCCCGGCCTGGGCGCCCAGATAGGCAGTCGCGGCGTGGCCGGTGTTGACCGTGAACAGCTTCCGCTCGATGTAGGGCGCGAGATCGTCGACGAAGTGCGCGCCGGGGATCCCCGGCGGGCCGCCGGCGAACGGGCCCGCCTCGATCGCCCACTCGAAATACGGCTCGACCGTGACGTCGATGCCGGCCGAGGCCTGCGGTGCCGGCACGATCCGGTCCACGGCGGTGTTCGCGAACACGGCCTTCGCGAGCAGCTCGTCCACGCGGTCGCCGGCCGCCGCGGCGACCTCCGTGCGCAGCAGATCCGTCGCGCCGATCGCGTTCTCGCACGCCATGATCGCGGCCGGCGGCTGGTCCGCCCCGCGGCGCTCGAGCCCCGCGACGATCACGGGGGCGACGAAGCGCAGCACGGTCGGGCCGACCGCGGTGGTGACCACGTCCGCCGCCGCGACCGCGTCCGCGGCGGCGTCGGGGTCGCGGCGGCTGTCCACGGCGCGGAACCCGGTGACCACGTGGTCGCGGCCGCCGGGCCCCGCCTCGTGCACGGTGTACTCCGACGCGGCGTTGATGGCGTCGACGAGGTCGGACGCCACATCCGAGAACACCAGGTCGTAGCCCGCCTCGTGCAGCAGCAGCCCCACGAATCCGCGGCCGATGTTGCCCGCGCCGAAGTGCACCGCGGCGGGCATCAGTCGTTCACCGCCGACAGCAGCCCGTACAGCTCCTCCTCGGTGGCGGCCGCCGCGAGCCGGGCGACATCGTCCTCCTCGGAGAACGTGATCGCGATCTGCGACAGGATCTCCAGATGCTCGTCGCCCCGGCCGGCGATGCCGATCACGAACGTGACCGGATCGCCCGCCCAGTCGACGCCGCCGTCGTAGCGGATCACGCACAGCGCCGACGCGAGGATCTCGTCCTTCGCCTCGTTGGTGCCGTGCGGGATCGCGAGCCCGTTGCCCATGAAGGTGGACACCGTCTGCTCGCGCTGCCGCATGGCGTCGAGGTACGCGGGGGTCACCGCGCCTGCCGCGACCAGGAGGCCGGCGGCCTCCTGCAGGGCCTCCTCCTGCGTGGCGGATCCGGAGTGGATGCGGACGCGGTCGGGGGTCAGGATGCTGCTCATCGGATCGTCCTTTCGTGCGGTCGCGGGTCAGGCCTCGCCGTCGTGCTGACGGCGCACCATCTCGACGACCTCGTCGTACTTCGGCGAGTTCATGAAGTTGTCCACCGAGACGTGCAGGGCGTCCGGCGACTTCTGCCGCGCCCGATCGGTGAGCTGGTTCTGCGTGATGATCAGGTCGGCCGTGCCGTCGAGGTTCGCGATCGCCTTGTTCACGACCGTCACGCCGTCGATCCCGGCCTTCTTGAACTTGTTCCGCAGCACGCTCGCGCCCATCGCGGACGACCCCATGCCGGCGTCGCACGCGAAGACGATGCTCTCGATCGGCTTGTCGGCGACCGCGCTGCCGGCGGCCGTGGGAGCGGCAGCCGTCTCCGCGCCGGCGGCCGTGCGGTCGCGCAGACCCGACAGGGTGGAGGAGGACTTGCCCTTGTTCGCCTCGGTCTGGGCGATCGCGGCCGAGAGGTCGCCGGCGCCCTCCATGGCGAGGTCGCGCTTGCGGGAGCGCAGCAGGAACAGCGACGAGAGCAGGAACGAGACAGTCGCGGCGAGCACGACCGACAGGATCACGCCGAGGTAGCTGTCCGACGCCGTCGCGAGCAGGACCGCGATGATGCTGCCCGGCGCCGCGGGGAAGCGCAGGCCGCTGTGGAACAGCGCGTTCGTGGCGACGCCCGTCATGCCGCCGCCGATCGCGGCGATGACCAGGACCGGCTTCATCAGCACGTACGGGAAGTAGATCTCGTGGATGCCGCCGAGGAACTGGATGATGATCGCGCCGGGTGCGCTCGCCTTCGCCGCGCCCACTCCGAAGAACGTGAAGGCGAGCAGGATCCCGAGTCCCGGCCCGGGGTTGGCCTCGATCAGGAACAGGATCGACTTGCCGGTCTGGCTCGCCTGCTGGATGCCGAGCGGGGTGAAGACGCCGTGGTTGATGGCGTTGTTCAGGAACAGGATCTTCGCGGGCTCCACGATGATCGACAGCAGCGGCAGCAGACCCACGGAGACCAGCCAGGCGACGATCGTGCCGAGGAAGGCGCTGACCACGGAGATCAGCGGGCCGAACCCGAAGAATCCGGCGATCGCGAGCAGCATGCCGAGGATGCCGGCGGAGAAGTTGTTCACCAGCATCTCGAAGCCGGGGCGGATCTTGCCGTCCCACAGCCTGTCCATCTGCTTGGTGATCCAGGCCGCGAGCGGTCCCATGATCATCGCGCCGAGGAACATCGGGATCGTGGTGCCGACGATCACGCCCATGGTCGCGATCGAGGCGACCACGCCGCCGCGCTCGCCGTAGACCATGCGGCCGCCGGTGTTGGCGATCAGGAGGGGCAGCAGGTACGTGATCATCGAGCCGACCAGGCCCACGTACTGCGGGAACACGGAGCCGTCCGGCGCTTTCGCGAGGGCGGTCATGGCGTGCGCCCAGCCGACCTTGTCGGCGTTGCCGAAGCCGCCGAGGATGTCGGCGACCGGATACCAGTGGCCCAGCCACCCCGCCGCGATGAACAGCGTGGTGATAAGGCCCCAGGCGATGAAGGCCGCGATGTTCGGCATGATCATGCCGGAGAGGAAGGTGCCGAACCTCTGCACGGCGACTCGGGCGGAGCCGGGCTTGGAGGCGGCGGGTGACGTCGTCGTCATGATGTCGTCGCTTTCTGTTATCGGGGGAGGTGCTATCGGGTGGGGAGGGAGGGATCCGGGGCGGCGGCGGCCTGTGCGGCCGCACGGGCGGCACCGGCGTCGTCGGCGGCGAGGGCCGCTGCGGCGATCCGCCGGGCGTCCTCGAGGGTGTGCTGCGCGAGCGCGCGGCGCACGTCGGCGAGGGCGGCGGGCGCCATCGACAGCGAGCCGACGCCGAGCCCCGCCAGCACGACGGCGAGCAGCGGATCGGCCGCGGCCTCGCCGCACACGCCCACGGGCTTGCCGAGCGCCGCGCCGGCACGGCCCACCTCGGCGACGAGCCGGAGCACCGCCGGGTGCCACGGATCCTGGAACGACGCGACGGATCCGAGCAGCCGGTCGGCCGCCATCGTGTACTGGGTGAGGTCGTTCGTGCCGATCGAGGCGAAATCGGCGTGCGCGAGCAGACGATCCGCCAGCAGCGCCGACGCGGGCACCTCGACCATGATGCCGGCCGTGCGCAGCCCGTATTCGCGGGCGATCGCCGTGAAGTACGCGGTCTCCTCGACGGTGGCGACCATCGGCGCCATCACCCAGAGATCCGCCTCGGTCTCGGCCTGCGCCTCGGCGAGGGCGGTGAGCTGCTCGCGCAGGATGTCCTCGCTCGCGCGCAGGGCGCGCAGCCCGCGCAGGCCCAGGGCGGGGTTCTCCTCGTGCGCGTCGTTGAGGAACGGCAGCGGCTTGTCCGCCCCCGCGTCGAGCACGCGCACGACGACCTTCCTGCCGGGGAAGGCCGCCAGCAGCTCGCGATAGGCCTCGCGCTGCGCGGACACGGTGGGGGCGTTCGTGGAGGAGAGGAACAGGAACTCGGTGCGGAAGAGCCCGACCCCCTCGGCGCCCCTGGCCACGGCGTCCACGGCGTCGCCGGGCTTGCCGAGGTTCGCGAGCAGCGCGATCGGCGTACCGTCGGCGAGAGCGCCCGGCGTCGGCGGCGCGGTGTCCGCGGCCTGCTTCTCCGCGGCGCGGGCGGTGGCCCTGGCGAGCTCGTCGGCGCTCGGCTCCGTCGTGATCGTGCCCGCCGCAGCGTCCACGATCACGGTCTCGTCGTCGGCGAGGCCGGCGGCGTCCACCGCGCCCACCACGGCGACGATGCCCTTCTCCCGGGCGAGGATCGCGGTGTGCGAGGTCGGCCCGCCGTCCGTGGTGATCAGCGCGAGCACCTTGTCCAGGTCGAGCAGCGCGGTGTCGGCGGGGGCGAGGTCCCTGGCCACGAGCACGAACGGGTAGCCCGGATCCGGAACGCCCGGAGCGGCCACGCCGCGCAGCCGGGCGAGCACGCGCTGGGCGATGTCGTCGAGGTCCGCGGCGCGCTCGCCGAGGTACCCGCCGATCGCCTCGAGCGAGGCACGGAAACCCGCGAAGGCGTCGTGCACGGCCCACTCGGCCGTCGCTCCCGCCGCGATCCGCTCCTCGACCTCGTCGGCCAGCGTCGGGTCCTCGGCGATCATCGCCTGCGCCTCGAGCACCTCCTGCGCGGCGCCGTCGACCGCTTCGGCGCGGCGGGTCAGATCGGCCGCGACGTCCGCGATCGCCTCCTGCGCCCTGGTGCGCTCGGCGTCCGCGCCGAGCGTGGTCGGCACGTTCTCGGGCGCGGGCAGCGCCTCCGCCATCCGACGCACCGGGCCGGTGGCCACACCCTGGCCGATGCCCACCCCACGGAGCGCGGCCATCAGGCGGCGCCCTCGTCGTGGTCGGTCGCGAGCAGCTCGGCGAGCGTGTCCAGGGCGGACTCGGCGGTGTCGCCGTCCGCGCTCAGGGTCACGTAGTCGCCCTGCTCGAGGCCGAGGGCGATGACGCCGAGGATGCTCGCGGCGTTCACGGCCTTGCCGGAGTCCTTGGCGATCGTCACCGGGATCCCGGTCTCCTTCGCGGCCTGCGCGAAGATCTTCGCGGGACGGGCGTGCAGCCCGTGCGACGAGCCGATGCGGACGGTGCGGGTCAGCGCGGTCATGGCGTTCCTTTCGATGCGGTGCCGTCGACGGTGTCGGCAGGCGCGGAGCTGCTCCGGACGAGGGCGCGGACGCGCGTCCCGTCGAGATCGGTGAAGGCGTCCTCGGGGAGGACGAGGACGCGGGCGCGCGGAGCCCGGCGGGCGACCTCGTCACGGCGATCGGCCACGTGCGGTCCGAGCAGGACCACGTCGGCGAAGGCGTCGATGCGGTCCAGCGCCGCGGCGGCGACCTCCCAGTCGAGACCGGCCGCGAGCGCGGCACGACGCAACCGCCCTGCCACGAACGTGCTCGAGGCGCCGGCGCCGCAGACCACTTGGATCCTCATCGATTCCATCCCTTCACCGCCATTCTTCGGCGGGGCGGGCGGAACCGGCCACCAGGGTTCCTTCCGCCAGGGCGGAACGCGCGTCCCCGACGCCCGCGCCCCCGGATCCTGGCATCATGAGGATGTCCGTGCGGAGCGCGGGGACGGCGAAGGGACAACGGGTGTCGACTCGACGGCAGGATCGGCTGCTGAGCACGCTGCTGCGCGAGGACTCCTGGGTCGCGGGTCCCCGGCTGGCGGATCTTCTCGGGGTCACCCCGCGCAGCGTGCGCGCCTACGTCACGGCGCTGAACGCCAGGGTGCCGGACGGCGACGCGGTCGTCTCCGGCAGCGCCGGCTACCGCGCCGGAGCCTCCGCGCGCGCCGCCCTGGCGGCGAGGGCCGGTGCCGAGTCGACGCCGCGCGCCCGCCTGCACGTCCTGGTCCGCGCCCTGCTCGACGATCCCGACGGGATCGACGTCTTCGCGACCGCAGCGCGGCTGTACGTCAGCGAGGCCACCCTGGAGGCGGATCTCGCCCGCGTGCGCTCCCTGCTCGAAGGCACCGGGCTCACCCTGGAGCGGGATCGCGATCTGGTGCGGCTGCGCGGCGCGGAGCGGGACCAGCGCCGCCTGCTCAGCCGGCTCGCGCACGACGAGATGGACTCGGCCGAGTTCCCGGTGGACCCGTTCCGCCTCGCGCTCGGCGGCGGCGCCATCCCCGCCGAGGCGGTGACGCCGTTCAAGGCCGCGCTGGTGGCGGAGCTGAGCGGACTCGGCTACTACGTCAACGAGCTCGCGATCGCCGACGTGCTGCTGCACATCGCGATCGCCGCGGATCGGGTCGCAGCCGGTCGGGAGCTCGACGGCGCCGATCCCGCCGACGAGGACGGATCCGGGGACGCCGCGGAGGCGGCTCGCGGATCGGATCCGGTCGCGGAGGCGATCCGCCGGCTCTCCCGCGAGCATCTCGGCGTCGAGCTGGGCGCGGGGGACCTCGCGCATCTCGCCCGGCTCGTGCTGACCCGGATCGTGACCCCCGGCGGAACGGATCCGGCGGACCTCGCGCGGGCGGGACTCGACCCCGCGGTCGAGGCCGCGGTGCGGGCCGAGGTCGTCCAGGCCTCCTCGGATTACCAGGTGGACCTCGCCGACGACGCGTTCATCCTGCGCCTCGCGCTGCACGTGCAGAACCTGCTCCACCGGGCGCAGGAGGAGTCGCGCGCCCGCAACCCGCTCACCCGGTCGCTCAAGTCGGCGTATCCGATGATCTTCGAGGTGGCCGTCTCCGTCGTCAGCGGCCTGCAGGAGCGGCTCGGCCTGCACGTGGACGACGACGAGATCGCCTACGTCGCGATGCACGTCGGCGGACGGCTGGAGCGCAGCCGGCGCGCGGACACGCTCCTCACCGCGACGATCGTGTGCCCCGGGTACTACGAGCTGCAGGAGGTGCTCCGCTCACGCGTGGACCGGTCGCTGGGCCGGGGGATCGAGGTGGTGCGGGTGGTCACCGCGATGGACCCGCAGGAGTCGGACATCGACTCGGATCTCGTGCTCAGCACGGTGCCGCTGCCGGTCGCGGCCGAGCGCGTGGTGCTGATCCAGCCGTTCCTGACCGATGCGGACGTGGAGCGGGTGCAGCAGGCCGCGGCGCGCCTGCGCCGGGCGCGCCGGCTCACCCGGCTGCGTGAGGAGCTGTCCCGCTACCTCGTCGCGGACGCGTACGTGCATCCGCTGCCGGACGCGGGCGAGGAGGCCATCATCCGCCTGCTCGGCGCCCCCCTGGTCGAGGCCGGGCTGATCGGCGAGGACTACATCGAGCACACCATCCAGCGCGAGCGGCTCTCCTCGACCGCGTTCAGCGATGCGCTCGCGGTGCCGCATGCGCTGCAGATGACGGCGCGGCGCACGGCGATCGCGGTGGGCGTCGCGGCCGGGTCCGTCGCCTGGGGGAGCGGCCGCGTGCAGGTGGTCGCGCTGGCGGCGTTCAGCGAGCAGGATCGGGAGGCGTTCCAGACCGTGTTCGAGCAGCTGGTCGAGGTGTTCGGCGAGGGCGACAGCGTGCAGCGGATCGTGCGCCGCGGTGCGACCTTCGCCGGATTCCTGGACGAGCTGGCCGCCGTCATCGACGGCTGATCCGCCGTCAGCGCAGGCCGGCCTCCGGCGGCGCGCCCAGCACCCGGGCGAGCGCGTCCAGCAGCCGGCCGGCGTCGGGGCCCTCGGCGGAGAGCACGACCTCGTCGCCGGGCGCGAGCGCCAGATCCATCACGGCCAGCACGCTGCCCAGATCGACCGTGCGCCCCTCGGCGGTGGTCAGCTCCACCGGCCCCTGGTGCGCCGTCGCCATGCGCACCAGCTCCGCGACGGGGCGCGCGTGCGCCCCGCCCTCGGCGCGGATCACCACGGACCGGGAAGCCATCCTCAGCGCAGCCGGCCCAGCAGCTCGCGGATCGCGGCGTCCAGCCCGGCGACCGCCGCGCGGGCGTCCTCGGCCGACTCCGCGCGCGCGTCGATGTAGACCTTGAGCTTGGGCTCGGTGCCGCTCGGGCGGACGATCACCCGGGAGCCGTCCGCGAGGCGGTAGCGCAGCACATCACCGGCCGGGGCGTCCCCGCCGGTGGTGAGCAGATCCTCGGCGCCGACGACGGCCGTCTCGCCGAACGCGACGGGCGGATCCTGCCGCAGCGCGGCCATGATCCGGCCGATCACGGCGATGTCCTCGACGCGGATCGAGACCTGGCCGCTCGCGTGGAACCCGATCTCGGCGGCGAGCTCGTCGAGCAGGTCGGCGATCGTCGCGTCGCGCCCGCGGGCCTCCGCGGCGAGACCGAGCAGGGCGATCGCCGCGGAGATGCCGTCCTTGTCGCGCACGGTCTCGGGGTTCACCAGGTAGCCCAGGGCCTCCTCGTAGCCGAACGCGATGCCGGGGGCGCGGGAGATCCACTTGAAGCCGGTCAGGGTCTCGTGGAAGTCCAGCCCGTACCGCTCCGCGACCGCGGCGAGCGCGGGGGAGGAGACCAGCGAGCACGCCAGCGACGTCCCGGGCGCGGCCGGTCCGTCTGCCGTGGCGGCGCGCGCGGCGCGCCAGCCCAGCAGCAGGCCGACCTCGTTGCCGGTGAGCCGGCGCCAGCCGCCCTCCGCAGCGGGATCCGGGATGCCGACCGCGAGCCGGTCCGCGTCCGGGTCGTTCGCGATCACGAGCTCGGCACCGAGCATGCGCGCCTTCGCGAACGCCAGATCCATGGCGCCGGGCTCCTCGGGATTCGGGAAGGATACCGTGCGGAAGGTCGGGTCGGGGTCGCGCTGCTCGCCCACGGTCCAGGGCGCCGGGTAGCCGGCCTCGCCGAGGATGCGGGCGAACGTCTCCCAGCCCACGCCGTGCATGGCCGTATAGACCCAGCGCAGTCCCGCGGTCCCCACCGGGGCGGGGGCGACGGCGGCGGTGGCCGCGACGTACGCGTCGACGACGTCCTCGCCCGCGGTCTCGTAGGCGCTCGAGCGGGGGACGCCGCCGGCGTCGCCGCGCTCCGCCACGCGCTCGATGTGCGCGGCGATCTCCGCGTCCGCGGGGGACACGATCTGCGAGCCCTGGTCCGCGCCGCCCAGGTACACCTTGTAGCCGTTGTCGTTCGGCGGGTTGTGGCTCGCGGTGACCATGACGCCGGCGTCCGCGCCGAGGTGGCGCACCGCGAACGCGAGCACGGGCGTCGGCAGCAGCCGCGGCAGCAGGATCGCGCGCAGCCCCGCCCCGGCGAAGATCTCGGCGGAGTCGGTCGCGAACTTCCGCGAGTTCTTCCGCCCGTCGTAGCCGATCACCACGGCGGGGGGCGCGTCCGGTCCTGCCTTCTCGGTCAGGTAGGCGGCGAACCCGGCGGCGGCCTGGGCCACCAGCACCCGGTTCATCCGGTTCGATCCGGCGGCGAGCTCGCCGCGCAGGCCGGCGGTGCCGAACGCGAGGCGCGATCCGAACCGGTCGTCCAGGTCCGCCATCGCGGCCTCGTCGCCGGAGGACGCGCGAGTGATGATGCCGGCGAGCTCGTCCCTGGTCTCCGGATCCGGATCCTGCCGCAGCCAGGCGCGCGCCTGAGCGAGCCGTGCCGCCTCGTGCCCGCTCACAGCGCCCCGATCACGCGGGCCAGCAGGGACGAGATCACCGGCTCGGCGAGCTGCCCGGCCTCGATCACCTCGGCGTGGCTGAGCGGCGTCTTCTGGATGCCGGCGGCGAGGTTGGTGATGAGCGAGAAGCCGAGCACCTCCATGCCCGCCTCGCGCGCGGCGATCGCCTCGAGCGCCGTGGACATGCCGACGATGTGGCCGCCGATGGCCTTCGCCATCTGCACCTCGGCCGGGGTCTCGTAGTGCGGGCCGCGGAACTGCGTGTAGACGCCCTCGTCGAGCGTCGGATCGATCGTGCGCGCCAGCGCGCGCAGGCGCGCGCTGTACAGGTCGGTGAGGTCGACGAAGTTCGCGCCCTCGAGTGGCGAGTCCGCGGTCAGGTTGATGTGGTCGCTGATGAGCACGGGCTGGCCCGGCTTCCAGGTCTCGCGGACGCCCCCGGCGCCGTTGGTGAGGACCATGACCTTCGCCCCGGTCGCAGCGGCGGTGCGCACGCTGTGCACGACCCGGCGCACCCCGTGGGCCTCGTAGTAGTGCGTGCGGGCGCCGATCACGAGCACGTTCCTGCCGCCGGGGGTGACGATGCTGCGCAGCGTGCCCACATGGCCCTCGAGCGCGGGCTTGGAGAAGCCGGTGACCTCGGTGGCGGGGATGGTCGCGACGGTCTCGCCGATGAGCTCCGCGGCCTTGCCCCAGCCGGAGCCGAGCGTCACGGCGATGTCGTGGTGGTCGACGCCGGTGAGCCGGTGGATGTCGGATGCCGCCTCAGCGGCGATCGCGAAGGGGTCGGCGTTCGGGTCGTCGAGGGGATGGTTCCAGTCAGCCATGAGATCGAGGATACGGCCCCGCGTCGCGCCCCGGCGAAGAGGGCGCGGATGAGCGTCGCCGGGGCGGATCCCGCGCCCGGGGCCGATGCGGAAGAATGGAGGACATGACCTTGATGTTCGAGCGCTCTCAGCGCGTCGCCGTGCTCGGCGGCGGCCCCGGTGGTTACGAAGCTGCGCTCGCAGCCGCGCAGCTCGGCGCGGAGGTGACCCTCGTCGAGCGCGTCGGCGTCGGCGGGTCCGCCGTGCTCACCGACGTGGTCCCGTCGAAGAGCCTGATCGCCACGGCCGACGCCGCCGTCGCGATCTCGGAGGCCACCGATCTCGGTGTGCAGTTCTACGCGAAGGGTGCGGAGGGCAAGCCGCTCAAGCCGCAGATCGCGATCAATCTCGCCGCGGTGAACAAGCGGCTGATGGCGCTCGCCGGGCAGCAGTCCGAGGACATGCGCACCGCGCTGCTCGAGGCGGGCGTGACGATCCTGTCCGGGCACGGCCGGCTCGACGGGCCCAACGCGATCGTGGTCTCCACCTCGCAGGACCAGGGCACCGACTTCGACCGGATCGAGGCGGATACGCTGGTCGTGGCTGTCGGTGCCTCTCCGCGCGAGCTCGACTCCGCGAAGCCGGACGGCGAGCGGATCCTCACCTGGACGCAGCTCTACGACATGAAGACCCTGCCGGAGCATCTCATCGTGGTCGGCTCCGGCGTCACCGGCGCCGAGTTCGCCTCCGCGTACATGAACCTCGGCGCGAAGGTCACGCTCATCTCCAGCCGCGACCAGGTGCTCCCCGGCGAGGACCAGGACGCTGCCAAGGTGCTGGAGAAGGTGTTCAAGCGCGGCGGCATGCAGGTGCTCTCCAAGTCGCGTGCGAACAGCGTCGAGCGCACCGAGAAGGGCGTCCTCGTCACCCTGTCGGACGGGCGCACTGTGGAGGGCAGCCACTGCCTGATGGCGGTCGGATCCATCCCGAACACGGCGGGCATCGGCCTCGAGGACGTGGGCGTCGAGCTCACCGGATCCGGCCACGTCCGGGTGAACCGGGTGGCGCGCACCTCGGTCTCGAACATCTACGCCGTCGGCGACTGCACGAACTTCTTCCCGCTCGCCTCGGTCGCCTCGATGCAGGGCCGCACGGCCGTGTTCCACGCGCTCGGCGACGTGGTGATCCCGCTGGAGAAGCTGAAGATCACCGCCAACATCTTCACCGCCCCCGAGATCGCCACGATCGGGTTCTCCGAGAAGGACATCGAGGACGGGGTCGCCGACGGCATCGCGTACAAGCTGCCGCTGGCCGCGAACCCGCGCGCCAAGATGCAGGGGATCCGCGACGGCTTCGTGAAGATCCTCGCCCGCAAGGGATCCGGCACGGTGATCGGCGCTGTGATCGTGGCCCCGCGCGCCTCCGAGCTCATCTACCCGCTCGCGATCGCGGTGGAGCGCCGGCTGAACGTCGACCAGGTGTCCCGCGTCTTCGCCGCGTACCCGTCGATCACCAGCAGCATCACAGACGCCACGCGCGCGATGCATCAGGTCTACATCGCGAACTGACTGACCGGCGGCGACGACCGCAATCGAGCGACGCCCCCTCTGGGGATCCACGCCCCCTCAGAATCACGTTCTTGCGAGGGGGCGCGGATCCCCAGAGGGGGCGCCGGTGCGACGGGGGACCTCGTCGGGGTCAGCTGATCGTGAGGAGCTGGTGACCGGCCGAGACGGTCGAACCCGCTTCCGCGTTGATGTTGCCGATCACGCCGTCCTTGTGCGCCTGCAGCGGCTGCTCCATCTTCATCGCCTCGAGCACCACCACCAGGTCGCCCTTGACGACCTGCTGGCCGTCCTCGACCGCGATCTTGACGATGGTGGCCTGCATGGGCGACTTCACCGCGTCGCCGGCAGCGCCGGCGTTCACGGTCTTGGCGTGGCTGCGCCGCGACGGCGGGACCGCGGCGGGGCGGCCGCCGGTGCTGACGACCGATGCTGCGACGCGATCGGGCAGGCTGACCTCGAGCCGCTTGCCGGCGACCTCGACGACGACCGTGTGCCGGCCCGGCGCCTCGGCGGCGGCCTCGAGCTCGCCGTCCCAGGCCGGGATGTCGTTCACGAACTCGGTCTCGATCCACCGCGTGTACACCCCGAAGACGCCGTCCTCCGCGGTGAAGGCGGGGTCGTTCACCACCTTGCGGTGGAACGGCAGCACGGTGGGCAGGCCGGAGACCTCGAACTCGTCGAGCGCGCGACGCGAGCGCTCGAGCGCCTCGGCGCGGTCCTTGCCCGTCACGATGATCTTCGCGAGCAGCGAGTCGAACGCGCCGGAGACGACGTCGCCGGCGGTCACGCCGGAGTCGAGGCGGATGCCGGGACCGCCGAAGGTCTTGAAGACGTGCACCGGGCCGGGCTGGGGCAGGAAGTTGCGGCCCGGGTCCTCGCCGTTGATCCGGAACTCGATCGAATGGCCCTGCGGCTCCGGGTCGTCGTAGTCGATCACGCCGCCGGCGGCGATCCGGAACTGCTCGCGGACGAGGTCGATGCCGGTGACCTCCTCGGAGACGGGGTGCTCGACCTGCAGACGGGTGTTCACCTCGAGGAACGAGACCGTGCCGTCCGCGCCGATGAGGAACTCGCAGGTGCCGGCACCGACGTAGCCGACCTCTTTCAGGATGGCCTTCGACGCGGAGTACAGCTGGCGGTTCTGCTCCTCGGTGAGGAACGGCGCCGGCGCCTCCTCGACGAGCTTCTGGTGACGGCGCTGCAGCGAGCAGTCGCGCGTCGAGATGACGACGACGTTGCCCTCGGCGTCGGCCAGGCACTGGGTCTCGACGTGCCGCGGCTTGTCGAGGTACTTCTCGACGAAGCACTCGCCGCGGCCGAACGCGGCGACGGCCTCGCGGGTCGCGGACTCGAACATCTCCGCGACCTCGTCCAGCTCCCGGGCGACCTTGAGCCCGCGTCCGCCGCCGCCGTACGCGGCCTTGATCGCGATCGGCAGGCCGACCTTCTCGGCGAACGCGACGACCTCGTCGGCTGTCTCGACAGGGCCCGGCGTGCCGGGCGCGAGCGGGGCACCCACCTTCTCCGCCACGTGGCGGGCGGTGACCTTGTCGCCCAGCGCCTCGATGGCCTCGGGGGACGGACCGATCCAGACCATTCCCGCGCCGATCACGGCGCGGGCGAAGTCGGCGTTCTCGGCGAGGAACCCGTAGCCGGGGTGCACCGCGTCGGCGCCGGAGCGGCGGGCCACGGACAGGATCTTGTCGATCTGCAGGTAGGTCTCGGCACTGGTGGCGCCGTCGAGGGCGTAGGCCTCGTCGGCGAGCCGGGTGTGCATGGCGTCCCGGTCCTGGTCCGCGTACACGGCGACGGAGGAGAGACCGGAGTCGCGCGCGGCGCGGATGATGCGGACGGCGATCTCGCCGCGGTTGGCGACGAGCACCTTGGCGATGGCAGGCATGGTTGTCAGCCTATCGACAGCGCACCCGATCTTTTTGACGACTCTCCACAAGAATCCTCGCGCGCCGCGTGCCGGATCCTACGAGGGTGGTGGTCAGGACGCCGGGGAGACGGCGTTCCAGAGGTCGGTCCAGCGGATCCCGAGGCGTCCGGTCAGGTGCCGGATCGTGGACAGCGACATCCCCACGACCGTGGAGGGGTCGCCGTCCACGCGCTCGATGAACGCCCCGCCGAGGCTGTCCACCGTGAACGCCCCGGCGACGAGCAGGGGCTCGCCGGTCGCCACGTACGCGGCGATCTCGGCGTCGTCGACATCGGCGGCGAAGGTCACGGAGGCCTCGGCGACCGCGTGCGCCTCGACGTCCGGTGCGCCGGGGCGGACCCGGATCACGCTGTGCCCCGAGTGCAGCACGCCGGTGCGACCGCGCATGGCGTGCCAGCGCGCGGTCGCGCGCTCCGGCAGGTACGGCTTGCCGTGCACCTCGCCGTCCAGCTCGAACATCGAATCGCCGCCGATCACCACGCCGTCGAAGTCCGGAAGGTCGTCGCGGATCCGACGGGCCACGTCGGCCGCCTTGGCGCGCCCCAGCAGCAGCACGACCTCGTCGGGGGCGAGCACGCGTCCCTGACGTTCCGCCTCGGCGGCGGCGACCGCGTCCTCGTCCACGCCGGGGGCGAGGCACAGCGGCTCGATGCCGCTCTGCCGGAGCAGGGCGAGACGGGCGGGCGAGGTCGAGGCCAGGCAGACGCGCATGCGTCCACGCTAGTCGGCGCGGGCGGCCGCGCAGGGCCGCGGTCTGGGATGATCGGAACGTGACCGACTCCGATGCGTCTGCAGGCGCCCTCCTCGACCTCGACGTGACCGGCATCGCGCACGGCGGCGTGTTCGTCGCCCGGCACGAGGGCAGGGTCGTGTTCGTCGCCGACGCGATCCCGGGTGAGCGGGTGCGGGCGCGGCTGTCCGACCCGGCGGCCGATCCGGGAAGCGACAGGCGATCGTTCTGGCGCGCCGAGACGATCGAGGTGCTCGACGCCTCCCCGCACCGCCGCCCGCACGTGTGGGCGGAGGCCGACGTGTCCCGCGCGCCGGAGCACCGGCCCGGCGGCGCCGATCTCGGGCACATCGAGATCGGGCACCAGCGCGCGCTCAAGCGCCAGGTGCTGCAGGAAGCGCTGGACCGGTTCGCGGGCGGGGGCATCGCAGCCCCTGAGGTCGAGGCCACCGGGACGGACGAGCACTGGCGCACCAGGGTGACGCTGCACGTCGACGCGGACGGCCGGATCGGCCCGTTCGCCGCCCGCAGCCACCGGGTCGTGCCGGTGGCCGAGCACGTCCTCGCGCGCCCCGGCGTCGACGCGGCGGCCCGCGAGCTGCAGGGGCTGCCGGAGGGGCGGGTCGAACTGGTCGAGCCCGCCGACGGGCGGGTGCGCCGGGTGGTGCGATCCGAGGCCGAACGGCTCGCTCGGGGGCGCGACCCCCGGCGTCGCGGGTCGGCACCGGCCAGGAGGCACCGGCCGGAGACGATCGTCGAGCACGTCGGCGGCCGCTCCTTCGGCCTGGACGTGGACGGGTTCTGGCAGATCCACCCCGCGACCGCCCAGCTGCTGGACGGCGCCGTCGCGGAGCTGCTGGACGGCTCCGTGGACCCGGAGGCGGCGCATCTGGACCTCTACGGCGGCGTCGGCCTGTTCGCGGCGACCCTCGCCCGGCTCGGCGCCCGCCGCATCACCACCGTGGAGTCGTCGCCCCGCGCCACCCGGCACGCGGCCGCGAACCTGCGGGATCTCGACGTGCAGGCGGTGACCGCCCGCGTGGACCGGTATCTTCGCGCCGGGGAGGCGGGCCCGCACGGCATCGCCGGAGGTGCCGTGATCCTGGATCCGCCCCGCTCGGGCGCCGGGCTCGCGGTCGTCGAGGACGTCGCGGCCCTGGATCCGGCCGCCGTGGTGTACGTCGCCTGCGACCCGGTCGCGCTGGCCCGGGACCTGGCCGCCTTCCGCGCGCAGGGCTACGAGGCGCAGCGGATGCGCGCGTTCGACCTGTTCCCGCACTCGCACCACCTCGAGACGGTGGCGCTGCTGACGCGCTGAACCGGAATATCGGCGGCGTCCGTGCCGATGTCCGGGGGCGTCCGTGCCGATAAGGTGAGAGCGTGAGCAGTGTAGCCCTGATCGACGACCACGAGTCGGTCCGCCTGGGACTCGCGGCGGCCCTGGAGCGCGCAGCCTTCGAGGTCGTCTTCGCCGGCGCGGGCGTCGCGGAGTACCTCGAATCGCGTCGCCGAGCGACCTCTGTGCCCGCCGACGTGGTCGTGCTGGATCTCACGCTCGGCGACGGCACCACGGTGACGGAGAACGTCACCCGGCTGGTCGCCGACGGATCCAGCGTCGTCATCCACAGCGTCGCCGATCGGCCGGCCGCCGTCCGCGAGGCGCTCGCCGCGGGCGCCGCGGGCGTGATCAGCAAGTCCTCGCCGCTCGACGACGTGATCGCCGCCGTGCGCACGGTCGCCCGCGGCGAGGCGCTGAACAACGTGGAGTGGGCCAACGCCGTCGACGGCGACACCGCGTTCGCGGACGCCCAGCTGTCCACGCGCGAGCGCGAGGTGCTGCGGCTGTATGCGACCGGCCTCCCGCTGAAGGTGGTGGCGGAGCAGCTCGGGGTCGCCTACTCCACGGCCAAGGAGAACATCACCCGCATCAGGGTCAAGTACGTCGACGTGGGACGCCCCGCACCGACCAAGGTCGACCTGCTGCGGCGCGCGATGGAGGACGGCATCGTGAACACCGCGCAGGAGGATCCGCAGGGTGTCGGCTGAGCAGAGCCCGGCCGAGCGCGGTCCGGCCGGACGGAGCTCAGCCGGACAGGCTCCGGCTGAGCGGCATGTCGGCTGATCAGGGCCTGCGCGAGGCGTGGGAGAAGATCCCCACCCCCGGCGAGGTCGGACAGGAGCTGGAGCGCTTCGCGGGACGGCGCATGGAGCGCATCATCGCGATCGTGGTGGGAGTGGGCGCGCTCGCGCTCGGCACCCAGGCCCTGGTCAACGCCCTCGTCAAGATGACCGTGCCGGACCTGCCGCACCTGGCCATGCTGTCGCTCGTGTTCGTGCCGTGGCTCGTGATGCTGTTCTGCTGCGTGATCGGGCGGGGCGTGCGGGTCGCGGCCGGCGTCTTCTTCTTCGCCTACATCCTCGTGCTCGCGCTCTGGCCCTTCGTCGCGAGCCGGGGCCCCGCGGTTATGCCGTCGGACCAGCCGTGGATCTTCTTCCTGGTCAACGTCGCCGGGGTGGCCGCGGTGGTCGCCTTCCCGCTCAGGGTGCAGGTGACGTGGGCGCTGATCGGGCCGTTCCTGTACGGCGCAGTGCGGCTGTATCAGGGCCGGTTCCGCCCCGACTTCTGGATCGTGACCGCCTTCGACGTCTCGTTCACCCTGATCCTGGGGCTCGTGCTGGTGGCGCTGGGCTGGATGTTCCGCTCGGTCGCGACCGGCGTGGACGACGCCAGAGGTCGCGCGGTCGCGCTGTACACCGAGGCGGCCTCGATCGAGGCCGTGGAGCACGAGCGGGTCGCGGTGGCCGCGCTCATGCACGACAGCGTGCTCGCCGCGCTGATCGCGGCCGAGCGGGCCGAGACCCAGCGCGAGCGCGACCTGGCCGTGGAGATGGCCCGCGAGGCGCTGACCCGTCTCGCCAACGCGGAGTCGCCCGCGCAGGAGGGCAGCGACGAGCCGGTGCAGATCGAGCTGATCGCGGAGGATCTGCGCCTCACCGTCACCCAGCTGGGCGTGCACGCCGAGGTCGAGCACTACGGTCACGGCGCCGTCCCCGACCGTGTGGCCAGGGCGATGGCGCTCGCGGCCCGGCAGGCGATCGGCAACGCCGTCACGCACGCGTCGGGGCGCGGCCTCGCGATCGTCGTGGAGGGGCACGGCGACACCGGGCTGACCGTGAAGGTGAGCGACACCGGGGCGGGCTTCGACACGTCCGCGGTGCGTCCCGACCGGCTCGGGATCCGGGCGTCGATCCTGGCCAGGATGGCCGCGGTCGGCGGGGTCGCGACGATCGAGTCGGATCGGCGCGGCACCGTGGTCACGCTGGGATGGTCCCAGTCGTGAAGCTCACCGTCCGCATCGTCGCGACCGCGCTCGCGCTGGTCTTCGGGCTGTACTTCGCCGCGCGGGCGCTGTGGTGGACCTCACTGCCCGCGCAGCCGCTGCTCGTGCTGCTCTCGGTGCTGATCTTCCTGCTCACGATCTCGGCGATCGCGGTCGTCGGCGCGCGACGCCGGGCGCAGCTGTCGCGCTGGGGTGCGGTCGGCGCGCTGATCGCTTCCGCCGCGATCCCCGAGCTGACCAACCTGGGTCTGGCGCACGCGGCCCTGCGCGCCCCTTACGCCACCTGGTACATCGGCTCGGTCGGACTGATCGGCGTCGTCTGCATCGTCCGCCGTCGCCCGTCCGTCGGCTGGGCGGTGCTCGCCGTGCTGACGCTCTCGTCGACGGCCTGGATCGGGCTTCCCGACGCGCTCGGACTCGGTCTGGTCGGCTCCGCCGTGTGGATGGTGATCGCCCAGCTGCTGGTCGGGTTCTGGGGGCGCGCGATCCGCGACACGGACCGGCTGGCGCAGATCCAGCAGGCCGCGTCGGCGTGGCAGGCGACCCAGACCGTGCGGCGGCGGGAGCGGCGCGAGCGCGTGCAGTACGCGCTGCACGTCGCTGGCCCGAGCCTCAGCCTGGTCATCGAGAGACGTGGCGAGCTGTCGCCCGCGGAGCGCCGCATCGCCCACCTCGCCGAGGGCCGGCTGCGCGACGAGATCCGCGGCGGCGACCTGCTGAACGAACGCGCCAGGGAGGCGATCGAGGTGGCCCGCGCGCGGGGCGCATCGGTCACCGTCTTCGACGACGGCGGCCTGGACGACCTGGACGAGCACGAGAAGGCGCGCATCAGGGAGGAGCTGGCCGACGTCCTGGTCGACTCGTCGTCGGCGCGCCTGATCATCCGCGCCCCCAAGGACGAGCGGATCGCGGTGACCGTCGTGGGGAGATCCGCCGCGGGGGAGTCCTCGGACGAGGACTCCGTCGAGCTGTGGCGCGAGATCCCGCGCAAGGACCCCGCGCGCTGATCCGGCCTCGACAGCGCCGCGCACGTTCGCGCAGGCCGTGCCGGCGATGCTGCCGCGGAGGAGCAAGAGAAAGGGCGAGGGGCGGCGAGATCGCCTGCCCCTCGCCATGTGCGGCGCGGTTACCCGAAAACCGTCCGCAGAGACCGGAGATCGTCTGCCTACCCTGTGGCAGAGATCCGGCCGAACGCGAAGCGTTGCAAGTAAGAGTCTTCCGGGCCGCAAGCGCGGTGTCTGTAGGTATTTTGGGGGACAAATCCGGACCGTGGGGAGAAATGCCCGCGCGGAGGGCCCCGAAGGGCCTGTCGTCAGCCCGAGAAGCGTCCCCAGGGCAGGTCGCGGCGCAGCGGGCCGCGCAGCCCGCGCCGGCTGCGCTCCCAGACGGACACGTGCTTCTCCGCGGCGACCGCGTCGGCCTCCTCGGCGACGAACGCCTCGGACAGCACGGCGATGAGCGCGGCCAGCTCCTCTTCGTTCGCCGTACCGCGGACCACCTGGATCTCGACCGGCTCGGCCGGTTCCTCGCCGCTCACAGCGGGATGTTCCCGTGCTTCTTCGGAGGCAGCTCGGCACGCTTTCCGCGCAGCGCGCGCAGCGCCTTGGCGATCGAGACGCGGGTGTTCGCCGGCTCGATGATCCCGTCCAGCTCGCCCCGCTCGGCCGCGAGGAACGGCGAGGTGACGTTGTAGGTGTACTCGTTGGCGAGACGGGTGCGCACGGCCGCCACGTCCTCGCCGGCGTCCTCGGCGCGCTTGATCTCGCCGCGGTAGAGGATGTTGACGGCGCCCTGACCGCCCATCACGGCGATCTCGGCCGTGGGCCAGGCCAGGTTCACGTCGGCGCCGAGCTGCTTCGAGCCCATCACGATGTAGGCGCCGCCGTAGGCCTTGCGCAGGATCACGGTGACCAGCGGCACGGTGGCCTCGGCGTAGGCGTAGATGAGCTTCGCGCCGCGGCGGATCACCCCGGTCCACTCCTGATCCGTGCCGGGCAGGTAGCCGGGCACGTCGACGAGCGTGACGATCGGGATCGAGAACGCGTCGCAGAAGCGCACGAACCGGCTGGCCTTCTCGCCCGCCTCGATGTTCAGCGTCCCCGCCATCTGCGAGGGCTGGTTCGCGATGATCCCGACCGAGCGGCCCTCGACGCGGCCGAAGCCGATCACGATGTTCGGGGCGAACAGCGGCTGCACCTCGAGGAACTCGCCGTCGTCGACGACGTGCGCGATCACGGTGTGGATGTCGTAGGGCTGGTTCGGGGAGTCCGGGATGATCGCGTTCAGGGTGCGATCCGCGTCGGTCGTCTCGAACTCGAAGCCGGTCGAGTACGACGGCAGCTCGGCCATGTTGTTGTCGGGCAGGAACCCGAGCAGCGTCCGCGCGTAGTCGATCGCGTCGTCCTCGTCCTCGGCGAGGTAGTGCGCGACGCCCGAGCGGGTGTTGTGCGTGTACGCGCCACCGAGCTCCTCCATGCCGACGTCCTCGCCGGTCACGGTCTTGATCACGTCGGGGCCGGTCACGAACATCTGGCTGGTCTTGTCGACCATGATCACGAAGTCGGTCAGCGCGGGACCGTACACGGCGCCGCCCGCAGCCGGGCCCATGATGATCGAGATCTGCGGGATCACTCCGGAGGAGCGGGTGTTCGCGCGGAAGATCTCGCCGTACTTGCTGAGCGCGAGCACGCCCTCCTGGATGCGCGCGCCGCCGGAGTCGAGGATGCCGATGATCGGCACGCCGCTGCGCAGCGCGAACTCCATGATCTTGATGATCTTGTCGCCCGAGACCTCGCCGAGCGAGCCGCCGAACGTGGTGAAGTCCTGTGAGTACACTGCGACCGTGCGGCCGTTGATGGTCCCCACGCCGGTGACGACGGAGTCGCCGTAGGGGCGGTTCTTGTCCATCCCGAACGCGGTCGTGCGGTGGCGCACGTACTCGTCGAACTCGACGAAGCTCCCGGCGTCGACGAGCAGCTCGATGCGCTCGCGGGCGGTCATCTTGCCCTTGGCGTGCTGCTTCTCCCTGGCCTTCCCCTCGGCCGAGACGACGGCCTCGTCGTAGCGGGCGCGGAGGTCGGCGATCTTGCCGGCGGTCGTGTAGAGGTCAGGCGTGTCCGTCACGTCTCCACACTAGCGCCGGGGCCTCTGCCGCCGTTGGATGCTCGGCACAACCCGATCCGCGATCCTCTGTGCGCACCCTCCGCGCGTCGCGCTCTCCGGCGAGCCCGATCCGGGCGCGGATAGGGTGACCCGATGAGCTTCCCGCACAGCGCCGCAGCCGCCGCCCGCCTCGAGATCCTCGCCTCCACCGGATCCACCAACGCCGATCTGCGCGCGCATGCGGACGACGAGGAGGGCTGGCCGCACCTGTCCGCGATCCTCACCGAGGACCAGGTCGCCGGGCGGGGCCGGCTCGACCGCGTGTGGACCGCCCCGGCGGGCTCCGCGCTCGCGCTGTCGGTGCTGCTTCGGATCCCGGCGATCCCGATCTCGGAGCGGGGCTGGATCCCGCTGGCGGCGGGGCTCGCCATGGCCGAGACGATCGCGGCCCAGCTGCCCGAGCGCACCGTGGGTGTGAAATGGCCGAACGACGTGCTGGTCGGGGAGCGGAAGATCTGCGGGATCCTGGCCGAGGCGACCGGATCCGACGTCGTGATCGTCGGCTCCGGCGTGAACACGGCGATGACCGCGGAGCAGCTTCCCGTCGACACCGCCACCTCGTTCGCCGTCGAGGGCGTCGATGTGGATGCGGATCTGCTGGTGGCCGGCTACCTCGCCCGTCTCGACGGATGGGTGAGCCGGCTGGAGGAGCGCGGATCCGCCGTCGCGAGCGGGCTGCGCGAGGCCGTCGCGGCGCGTTGCCTCACTCTCGGCCGGACGGTGCGGGTGATGCTGCCCGGCGGCGCTGACCTGGTCGGCGAGGCGACGCGCCTCGGCGAGGACGGCTGCCTGATCGTGACCGCCGAGGGATCCGAGCACCGCATCGTCGCGGGTGACATCGTGCACCTGCGCCTGGCCTGATCGCGCCTGCCGTGATCGTGCTTGTCTGATCGCGCCTGGCCTGATCGCGCCCGCCTGATCGCGCCTCGCCTGTCGGGTCGCACGCCGGTGAACCGAGGAGTGCAAGCCTCGGCGCTTCAGGCGGCGAGCGACTCCGTGCGCGCTCTGCCCCCGAGACGAGGCGTCCTGTCCGGGTCCACGTGCGAAGGAGGGATGAACCAGACCTTTGCGCGCACTCCCGTGCCGTCGATCCGGATCTCCCAGCCGACGTCATGGATCAGGTGGTGGCAGCTCTCGCACAGCAGCACGCCGTTGGAGAGATCGGTGGGGCCGTGGTCTCTCGCCCACCAGCGGATGTGGTGCGCCCTGGTCAACCCCGGTGGCAGGCCGCATCTCGCGCAGCCTCCGTCCCGTTCCACGAGCGCGAGGCGCTGGGCCTTCGTGAAGAGTCGCGTTCTGCGGCCCCAATCGAGGATCTCGCCCTTGCCCCCGCAGACCCACGGGATGATCCCCCCGCCTGCGGCCATGCGCCGGACGGTGGCGATGCTGACCGGCTGTTCGATGCCGTCGATGAGGCCGGACCCCGTCCCGGTCTGCAGGTCGTCCAGGCTCACGCGCACCACGACGGTCGCCCCGCCCAGCGGGCTGGTGCTCGCACAGCCGAGCAGATGGGCGGCGAGATGCACGAGCGCGTCGGCCTGGATCTGCGGCAGGGTTCTGCGGTCGGCGTCGGAGGCCGGCAGGTCGCGATCGTCGCGCCTGGCCGCGAAGGCGGCCGAGACAAAGCCCTGGATCGCCGCCTGCACCGGCGCGGCGCGCTCCGGATCGAGGACGGCCGAGAGGTGCAGCATCCCGTCGCGCTGGAACATCGTCATCGACGCCTTCGCGCGAAGCTCCTCTTCGCGGGGCGCGACGCCGTCGGGATCCAGATGCGCCTCCAGCCGGGTGATCAGCCTGCGCACTTCGTCGACCGACAGCCCCGCTGCCTTGTCCACCGGGAGAAGTTCGACTTCGCCGGCCCGCTCTCGACCGATCTTCAGAAGGATCCGGTCGAGGAAGGTGACGATCAGATCGGCCGTGGTCGCCCCGATCCGGCCTGCGCGGAGAGCGGTGCGAACCTGGGGGAGCTTCGCAGGCAGCCCCTCGCCGATCAGGTTCGTGCGTGGGGCGGTTGCCTCGCCGACCTTGACCAGGCGGGCTGCGTCGCCCGTCGACGCCCCGGTGGTCGTGGCGATCAGCAGCGCAGGGTTGCGGAAGCCCTGCTGCCTGGCGAGGCTCTCCGGGCCGAGTTCGCGGCGTGACTCGTGAGCGATGCCGGCGGCGACCTCTGCGTGCACCGCCTCGAGTCGGCGGCGCACCAGCCCGATCGCCTCGTTCATCGCGACCAGCTGCGGGCGCGACAGGTCGGAGCTGCTCTCCGCATCGGCCCACGCCCGCTCGAGAAGCGCGATGGCTTCGAGGAGCGGGTCAAGGGTGTTCGGCATGCTCCGATTCTACCAGTTTTCGAAGATATGTTCTACTCCTTGTCCACAGGCTCCGCGGTCCGGGATGCCGGCCCTCGTGCCCGGCGCTCCGCACGAGGGATCCGTGGAGGCAGCCCGACTACCCTGAGAGGCGACATGGCACATCTCCTCGGGGCCGAAGGCCTCCACCTCGAGTTCCCCACCCGCATCGTCTTCGACTCGATCACTCTCGGCATCGAGGAGGGCGATCGCATCGGCATCGTCGGCCGCAACGGCGACGGCAAGTCCAGCCTGCTCGCGATGCTGTCGGGCAGGCTCGAGCCCGATGCGGGCCGGGTCACCGTGCGCGGCGGGACCAGGATCGGCGTGCTCGACCAGGCGGACGTGCTGGACGACGCGCTCACCGTGGGCCGCACGATCGTCGGCGACACCGCCGAGCACGAGTGGGCCGGCGACCCGAAGGTCCGGGACGTCATCGAAGGGCTCGTGAGCGACCTCGACTGGGACGCCCCCGTCACGGACCTGTCCGGCGGGCAGCGCCGCCGGGTCGCGCTGGCGCAGCTGCTCGCCGGCGACTGGGACGTCCTCGCGCTCGACGAACCGACGAACCACCTCGACGTCGAGGCGATCACCTGGCTCGCCGCGCACCTGAAGAAGCGGTGGCCGGCGAACCAGGGCGCGCTCATGGTCGTCACCCACGACCGCTGGTTCCTGGACGAGGTGTGCACCGAGACCTGGGAGGTGCACGACCGGATCGTGGAGCCGTTCGAGGGCGGCTACGCGGCGTACATCCTGCAGCGCGTGGAGCGCGACCGGATGGCCGCCGCGACCGAGGCCAAGCGGCAGAACCTGGCCCGCAAGGAGCTCGCGTGGCTGCGTCGCGGCGCCCCGGCGCGCACGTCGAAGCCGAGGTTCCGCATCGACGCGGCGAACGAGCTCATCGCCGACGTGCCGGAGATCCGCGACCGGATCGCGCTGCAGTCGCTCGCGGTGTCGCGGCTCGGCAAGGACGTCGTCGACCTCATCGACGTCGGCGTGACGTTCCCGGCATCCGGATCGACGCCGGAGCGCGAGGTGCTGCGCGATGTCGAGTGGCGCGTGGCGCCGGGGGAGCGCACCGGGATCCTCGGCGTCAACGGCGCCGGCAAGTCGACGCTGCTGAGCCTCGTCGCTGGCACTCTGGCGCCTACGAGCGGCCGGGTCAAGCACGGCAAGACCGTGCAGGTGCGCACCCTCACCCAGCGCATGGATGAGCTGCAGGACGTGTGGGACGAGCCTGTGCGGATCGTGATCGGCCGGCTGCGCACGACGTACACCTTCGGCACCGGATCCAAGACGGCCGAGCTCACGCCGGGGCAGCTGCTGGAGCGTCTGGGGTTCTCGTCCGCGCAGCTGTCCACGCCGGTGAAGGACCTCTCCGGCGGCCAGCAGCGCCGGCTGCAGCTGCTGCTCGTCCTGCTCGATCAGCCCAACGTGATGATCCTGGACGAGCCCACCAACGACATGGACACGGACATGCTCGCCGCGATCGAGGATCTCCTCGACTCGTGGCCGGGCACGCTCCTGGTCGTGAGCCACGACCGCTACTTCCTGGAGCGGGTCACGGATCAGCAGTACGGGATCCTGGACCGCCGGCTGCGGCATCTGCCGGGCGGAGTGGACGAGTACCTGCGACTGCGCGCGCTGGAACAGGCGCAGCCGAAGGGGGCGGCCGCCTCATCCCACGCGGCGGCCGCGGAGCCCGCGCTGAACGGCGCCGACCGCCGCACGGCGGAGAAGGAGATCGCCGCGCTCGAGCGGCGGATGCAGAAGCTCGCGCAGCAGATCGACCGCGCCAAGCACGCCCTCGCCGATCACGACCAGTCCGACTACGCCGGCCTCGGCGAGCGGATGAAGGAGATCTCCGCGCAGGAGGCCGAGGTCGAAGAGCTCGAACTGCGCTGGTTCGAGCTCACCGAGCAGCTGGGCTGACCGCGGACGGGGCGGACCGGACCGCCCGCCCTCCGGTCACGCGGTGAGGTTGGCGCTGTCGCCGCCCGTGACGGTGACTCTGCGCGCACCCATGGCGATCCCCCTTGCTCGGTCTCGTTCGCGGCCTGTGGATCGCGAGGCCCCGCTCGCCGGCAGGCTACGGCGGACGGTCCCCGCGGCCGCCGGTCTTCCGCCTGCGGGCGCCGCGTGGTAAGCGCAAGACCAGTGGAGTCGTCGCGGCAGCGCATGACCTTGTGTTTCGCGCGCAAGCCGGCCGCGGCGCCGGGCTCTCGTAGGTTGGAAGGCAGTATTCGCCGCGCGGATCCGCCCCGCCGACACTGAAGGACCCGAACAGATGACCCTGCGCACCCGCGTGCTCGCCACGCTCTCCGTCGCCGCCGTGGCGCTCGCCCTCACCGCCTGCAGCGGCGGCACCGGCGCGAGCAGCACCGCGAACGGCAACCCCTACGGCCTCGCCCAGCCCGGGGTGCTGCGCACCGGCACGCTCACGGACGCCCCGCCGAACGTCTACCTCAAGGACGGGAAGTTCACCGGCTTCGACAACGACCTGCTCACCGCGGTCGCGAAGAAGCTCGACCTCAAGGTCGAGTTCGTCGGCACCGAGTTCAGCTCGCTGCTCGCGCAGGTCAAGACCAAGAAGTTCGACGTCGGATCCTCGTCGATCACGATCACCGACGCGCGCAAGAAGACGGTCGACTTCACCAACAAGTACGACTTCGGCTACCTCGGCCTCGAGGTGCCCGCGGGCTCGTCGATCACCTCGTTCGACCAGCTCAAGGGCAAGCGCGTCGCGGTCGTGCAGGGCACCGTGCAAGACGACTACGCGACCCACAACGGCCTCGACCCGGTCCGCGTGCCCGACTACAACGCGGCGCTCAACCAGCTGCGCACGGGCACTGCCGACGCCTGGGTCTCGCCCGCCGAGATCGGCGAGAAGACCGCGGGCGAATCGGGCGGCAAGATCGTCGCCGTCGCGAAGAAGCTCAGCGAGAACGGGATGGCCTTCGCGGTCGCCCCGGGCAACGACAAGCTGCGCGAGGCGCTGAACAAGGGCCTGGACGAGGTCATCGCCGACGGCACCTGGCAGAAGCTCGAGGACCAGTACTACCCGGGCCGCGAGATCCCCGCCGGCTTCGCGCCCGGCAGCGGCGCGGCGAAGAAGTGAGCTGAGCCGGGAAGCGAGCGGACTCTGAACACGGAAGCGGGGCGGGCGTGGACGCGCTGAACACGATCTGGTCGACGTTCTTCGACCTCGATGCGATGCTCCAGGCTCTTCCCGAGCTGCTGACCATCGGGCTGCCGAACACGCTGATCCTGGCGGTGTCGTCCGGGATCCTCGGCACCGTCCTCGGCATGCTGCTGGCGGTGGCGGGACTGTCCCGCCACCGCTGGCTGCGCTGGCCGGCGCGCGTCTACACGGACGTGCTGCGCGGGCTGCCGGCGGTCGTCACGATCCTGCTGATCGGCGTCGGCTTCGCGCCGTTCGGCCTGCTCGTGTGGGGGCCGAACCCGTACCCGTTCGGGATCCTCGCGCTCGGGCTCATCGCGAGCGCCTACATCGGCGAGATCTTCCGCTCCGGCATCCAGAGCGTCGACGCGGGGCAGACCGAGGCTGCGCGGGCGATCGGGTTCTCGGGATCCGCCGCGATGCGGCTCGTCGTCATCCCGCAGGGCGTGCGCCGGGTGCTTCCCGCGCTCGTGAACCAGTTCATCGCGCTGATCAAGGACTCCTCGCTCATCTACTTCCTGGGTCTCATGGCGAACCAGCGCGAGCTGTTCCGGATCGGTCAGGACGCGGCCGCCAACACCGGCAACCAGTCCGCCCTCGTGCTCGCCGGTCTCTTCTACCTGGTGATCACGGTCCCGCTCACGCACGTCGTGAACGCGATCGACAAGCGACTGAGGGACGGGCGCCGAGTGGACGCAGTCGATCCCGACGCCGACGACTTCGACGTGGAGCTGGCGATCGCCGCGGGTGGCCCGGTCGGGACGGCCGCAGACACCGAGGGGGAGACCCGATGAGCACCGAGACCGCGGCTCCGGTCCACAGCCATGGCGTGAGCGTCGCGACGCGCGACCTCCGGCTCGCCTTCGGGAGCAACCAGGTGCTGCGCGGCGTGGACCTGGACGTGCCCGCGGGAACCGCGGCGTGCATCATCGGCCCGTCCGGATCCGGGAAGTCGACCCTGCTGCGCACCGTGAACCGGCTGATCGAGCCGGACTCCGGAGACGTGCTGCTCGACGGCCGCTCCGTGCTCGGCGACAACCCCGACCGGCTGCGGCAGCGCGTCGGCATGGTGTTTCAGCACTTCAACCTGTTCCCGCACAAGACCGTGCGCGAGAACATCACGCTCGGCCTGGTGAAGCTCAAGGGCCTGTCGAAGGACGCGGCCTCCGAGCGGGCGCTGCAGGAGCTCGGCCGCGTGGGCCTCGCGCACAAGGCCGACGTGCGCCCGGCGCACCTCAGCGGCGGTCAGCAGCAGCGCGTCGCGATCGCCCGCGCCCTGGCGATGGATCCCGAGGTGATGCTCTTCGACGAGTCGACCTCCGCGCTGGATCCCGAGCTCGTCAAGGGCGTGCTCGCGACCATGGCCGACCTCGCGGCCGAGGGCATGACGATGCTGGTCGTCACGCACGAAATGGGCTTCGCCCGCTCGGTGTCGCAGCAGGTGCTGTTCATGGATCGCGGTCGCGTCGTCGAGGCGGGCGCACCCGAGCACATCTTCGAGAACCCGGAGAGCGACCGCCTGCAGCGGTTCCTCTCGCAGGTGCTGTAGCGTCCGTCCCCGCCCGCAGGGAATACCCTGTTGTCAGGCGGTGCTGTGCCCTGGGCGGGCCGGCGGACGCCGGTCGCAGCGGCCAGCTCAGGAGGCGCACATGGAAGGTCTCGAGGTCACGGTGCTGCTGGGGCTCACGATCCTCGTGGGCGCCCTGCTCGCGCCGCGGGTGCGGCTCGCGCTGCCCCTGGTGCTGGTCGTCCTGGGCCTCGCGCTCGGCTTCGTGCCCGCGCTGCGCGAGATCCAGCTGCCGCCGGAGACGGTGCTGCTGCTGTTCCTCCCGGTGATGCTGTTCTGGGAGAGCCTGACCACGTCGCTGCGCTCGATCCGCCGCGACTTCCGCTACATCCTGCCGATGAGCACGCTGCTCGTCGTCGCCTCCGCGTTCGCGGTCGCCGGCATCGGCCTGCTGTTCGGGCTGCCGTGGGAGACGGCCCTGATCCTCGGCGCTGCCGTGGCACCGCCGGACGCCACGGCCGTCGCCGCCCTCGGCCGGATGCTGCCGCGGCGCATGTTCATGAAGCTGAAGGCGGAGAGCCTGACGAACGACGGCACCGCGCTCGTGCTGTACGCGATCGGCATCTCGCTCGCGGCCGGCGGGCATGTGACGCCCCTGAACGTGACCTGGAGCGTCGTGGTGTCCTACGCGGGCGGGATCGTCGCCGGGATCGCCGTCGCGGCGCTCGGCTACCTGCTGCTGCGCGCGATCAGCTCGACGATCGTGATCAACACGGCCCTGCTGCTGATCCCGTTCACGGCCTTCCTGCTGGCGGAGCTGATCGGCGCCTCCGGCGTGCTCGCGGTCGTGGTGGCCGGCGTGATCATCGCCTACGTGTCGCCGCGGGTGACCACCGCGCAGTCCCGCCGTCAGGCCGAGGCGGCCTGGCCGTTCGGCGTGTTCCTGCTCAACGGCGCGCTGTTCGTGCTGATCGGGCTCGAGGTGCAGTACGTCGTGCACCAGATCTCCGCCGCGTCGATCGGGCGCCTGGTGCTGGTCACGCTCGCGGTCTGGGCGGTGCTGCTCGTCGTGCGCTACCTGTTCCAGCTGCTGAGCGTGCCCTTCTACGGGCGCTCCGGCCCGCGCCCGCCACGCGGGGTGCGCGCCCGCTCCCGGGTGCTCAGCACGTTCGCCGGGATGCGCGGCGCCGTGTCGCTCGCGATCGCGCTCTCGGTGCCCGCCGGCGCCGTCGCCGGGGGAGCGCTGGACGGCCGCGACGAGGTCGTGTTCGTCACCGCGGGCGTGATCCTGCTCAGCCTGCTCGTGCAGGGCATGATGCTGCCCGCGATCGTGCGCTGGGCGCGGATCCCGATCGACCGGGGCGAGATCGAGGAGTACGAGCTGGCCGAGCGCACGATCTCGGGAGCGGCCCTCGCCGCGCTCGACGACCTCGCGGCGGAGCACCGGGTGAGCGAGGAGGTGCGCGACCGGGTGCGCTTCGAGGGCTACCAGATGCTCGAGTACACCAACGCACGCACCCTGGCCCGCGAGCAGGCGCTCGTGGACGCCGAGGTGCAGGCGCTGGACGCGCTGCTCGACCATCCGGATCCGCTCGCCGCCGGCACCCAGCCGGAGCCCGACGACGAGGACGCGGATGCGGGCGGCCTGGAGAGCGACGGATCGGGCGGAGCCGGTCCGCGCCGGCTCGTCGAGGGCGCGACGCTGCAGATGATCGCGACCTCGGAGGATGTCGACGTGATGCAGCGCTCGCCGCTGATCCGTCACGAGGAGTTCAGCCGGCTCAAGCTCGCGCTGCTCGACCGCAAGCGGGAGGTGCTGCTCGGACTGCGCCGCTCCGGCACCGTCGACGACCTCGTGGTGCGGCGGATCTCGGCCCGGCTGGACCTCGAGCAGCTGCGGCTGCAGGGGCTCGAGGACTTCGACTAGGGATCAGCCGCGGCGCGCGGCGTCGGGCCCAGGCGCCTCCCGCAGCGTCAGCCGCGTGAAGAACTCGCGCGGCGCTCCGGTGAGCGGATCCGTGAACCGCAGCTCGCGGGCGAGCAGCTGCAGCGGACGGTCGAAGTCGTCGGGCGTCTCGGGCAGCAGTTCGGGGTAGAAGCCGTCGTTCAGGATCCCGGCGCCGCGCTCGGCGAGGTGCACGCGCAGCTGATGCATGCGACCGGAGTGCGGGCGCAGCAGCGTGTGCAGCACCCGCTCGTCGAACCCGATCAGCTCGATCAGCGTCTCCGCGTTCGGCTCCCGATCCGGATCCACCTGCACGCACACGTTGCCCCGGAGCTTCACGATGTGGTTGCGGTGCACGAGTGGGAAGGGGGAGCCGCCGAGCGCGGGCGCCTGCGGATCCCAGTCCTTCGGCAGCGGAGACACCGCCTCGTACACCTTCTCCACCTGACGCCGCTCGAACAGCAGCTGATACGCGCCCCTGGTCGCGGGGCGGGCGGAGAACATCAGCAGTCCGGCCGTGGCGCGATCCAGGCGATGGATCGGCGTCAGGTCGGGGTTTCCGAGCGCGTTGCGCAGCCGCACCAGCGCCGAGTTCTGCAGGTACTTGCCGCCGGGCGTCGTCGGCAGGAAGTGCGGCTTGTCGACCACCACGAGATCGTCGTCCTGGTGCAGCACGTGCACGTCGAACGGGATCTGCTTCTCCACCGGAGGCTCGCGGTAGTACCAGACGAAGTCGTGCACGCCGAGCGGGGTCTGCCGGGTGAGGACGGAGCCGTCGGTCGCCACGATCTCGCCGCGGTCGAACCGGCCGAACAGACGCTCGGGATCGAGGTGGAAGAACCGCTCGGCCATGTAGGCGCCGACGCTGTCCCAGGGACCTACCGCGGGGACGCGCAGCCGCGTCGCGCCGACGCCGTCGCGCACGGGGAGAGGGGAGGGCATGCCCATTCGCACCAGCCTACGCGGGCCGCCCGCCACACGCGTTCAGGGGCCGAACGGGCCGCGCAGCGAGCTCTCCAGCGCGCGCCGGGCTGCCGCGTCCACGGTCGGGGCGGTGACCAGGAAGATCCGGCGCTCGAACACCGCGTCGTGGAGGGGGATCGTGGTGATGGTGTCCAGGTGCACGGGCAGCGCGAGCTGCGGCACCAGGGCCACGCCGATGCCCGCGGCGACGTAGGCGGCGACGACCGCGTAGTCGTCGCTGCGCATCGCGATCCGGGGTGTGAACCCGGCGCTCTCGGCCGCGGCGCGCAGTGCGGCGTCCACCGGGTCGCTGGCCGTGGCGCCGGCCACCCAGTGCTCGTCGCGCAGATCGGCGAGGACGGTGTCGTCGCGCCCGGCGAGCCGGTGCCCGGCCGGCACGATCACGGACAGATGCTCCTGCCGGACCGGGATCATCCGGAAGCCGGGCGGGAGGACCGTGGGCCGGCCGGGGGCGTCGTAGACGATCGCGGCGTCGAGGCGCAACCCGGTGATCGCCGCCATGAGCGGATCGAGCTCCGCCTCCGTGACGTCCGGGTCGAAGCCGGCGGCCCGCAGGTCGCGCACCACGGAGGGGAGCAGCCGCGCCCCCGCGGAGGGGAACACGCCGATCGCGATCCGCCGCCGCGACGCGGCGATCAGCGACCGCATCTCGTCGACGGCACGGTCGGCGCGGTCCAGGATCGCGGTCGCGTGCGGGAGCATGGCCTCGCCGGCGGCGGTGAGGCGGGTGCCGTCCGATCCGCTCGTCACGACCTCGGCGCCGAGCACCCGTCCCAGGCCGCGGAGGTGATGAGTGACCGTGGGCTGGCTCCACTGCAGCGCGCCGGCGGCGCGCAGGATGGAACCGTGCTCGGCGACCGCCCTGAGGGCGCGGAGCTGGCGGAGATCGAGCACGGTGCCTCCATAGTGCGTATGGATGAATCGGGATATGTCTCTCTTCCTCATGGTAGCCCTCCCCGGGAAGATCGAAGGGTGACCCCGAACACTCCTTATGCAGACGCCATCCGCCGCTTCGCCGCACGAGACCTGCAGCGACTGAACGTGCCCGGGCACGGCGCGGATCCCGCCGCCGCGCCGCTGCTCGCCGAGTTCTTCGGCGAGGACGTGCTGCGCTACGACGTCGAGCCTCTGCTCGACGGCATCGACAAGGGCGCAGAGAACCCGCTCGAGCAGGCCCGCGAGGCCGCCGCGCGCGCGTGGGGCGCCCGGCGGACCTGGTTCCTCACGAACGGCGCGTCGGAGGCGAACCGGATGGCCGCACTCGCGCTGTCCGCCTTCCGCACCCCCGATGAGACGGTCGTCGCACAGCGCAGCGCGCACTCCAGCTTCTTCGACGGCATCATCCTCGGCGGTCTCGAGCCGCGGTTCGTGCAGCCTACGATCGACGCGCAGCACGGCATCAACCACGGCGTCACCCCTGCCGCGATGCGCGAGGCGCTGCAGCACACGAAGGCCAAGGCCGCCTACGTCATCAGCCCGAGCTACTTCGGCGCCGTGGCCGACATCGAGGGCATCGCCCGGGTGTGCCACGAGGCCGACATCCCGCTCGTCGTCGACGCCGCCTGGGGTGCGCACTTCGGCTTCCACCCCGAGCTCCCGGCCAACCCGATCGCGCTCGGCGCCGACCTCGTCGTCTCGTCGACGCACAAGATGGGCGGCAGCCTGACCCAGTCCGCCATGCTGCACCTCGCGCACGGTCCGTACGCCGAGCAGCTCGAGCCGCTCATCGACCGCGGGTTCACCTTCACCCAGTCCACCAGCGCGAGCTCACTGCTGCTGGCCTCGCTCGACCTCGCCCGCGCGACCCTCGAGGACGGCCACGACCGCATCGCGGCGTCGCTCGCCGCCGCGGCGGAGCTGCGCGACGCGGTGCGCGCGACCGGCCGCTTCCCGATCGTCAGCGACGGGTTCGGCGCTTTCGAGGACATCGTCGACCACGATCCGCTCCGCGTCTCGATCGACGTGGCCGCGGCGGGCCTGGACGGGCACGCGGTGCGCGAGGAGCTCATCCGCACGGCCGGCATCGTCACCGAGATCTCCACGGGATCCTGCATCGTGGCGTTCGTCGGGCCTGGGACGACGCCGGACGCGGCCCGCTTCGTCGCGGCGCTCGAGGCGCTGCAGCCGGTAGGCGACCTCGCCGCCAGGCCCGTGGGCGGATCCGTGTCGCTGCCCACCCCCGGTCCCGGGGTGATGCGGCCGCGCGACGCCGCCTTCGCGCACACCGAGGTCGTCCCGGCGTTCGCCGCCGTCGGCCGGATCTCCGCCGACTCGCTCGCGGCGTACCCCCCGGGAATCCCGAACCTGATCCCCGGCGAGGTGGTGAACGCCGAGACGATCGACTTCCTGCGCGCCATCGCCGCCACCCCGGGCGGCTACGTGCGCGGTGCGGTGGACCCGCTCGTGGACGGCGTGCGCGTGGTCGTGGAGAACCCGGCTCAGGCAGGCATGCGCGCCGGGGCGCTCGCCGCGATCGGCTGAGTCGCCGGGGCGCCCTCGGTCCGGCCGGGCGCCCTCGGTCCGACCGTCGGCGATCGGCGCTCCGCCGCGGATCAGGACAGCAGCTCGTCCTCGCGCATGCGCTCCCACAGTGCGAGGCGGGTGTGCGCCGGCTCGCCGATCCGCTCGAGCACCAGATTGAGCAGCTGCTCGTTGAGCACGAACGCGGCCGAGTCGCTCTGGAAGGCGTGCTCGGTGGAGCTCGCGACGTCGAGCACGACGTCGGCGCGGGGCGCGATCGGACACTCCAGGCCGTCGGTGATGAGCAGGAGCGCGGCGCCGCGCCGCTTCGCCGCGAGCGCCAGCTCGGTCGCACTGCGCTGGTAGCGGTGGAAGTCGAAGAGCACGAGCACGTCGCGCTGGGCCATGTCCACGACCGCGCCGAGGTCGTGACCGGCGGGATCGTTGAACATCCGCACACCCGGCCGCAGCTCCTGCAGATGGGTGCCGAGGTGGTACGCGGCGAGGTACGTGAAGCGCCCGCCGGTGAGCAGGATCCGCCGCGACGGATCGGAGAGCAGCGCGACCGCCGCGGCGTAGGAGGCGTCGGGGATCCGCGCGAACGAGGCGATCGTGCGCTCGGCCTGGGCGGTGGTGTCGCGCACCACGACCTCACGCGGCGTGCCTGCCTCCGCGGGGGCGCTCAGCCGCACCAGCGGCCCGGAGGACCGCCGGGTCAGCTCCTCCCGCAGCGCGCGCTGGAACTCGGTGAACCCGCCGAAGCCGAGGCTCTGTGCGAACCGCAGCACGGTGGGCGGGCTCACTCCGGCGCGCCCGGCGAGATCGGCGACAGTGGACAGCCCGGCGCTCGGATAGTCCGCGAGCAGCACTCTCCCGACCTGTCGCCCCGCTCGGCTGAGCGCGGGCAGCGACGCCTCGACGAGGTCGGAGAGCGTCTCGTGTTCGGCCATGGCGCTCAGTCTGTCACGACGGCGAACGCGGCCTCCGTGCCGAGCGCCTCGGTGCGCATCGTGCGGTCATCCAGGCGCACGGTCGTGACCGACTCGGGCGGCAGGGTCTGCCAGCCCGTGCCGGCCACACCGGTCGAGCTGATCATGACGGTGCCGTCGGCGGAGCGCTTCCAGCGCAGCGCGAAGTAGTCCTCGTTGTGCTCGTCCGGCAGGCCGCCCAGCTCGGTGATCTCGTCGACGTCCTCCTTCGGCAGCACGCTGCGCGCGCTGGCGTGCACGGCGACCAGGTGCGCGCGGTCGAGCAGGATCGCGTTGAGGCTCGCCAGCGGGAACGCCGCGCGCAGCCGGCGCGCCACCTGGGCGGTCGCCTCCGGGAGGCTCAGCCCGGTCGCGAGCTGCTCCTGGATGAGCGCGAAGTACATCTCGCTGTCGGTCTCGCCGGTCATCCGCGCGAGAGCCGTCGGGGAGAGCATTGCGCGGACGCGCTCGATCGGCTTGAGGGATCCGTTGTGCTCGAAGGAGACGTCGCCGGCGCGGAACGGATGCGCATTGCACAGCTCGACGGGCAGCCCGAGCGTCGCCCAGCGCAGATGCATCATCGCGGCATGCCCCGGCGTGGCGATCGTGCGACGGAAGTCGGGATCCGCGGCCGCGGACAGCGGGGACTTGTGGATCTCAGGCCTGTCGCCGGCGTGGGCGATCCCGGCCCAGCCCCACCCGTCGCCGTGCAGTCGGGCGAGGGACAGGAAGCTCTCGATGCCGTCCTCGCCGAGCTCCTGGTCGGTCGTCGACGTGTCAGGGGAGACGTAGGCGAACAGACGGCACATGGGGACCTCCGCGTCCTGGCGCGGCCGGACCCCTCGTCGGTGCGGCCGTTCGTTCAGAGTTGTTCTTGACGTTCTTCTTGACTCAAACGTAACAGATTCTGCAATATGTGTAACACTGTAACAGGCATATCGTTTCCATCGCGGGAACGATCGTGCCGCACGACGACGTGACCACGACGACGTGACCACGACGATGTGACCACGACGATGTGACCCGACGAAGGGACGACTCTGTGACTGCCGGCGAACCGACCGACCGAGACCTCGACGCTCTCGCCCGCGCGCTCCACGACGGCGGAGTCGACCTGCTGGTCGGCACTGCGCTCGACTTCGCCGGCGTGACCAGGAGCAAGGGGGTCCCGGTGCGCCGGCTGCCGAGCTTCGCGACGTCCGGGATGGGGGCGTCGCCCTCGTGGGTGGTGTTCTGCGCCGACAACGGAATCGCGTTCACGGACGGGATCGGCGTCGCCGGTGACCTCCGCCTCCGCATCGACCCCGATCGGGTGCGCCCGATCGGCGATGGCATGGCGTGGGGGCCGACCGGCTACCACGAGCAGAGCGGGGAGCGCTCGGCGCTCTGCGCGCGCGGACGGCTCATCGACCTCGAGGAGCGCGTGGGCGCGGCGGGGCTGTCCGCGCTGATGGGGGCCGAGCTCGAGTTCACGCTCGTCGCCGCGGACGGCGCCGCGCTCGAGCAGACGTCGTGGGCGGCGTACGGGATGCGCTCGGTCGTGGCGCGCCGCGAGTTCCTCGCCGACCTCACGCGCACTCTCGAGGAGGCGCACGTCGGCACCGAGCAGATCCACGCCGAGTACGGCACGGACCAGTTCGAGGTGTCGCTCGCGCCGCTGCCGCCGGTCGAGATGGCCGACACCGCGGTGCTCGCCCGGATACTGATCGGCCTGGTCGCCGCCCGGCACGGCCTGGCGCCGTCCTTCTCCCCGCTGACGTTCGCCGGCGGATCCGGGAACGGCATGCACCTGCACCTCTCCCTCGCCCGCGACGGACGCAACCTGTTCGGCACGGGCGACGGCCCGCACGGCATCGCTCCCGAGGGCGGCAGCGCGATCGGCGGCGTGCTCGACGGACTGTCCGAGTTGCTCGCGATCTACGCGGGATCCATCGTCTCGTCGCTGCGCCTCAAGCCCGGGTCCTGGTCCGGCGCCGCCGTGTGCTGGGGGCTGGAGAACCGCGAGGCCGCGCTGCGCTTCCTCGCCGCGACGCCCGGCAATCCGCACGGCGCGAACCTCGAGCTCAAGATCGTCGACCCCAGCGCGAATCTGTATCTCGCGGCCACCGCGTTCCTCGGATCCGCACTGAGCGGGATCGAGCGCTCCCTGCCGCTGCCGGAGGAGGTCGAAGGAGACCCCGCCGAGACCGAGGACTTCGCGCGGCTCCGCCTCGACGCCGAACCCTCCGCGGCGCTGGACCGGCTGGCCTCCTCGGCCCTCGCCGCGGCGCTGTTCAGCCCGGCCATCGTGGCGGGCGCGGTCGCCGTGCGCCGCCACGAGCTCGACGTCTTCGCCGGCTCCTCACCCGACGAGATCACCGGCGCGCTCCGCCTCGCCTGGAGCTGACCACCCGGTCTCGGCCCCTACCCCGCTGCATCCGTCCCCAATGGAGGAGACCCGAATGTCCGCCACCGCATCCCCCGCAAAGCCGTCCGGCGCTCCCGGCTCCGCGCCCCGCCGCGCCCTGCCCCTGTGGGCCGCGCTCGCTTTGTCTCTGGCCACGGTCGGCCCGACCCTCGCGATGTCCGGCAACGGACAGGGCCTGGTCGCGATCGTCGGCAAGTCCGTGCCGCTCGTCTTCGTCATCGGCGCGATCGGAGTCGCCCTCGTGGGCTACGGCTTCATGCGCCTCACCCGGCATCTCAACCACGCCGGCTCCGCCTACGGTCTGATCGGCGGCACGATCGGCCCGCGCACCGGATTCTTCGCCGGCTGGGCCATGCTGGGCGCCTACGTCGGGTTCTCGATCGGCACGCTGGCGCTCACAGCGGCGTTCGCGAACGCACTGATCGCCGCCTTCCAGCCGGGGGCGGCGCACCCGTTCCAGCTCCCGTGGCCGGTCATCATGATCGTCGGCGCGGTCGGATCCTTCCTCCTCGCCGGGCGCGACGTGGCGCTGATCGCCAAGGTGCTCCTCGTGATCGAGGGCGTCGGGATCGTCGCGATGATCGTGCTGGTGATCGCGATCTTCGGGCACGGCGGCGCGCCCGCCACCGGGATCGACCTCTCCAGCTTCAGCTTCACGGGCGTCGACGTCGGTCAGGTGCTCTCCGGCGTCGTCGCGGCGTTCCTATCCTGGGCCGGCTTCGAAGCCTGCGCATCGCTCGGCGAGGAGACGAACAACCCGAAGCGGAACATCCCGCGCGCGCTGTTCGGCACTCTGATCATCACCGGCGTGCTGTTCGTCGTGGTGATGTTCGCCGAGACGATCGGGTTCGGCACCGACAAGGCAGGGCTCAAGGCGTTCGGCACCTCCGGCAACACGCTCGGCGACCTCGGCACCCAGTACATCGGGCCGTGGTTCGGCGTCATCGCGATCTTCACCGCCACCTGCGCGGCGTTCGGATCGCACATGGCGACGGTCGCGACCGCGAGCCGCATGCTCTACGCCTTCGCCCGCGACGGTTTCGGCCCCCGCGCGCTCGGCGTGCTGCACCCCAAGGGCGGACCGCGCCGCGCGGCCTGGCTCGTGCTCGGGGTCGTCGTGATCACGCTGCTGATCTGCGCCGTCACGGGCTGGCCGGTGATGGGCACCGGCAACGCGGCCATCGACGCGTACTTCTACTTCGCGATCGCCGGCACCGTGTGCCTCATGGTGGCGTACCTGATGGTCGAGGTGGCGGCGGTGTACTTCGTCAACCACCGCCGGTTCCGCGTCGTGCACGGCGGGGGAGGCCGGGTGCTCGGCACCGTGCTTCCTGTGCTCGGCGCCGCCGTGATCGCGATCGTGATCTGGTTCAACGTCAAGGACTCGACGGATCCGTCCGCGGCGGGCATCGTGGCGCTGCTCTGGTGCGCGCTCGGGCTGGTCCTCGCACTCGCCGCGTCGCGCATCGCCAAGCGCGTCGGGGCCTCGCTCGCCCGAGAGCTGGAGCTGCCGGGATTGGGCAAGGAGCTCGATCCGATCCACGCGACCGGGCCGGTGTCCGAAGCATGACGCTCTCGCTCCTGGAGCGCGACGCCCGCGCGATCGCCGGGGCTGAGAAGCTGCGGTTCTTCCCGCTCGAAGTGCTCGAGGGCCGCGGTGCGATCCTCGTCGACCCGGCGGGCCGCGAGCTGATCGACCTGTCGGCGACCTGGACGGCGACGGGGCTCGGCCACGGCCATCCCGCCGTGGTGGAGGCGGTGTCGCGGGCCGTGCGCACTGCGCCGGGGGCGGGCGGGCTGTCCGCGATCCATCCCGACTCGGTCGGACTCGCCGAGGACCTGCTCGCGCTCGTGCCGTCCGCGGAGGGCGGCGGGGAGCGCCGCGTCTACCTCGGGCATGCGGGATCCGATGCGAACGACGTGGTCCTGCGCTCCTGCCGGCACGCGTCGGGGCGCCGTACGGTGATCGCGTTCGAGCGCGGCTATCACGGCGGCCTCGGGCTGGCCATGGGCGTCTCCGGGCAGCAGATCGAGGCCGGGCATTCCGGTGATCCCGATCTGGTGCTGGTTCCCTACCCGAACCCGTTCCGGCCGGGCCCTGACGGGATCGAGGCGGATGTCGCCGCCTCGCTCGCGGCGATCCGCAGGGCGCTCACGACGCACCGGGCGGCGTGCCTGATCATCGAGCCGATCCTCTCCGACGGCGGGCTCGTGGTGCCGCCGGACGGCTTCCTGCGGGCCGTGCACGAGGCGTGCCGGGCGGCGGGCGTCCCGCTCGTGTGCGACGAGGTGAAGGTGGGCCTCGCCAGGACCGGTCTGCTGCACGCCTTCCAGCACGACGGCGTCGTGCCAGAGGTCGTCACCTTCGGCAAAGCGCTCGGCGGCGGTCTGCCGCTTTCGGCCGCGGTGGGGCCCGCCGCGATCCTCGACCATCCTGCTGGATCGGCTCTGCTGACCACGGCCGGCAACCCGGTGTGCACCGCGGCGGGCCGCGCCGTGCTGCGCACGATCGTGCAGGACGGGCTGGCGGATCGCGCGGACCGCGCCGGCGCGCGGCTGCGCGCGGGCCTGCTCCGGCTGGCGGCGGGCGACGGTGTGGACGACGGGCGCTCGGCGGAGCGGATCGGCGACGTCCGCGGCCGCGGCCTCACGATCGGGGTGGAGCTCGTGCGCGATCGCGTCCGGCGCGAGCCCGACGGCGAGCTGGCGCGGCGCGTCGTGTACCGGGCCTGGCAGCTCGGCGCCGTCGTCTTCCACGTCGGCGGCAACGTGCTGGAGATCACTCCGCCGCTGATCATCACCGACGACGAGATCGACCGGGCCGTGGATATCCTCGATCGGGCGATCAGCGACGCGATCGCTGGCCGCGTGAGCGACGAGGAGGTGCAGGCGTATGCCGGCTGGTGAGGGCATGCTGGAGGGGCTGGACGGGATCCCCGCCCGCCTGGCCGAGACCGTGGAGTCGTTCGCCCTGATCGACCACCACGTGCACGGCTGCTATGCCGACCCCATCGACCGCGCTGCGTTCGAGGAATCGTTCAACGAGGCGTCCACCGACCCGATCCCGGCGTTCATGACGCAGTTCGACTCGCAGCCGGGTTTCGCGTTCCGCCGTTGGTGCGCGCCGCTGCTCGGGCTCGAGCGGCACGCTCCGGCGGACGAGTACTGGGCGGCGCGGAGCGCGCTCGCCCCGGCGGAGCTGGACCGGCTGCTGCTGCCGCGCGCCGGCGTGGAGCACTGGGTGATGGACACCGGCTTCAGCCTGCGGCCGATCACCGACCTCGCCGCGATGGCGGAGGAGTCGGGCGGATCCGCCAGCGAGATCGTGCGCCTCGAGCTGGTGGCCGAGTCGCTGCTCGCGGCGGGCACGGCACCGGACGATTTCGCGGAGGCGTTCCGCGCCGCGATCGCGGACGCGGCCGAGCACGCCAAGGGCTTCAAGACGATCGTCGCCTACCGCGTCGGGTTCGACATCGACTGGACGCCGCCCGCGGACGACGCCGTGGCGGCGGCCGTGGGGCGCTGGGCGGCGCAGGCGCAGGAGCGGCCGCGGCTGGCGGATCCGATCCTCGAGGCGTTCGTCGTGCACGCGGCGGTCGCGCTCGGCCTTCCGCTGCAGGTGCACGTGGGCTTCGGCGACCGCGACCTGGATCTGCACCGGACGAACCCGATGCTGCTGCTCCCGCTGCTGCGCTGGATGAACGGGCAGGGACCCGAGGTGCAGCGCACGCCCGTGACCCTGCTGCACTGCTACCCGTACCACCGCGAGGCGGGCTACCTGGCGCAGGCCTTCGACAACGTCTACTTCGACGTCGGGCTCGGCGTGAACTATCTGGGCGCGCAGAGCCGCCAGCTGATCGCGGAATCGCTCGAGGTGGCCCCGTTCGCGAAGCAGCTCTATTCGTCGGACGCCTTCGGGCTGCCCGAGCTGCACCTCGTCGGGTCGATCCTGTGGCGGCGCGGCATGGCCGCAGCCCTCGCCCGGTGGGTGCGCGAGGGCGAGTGGAGCGAGGTGGACGCCTGCCGGGTGTTCGAGATGATCGGCGCGGAGAACGGCCGGCGCGTCTACCGGCTGTAGCCTGCCGGCCGCACGCCCCGTCGGCGGCCGACCGAGGTCAGGCCGCGCCGGAGGCGAGCCAATCGTCGAACGAGGTGAGGGCGAGGCGTGCTCCCTCGCCGGGCAGGAGCACCTCGCCCGCGAACTCCACGCTCATCGCCGAGCCGCGCCAGGCCGCCCTGATCCGCCGGTCGTCCCCCCGCGCTGCGAAGGTGCGCCGGGCCATGTCGACGGCGTCCTCGGTGCGCGGACCGGCGATCTCGGTGCGCGGACCGGCGATCTCGCTCGTGCCGTTCTGCGGAGCGGCCAGCGCGATCTCGACGAGAGCGACGGCGACGTCCAGCGGTGCGATCGGCTGCAGCAGCAGAGGCGGGACGAGGGACTCCCCGTCCTCGGTCGCCCAGTCGGCGATCATCCCCGGGAAGTCGTGGAACTGGGTCGCACGCAGGATCGAGTAGGGCCCGCCGCCGGCGCGGATGGCGCGTTCCTGTTCCCGCTTGCCGAAGTAGTGCGGGTTCCCGTCGACGGCGTCGAGCGCGGTGATCGAGAGTGCGACGTGATGGCCGACTCCGGCCGAGCGCTCGGCTGCCAGCAGGTTCCCCGTGATCGCGGCGAACGTCTCCTCGGCCTCCGCCACGGTGGCGACCGACGGGTTCGTCACGTCGATGACCGCGTCAGCGCCGCGCAGCGCGTCCGCGAGCCCCTCGCGAGTGCGCAGATCGGCGCCTTCCCCCCGGCTCAGCGACACCGCCTCGTGACCGCGCCGCTCGATCTCCCGCACGACCAGCCGCCCGATCCGTCCTGTTCCGCCTGCCACTGCGATCCGCATTCCGCCTCCTGTTCATGGATGTCGCATGTCCACGATATGGAGGAATCGGTCGCCGGCTGGCCACGGCCGGGCCGCGACCTGATCGGAAACGGGGAAATAGTCCGCGCGGGTCGGCGGTTGCGCCGGATATGACTCGCCTCGGATCCAGTGACCTGTCCGTCTTCCCGCTCTCGCTCGGCGGCAACGTGTTCGGCTGGACGGCCGACCGCGACGCGTCGTTCGCCGTGCTCGACGCGTTCGTGGCAGGGGGCGGGAACTTCATCGACACCGCCGACGTGTACAGCGCCTGGGTGCCGGGCAACAGCGGTGGAGAGAGCGAGGCGATCATCGGCGAGTGGCTCGCCTCGCGCCGTCCCGAGGGGCTCGTGGTCGCGACCAAGGTGAGCCAGCATCCGCAGTTCCGCGGTCTGTCCGCCGCGAACGTGCGACGGGCCGCGGAGGCGTCGCTCGGGCGGCTCGGGGTGGACGCGATCGACCTCTATTACGCCCACTTCGATGACGAGACGGTGCCGCTCGAGGAGACCGTCGCGGCCTTCGGGGACCTCGTCGCGGACGGTCTGGTCCGCAACATCGCCGTGTCGAACTACTCCGCCGAGCGCATCCGCGAATGGATCCGGATCGCCCGGTCCACGGGTGCCGCCGTGCCGGTGGCGGTGCAGCCGCACTACAACCTCGTGCATCGCAACGACGTCGAGCAGTCGATCATCCCCGTCGCGAGGGAGTTCGGGCTGGGGCTCGTGCCGTACTACGCCCTCGCGAGCGGCTTCCTCACCGGGAAGTACCGGTCGACGGACATGGCGGGACAGAACTCGCCGCGTGCCGCGGGCGCCGCGAAGTACGCCACCGCGCACGGCCTGCGCATCATCGACGCTCTCGAGGAGGTCGGCGACGCGCACGGCGTCTCGATCACGGCGACGGCCCTCGCCTGGCTGCGCGCCCAGCCCGCGGTCGTCGCGCCGATCGCCAGCGCCCGCACGGCGGAGCAGGTTCCCGACCTGCTCGCCGGAGGGCGCCTGGAGCTCGCCGACGACGAGGTGGAGCGTCTCCGCAGCGTGTCCGAGTGGACTCCGGCGCAGGTCTGACCACGGGGAGGCGGACGATCATGCGTGCAGCGAGATACACGGAGGCCGGGCCGGCCGCCGAGGTCATCGTCGTCGACGATGTCGATGCTCCGGCCGCGGGGCCGGGGCAGATCTTGGTGCGTGTGGCGGCCATCGGCCTCAACCCGGTCGATGTGAAGATCCGTGCGGCTGCCCGTGACTTCGGGCCGATCCGGTACTCGGATCGCCCGGGATGGGATGTGGCGGGGACGGTCGACGCGGTCGGCGCCGGAGTCTCGGGGTGGGTCCAGGGCGACCGGGTCTTCGCCCTGGCGTCGTTCCCCGACGCGGCGCACACGCTCGCCGAGTATGCGGTCGTCTCGGCTGCGGATCTGGCCCTCGCGCCTTCGACCTGGAGCGACGCGCAGGCCGGGGCGGCACCGCTCGCCGCGCTCACCGCGTGGCAGGCGCTCGACGCGGCCGGCGTCGAGGAGGGGCAGCGGGTGCTTGTGCTCGGCGGCGCGGGAGGCGTCGGGCACTTCGCGATCCAGCTCGCGAAGGCCCGCGGCGCGCAGGTCGTCGCCACGGCCAGTCCGGCGAAGCACGACCTGGTCCGAGGGTGGGGTGCGGACCACGTCATCGACTACCGCGACGAGGCGGCCCTCGACGGCATTGCGCCGGTGGACGCGGTGATCGTCACCGTGGACGACGCACTGCCGCCGCGCCCCGCGGTCGCTCCCGGCACCGCGGTGGTCACGATCACCGGCCTCTCTGCGGCGCAGGAGGCATCGCTCGCCGGCTGGGGCGCGGATCCGATCCGGAGGATCCTGGTCGCGGCGGACGGCGCACAGCTGGCCCGGATCGCGGAGCTCGCGGAGGAGGGGCTGGTGGTCGTGCATCTCGACTCGGAGTATCGGTTCGAGGATCTCGCCGCGGCCCAGGAGCGCGTCGAGACCGGCCGGGTGACCGGCAAGGTCGTCGTGCTCGTCGATCCCGAGGCGTGACCGGGGCTCAGGCGCCGAAGCTCAGGCTGAGCTTGCGGAGCAGCGCGGCCAGGCGCTCGCGATCGGCCCGGGGGAGCGCGGCCAGCAGCGTCGCCTCGGCGTCGACCAGCCGCGTGATCGCGGCATCCACGCGCACGCGTCCGTCGTCCGTGAGCGTGACCAGCACGCTGCGACCGTCACCCGGATCCGCTTCGCGGCGGACGAGGCGCCGCCCGACCAGCCGATCGATCCGGTTCGTCATCGTGCCGCTGGAGACCAGCGTCTGCTGCAGCAGCTGCTTGGGACTGAGCTGGAACGGGGCGCCGGCCCGGCGCAGGGCCGACAGCACGTCCCACTCCCACGTCTCGAGATCGCTGCGGCGGAACACGTCGCGTCGCGCGCGGTCGAGCAGCCGCGACAGCCGGTCCACCCGGGAGAGCACCTCGAGCGGGGAGAAGTCGAGATCCGGCCGCTGCGTGTTCCACGCCGCGACGATCCGGTCGACCTCGTCGCCCGCGCGCTCGTCCCCGTTGCTCATCGCACCATTATCCCGGCCACGGCAGGACCGGTTGCGCGGCGGCGGGCGCGGCGGCCGCGGTCACCAGGTTGCGGGAATCGTTCCGTCGGGGCTGTCGACGACGCCCTGGCGCGGGCCCGACGGCGCCGTCGGGCGGAACTGGTCGAGGCGCAGCGACAGGAACAGGCTGTGCGGATCCTCGATGTAGGAGCCGAACGGCTCGCACTCGTCGAAGCCTGCCTTCGCGTACAGCCGATGCGCCGCCCAGAAATGGTCGGCGGTGCCGGTCTCCAGCGAGATCCGCCGGATCCCGCGGGCGCGGGCGTCCGCCACGAGGGCGTCCAGGAGCGCGGATCCGACACCGCGACCGCGCAGCGACGGCGCGGTCCGCATCGACTTGAGCTCCTCGTGCGCCGGCTCCAGCCCGGCCAGCGCGGCGGTGCCGGCGAGCGTGTCGTCCACCCGGGCGGCGAACAGGCGGACGCCGGGACGGAGCAACCGGTCCAGCCCGAGTGCGTGCCGGCTTTCCGGGGGAGCGGTCGGCTCCAGGTCGCGCAGGTGCGCCGCGAGGAACTCGGCCAGCTCGGGTGTCGCAGCCTGCACGCGGTCGATGAGGATCGTCATGCCCTCACCGTGCCCGAGCCGTGTTGCGAACAGGTTCCGCGGCCGTTCCGGCCCGATCACACCGGCCGTGCATGGCAGACTTGAGGGGCGGCCCTCGGTCTCGGCCCGACGTCAGGCGCGGGGACCGGGAGTGCGCGGTCCGCCGTAGTGTAATGGCAGCACGACAGCCTTTGGAGCTGTTCGGTCCAGGTTCGAGTCCTGGCGGCGGAGCATGACCGAGAAGACACTCGCCATCGTCGTCCTCGCCGCAGGGCAGGGCACGCGCATGAAGTCCCGACTGCCGAAGGTGCTGCACCCGGTCGCGGGCCGCCCGCTGGTCGGCCACGTGCTGACCACCGCCGCGCGCCTGCAGGCCGATCACATCGAGGTCGTGGTGCGGCACGAGCGCGACCAGGTCGTCGCCGCGCTCGCCGCGGACCATCCCGGCGTGGTCTTCGTCGACCAGGACGACGTCCCCGGCACCGGTCGTGCGGTGCAGGTGGCGCTGGACGCCCTGCCCGCGGACTTCGACGGCGACGTGCTCGTGCTCTCGGGCGACTGCCCGCTCGCCGACGCCGAAACGCTCAGCGCGTTCGTGGCCGAGCACAGGGCGGCGGACGTCGCGGCGACACTGATGACCGCGGTGGTCGCCGACCCGACCGGGTACGGCCGCATCGTCCGCGACGCGCGCGGCGACGTGGACCGCATCGTCGAGCAGAAGGACGCGGACGCCGACGAGGCCGCGATCCAGGAGATCAACGCCGGGATGTACGTGTTCCGCGCCGCGGTGCTCCGCGAATACCTCCCCGCCGTCGGCGTCGACAACGCGCAGGGCGAGATGTACCTCACGGACGTGCCCGGTCTGCTGCGCCGGGACGGTGCGCGCATCGCGGCATCGGTCGTGTCCGACGTCACCGTGACCTACGGCGTGAACGACCGTGCGCAGCTGGCCGAGGTGGGGCGTCTGCTGAACCAGCGGATCGTCCGCCGCTGGCAGCTCGAGGGCGTCACGATCCAGGATCCGGCGACGACGTGGATCGACGACGACGCGACCCTCGCGCCCGACGTCACGGTCCTGCCGAACACGCACATCCTGCGCGCCAGCACGGTCGCGAGCGGCGCGACGATCGGCCCCGACACCACGCTGGTCAGCACCGAGGTGGGGGAGGGCGCCGAGGTGCGCCGCTCCGAGGCGACGCTGGCCGTGATCGGCGCCGGCGCGACCGTCGGCCCGTTCTCGTACCTGCGCGCGGGCACGCGTCTGGGTGACGGCGGCAAGATCGGCGCCTACGTCGAGACCAAGAACGCCGAGATCGGCGAGGGGTCCAAGGTCCCGCACCTGTCCTACGTCGGCGACGCCACGGTGGGGCGCGGCGTGAACCTGGGCGCGAGCACCATCACCGCCAACTACGACGACGTGAACAAGCACCGCACCGAGATCGGCGACGAGGTGCACACCGGCTCGCACACGGTGCTCGTCGCGCCCGTTAGGCTGGGTGCCGGCGCGAAGACCGGCGCCGGAGCCGTCGTCCGCAAGGACGTCCCCGCCGGTGCCCTCGCGATGACTGTCGCACCTCAGCGGAACATCGCCGGGTGGGTCGAGAAGAACAGAGCAGGCACGCCCGCGGCAGACGCTGCGGCGCGGAGCGAATCGGCGGAATAGGCGGGTCCGATGGGGCGCAAGAAGAACACGACGGTCGAGCTGGATCGCGACAACGACATCGCGCCCGGTCTGGTCGCGAAGACCAAGAAGCGGCTCGTCGTCGCAGGCGGCCGCTCGCATCCCGAGCTGGTCGCGGCGGTGGTCGCCGCGCTCGGCACAGAGCTCGCCCCCGTCGAGCACCGCACCTTCGCATCGGGCGAGCTCTACGCGCGCTTCGAGGTGTCGATCCGCGGCTGCGACCTGTTCATCGTGCAATCCTTCGGCGACCCCATCAACGAGTGGCTCATGGAGACCCTCATCATGCTCGACGCGGCCAAGCGCGCGTCGGCGAAGCGGATCACCGTCGTCGCCCCCTATTACCCGTACGCGCGACAGGACAAGAAGGGCCGCGGCCGCGAGCCGATCTCGGCCCGCCTGGTGGCGGACATGCTCAAGGTCGCCGGCGCCGACCGCGTCATGAGCGTCGACCTGCACGCCGCGCAGATCCAGGGCTTCTTCGACGGGCCCGTCGACCACCTGTTCGCCAAGCCCGTCCTGCTGCATCACTTCGAGGAGACCCTGACCCCGGAGGACCGCGAGACCCTCACGATCGTCTCGCCGGACATGGGCCGCGTGCGCGTCGCCGACACCTGGTCGGACAGCCTCGGCGCGCCGCTCGCGATCATCCACAAGCGCCGCGATCCGATGGTCGCCAACCAGGTCTCGGTGCACGAGATCGTCGGCACGGTGGACGGGCGCACCTGCCTCCTCGTCGACGACATGATCGACACCGGCGGCACGATCGTGAAGGCCGCCCAGGCACTCAAGGCCAACGGCGCCCGCAAGGTCATCGTCGCCGCGACCCACGCCATCTTCTCGGATCCGGCCAGCGACCGCCTGCAGGACCCCGCGATCGACGAGGTGGTCGTCACCGACACGATCCCGCTGTCCGCGTCGCGGCGCTTCCCCGGCCTCCGCATCCTCCCGATCGCGCCGCTGCTGGCCACCGCGATCCGGCAGGTATTCGAGGACGGCTCGGTCACCAGCATGTTCGACGGCGCCGCCTGACCCCGACCCCCGCACCGGCCCCTGAGCCTGTCGAAGGGCCCCGAGCCTCGCGAAGGCCCCTGAGCCTGTCGAAGGGCCCCGAGCCTCGCCCGATCCCGACGACGGTCCTGAGCCTGTCGAAGGGCGCCGTGAAGGAGACGCACAGGCGTGTTGCCGAAGCTTGATGGCATGAAGATCTCGTCGACCGTCCGTCAGGGAGGCGCTCTCGTCGGCGTCGCCGGCGCGCTGCTGCTGTCCGGGTGCGCGGCGGAGTCCTCGTCCGCGGCCGGGAACGGGGCCGCCGCGCCGGAGTCCACGGCGGGGGCGAGCGCGCCCTCGTCGCCCGTCGCGTCGGCGCCGGCCGGATCCGGCGCGTACAAGGACGGCACGTACACCGCCGACGGCTCGTACCAGACACCGGAGACGGTCGAGAAGATCTCGGTGACGGTCACGCTGGCCTCGGGCACCGTGACGAAGGTGAGCGTGACCGGAAAGCCGCAGGCGTCCGAGACCAGGCACTACCAGGCGCAGTTCATCGGCGGCATCTCGGCCCTCGTCGTCGGCAAGAGGCTCGACGAGCTCTCCGTCGACCGCGTCGCCGGATCCTCGCTCACGAGCAAGGGGTTCAACCAGGCCATCGCCGCCATCCGCACCGAAGCCGCCGGCTGAGTGAGCGCCTGGCGATTCGACGCGATCGGCACGAGCTGGGAGGTCGTCACCCCGGAGATCAGAGCCGAGGACTCCGGGCGGCGAGCGACGCTTCCGGACGGCGAGCGTCGCGCGATCCTCGGCGTGATCGACGACTTCGACCGCACCTGGTCGCGGTTCCGCGCCGACTCGCTGGTCACCGCGCTCGCCGCCCGGCCCCAGGAGGTGCCGGCACCGCAGGACGCCGCTGCGATGCTCGAGCTCTACCGGGACCTCTCCGCCGCGACCGCCGGGGCGGTGCAGCCGCTCGTGGGTGACAGCCTCGCCGCGCGCGGCTACGACGCCGGATACTCCTTCGATGACCGAGGCGCGCGCCCTGCCGTCGCGGACTGGACCGGCGCGCTCTCCTGGGACGACGGGGCACTGGCACTGCGCACGCCCGCGCTGATCGACGTGGGAGCGCTCGGCAAGGGAAGGCTCGTCGACATCGTGCACGGGCTGCTCGGATCCTTCGGGCACGCGACGCGCGTCGTCGACGCCGGCGGGGACCTGCGGGTGAGCGGCCCGCCCGTCCGGGTCGCGCTCGAGCATCCGTACGACCCGGCCAGGGCGATCGGCGTGGCGACCATCCAGGACGAGGCGCTGTGCGCGTCCGCGACGAACCGGCGGGCGTGGCCCGGCGCGCACGGCGGGCTGCATCATGTGCTGGACGCGCGCACCGGCGAACCGGTCCGCACGATCACGGCGACCTGGGCGATCGCGCCCGAGGCGATGCTCGCGGACGCGGCCGCCACGGCGCTGTTCTTCGAGGGAGGATCCGCGTTCGCCGAGCGGCACGGTGTGGAATGGCTGCGGATGACGACCGACGGCCGTCTCGAGGGAGCGGCGGGAAGCCGCGTGGAGGTCTTCGCATGATCGCGACGCTGATGGGCGCACGCCAGCGCGTGCTCGCGCCGCTCGGCCGGCTGTCGATGTACCGGCTCACGCTGTACGCGCTGCTCGCTCTCGCCGCGATCGCGGTGATCCTCTCCGTCCTCGGGGCGATCGCGCCCACGCCGCTCGAGATCGTGGCGACGCTCGCGGTGCTGGCGCTCGCGACGTCCTGCACCGACGCCGTGGCGCAGGCGCTGCTGCACATCCCGCGCCGGATCGAGTCGTCGCTGCTCACCGCGCTGATCCTGCTGTTCGTGGTGCAGCCGGGTGCGAACCCCGATCAGGCGGGCGGCATCGCGCTCGCCGGCGTGGTCGCCGCCCTCTCCAAGTACGTGCTGGTCTGGCGCGGCAGGCATCTGTTCAACCCGGCCGCGGTCGGCGCCACGGTGCTCACGGTGACCGGCCTCGGCTTCTCCGCCTGGTGGGTGGGCACGCCGGTCCTCGCGCTCCCGGTGCTCGTGCTCGGCCTCGCGGTGCTCTGGCGCACCGAGCGGATCCGGGTCGCGCTGCTGTTCGCCGTCGTGTACGTCGTGGTGGCCGGAGTGCGGACGGTCGTGCAGTCCACGGCGGCCGGGCTCGCGGTCGACCCCGGCGGCGTGCTGAGCGCGGTGACCGTGCAGTCGCCGATGCTGTTCCTCGCCGCGTTCATGCTCAGCGAACCGCTGACCCTGCCCTCCCGGCGCTGGCAGCAGCTCATCGTCGCGACCGTGGTGGGCGCCCTCGCGGGGTGGCCGATCAGCCTGGGCGTCATCACGCTCGGCCAGGAGCGCGCGCTGCTCGTCGGCAACCTGCTCGCCGCGGTCCTGGTGGCACGGTCCGGGATCCGGATGTCGCTCGTGCGCCGCCGCGCGGTCACGCCGACCGTGCGCGAGCTCACGTTCCGCGCCCGCCGTCCGTTCCGGTTCCAGCCCGGTCAGTACCTCGAACTGCAGGTGCCGCACCGGCGGCCCGACGCCCGCGGCACCCGGCGCGAGTTCAGCCTGGTGTCCACGCCCGCCGAGCTGCCGTTCGTGCGGATCGCGTACCGCGAGGCGCAGGATCCGGCGCAGGGCGGGTCGTCGTACAAGCGCGCGCTCGGCGCGCTGCAGAGCCACGACGTGCTCACTGCGACCGGCGTGTGGGGCGACTTCGTGCTGCCGGCCCCGGACCGCCCGGTGCTGCTGGTCGCCGCCGGGATCGGGGTCACCCCGTTCCTGTCACAGCTGGCGGCCGAGGACCGGACCGACGCGGTGCTGGTGCTGGTGGCATCGTCGGCCGCGGAGTGCGCCTATCTTCCGGAGCTCGCCGGATCCGGCGCCCGGATCGTCGTGGTCACCCCGGACGGGCCAGGGACAGCGGCGCCCACGGACGAGGCGGGGAAGGAGCGGGCCGGTGCGGAGTGGGCCGCCACCGACTCGGCTGCGGTGGAGTGGGCCGGGGGAGCGCGGCTGGACGCAGAGCTGCTGCACCGGCTCGTGCCGGACCTGCACGCCCGGCACGCGTTCGTGTCCGGGCCGCCGGGCCTGATCGCGGAGCTCGCCCCGGCGCTGCGCGGGGCGCGTCGGGTGACCACCGACGCGTTCGCGGGGTATTGATGGCGCACCGGGCCGGGGGCGACGGGGGTCCATACCGGGTAAGGACACGTGCCGCATTGATGTCATACCCTTTGTGCACGAGGGGCGGCACCATGGAACGGAGAACATCGCGATCGGGACCGAACCGGTCGCGCCGCATTCCGCCTGCGACGAGCAGAGCCGCCGTCGCATCCAGAACGAACGGGTACCCATGACATCGATCACCCAACAGCTCCTGCGGCGAAAGCCGATCGACCGGAGCGCCGCCGACTCGCCCCTGAAACGCACCATCGGGCTCTTCTCGCTCATGGCCATCGGGATCAGCTGCACGATCGGTACCGGAATCTTCTTCATCATGTCGCAGGCCGTGCCGATGGCCGGCCCCGCCGTGATCTGGTCGTTCGTGATCGCCGGTGTCGTGGCCGGGCTCACGGCCCTCTGCTACGCCGAGCTCGCGGGGGCGGTCCCGGTCTCGGGATCGACCTATTCATACGCGTACGCGACGCTCGGCGAGGGCACGGCCATGGTGGTCGGCGCCTGCCTGCTGCTCGAGTACGCCGTCTCCGCGGCGGCCGTCGCCGTCGGCTGGTCGCAGTACCTGAACGAGCTGCTCGGCAACTTCTTCGGCGTGCACCTGCCCGCAGCCCTCGCCAACGCCCCCGAGGAGGGCGGCGTCGTCAACCTGCCCGCCGTGATCCTGATCGCCCTCTGCGCGATCCTGCTCGTGCGCGGCACGAAGGAATCCGTCGTCACCAACGCGGTCATGGTGTGCATCAAGATCGGCGTGCTGCTGTTCTTCATCGCGGTGGGCGTGACCGGCTGGAACTCGGACCACTTCGCGAACTTCGCGCCGTTCGGGATCGGCGGCATCGCGGCCGGCGCCGGCGTCATCTTCTTCTCGTTCATCGGGCTCGACGCGGTCTCCACCGCAGGTGAGGAGGCGAAGAACCCGAAGCGCAATCTGCCGCTCGCGATCCTGCTCGCCCTCGTCATCGTCATCGCGCTGTACATCGCCGTCGCCCTGGTCGCGGTCGGCGCGCAGCCGGTGGGCAAGTTCGCCGGTCAGGAGGCCGGGCTGTCCGCGATCCTCGCCGAGGTGGTCGGCAGCTCGTGGCCTGCGACCGTCCTCGCGATCGGCGCCGTCATCTCGATCTTCAGCGTGACCCTCGTGACGCTGTACGGACAGACCCGGATCCTGTTCGCGATGGCCCGCGATCGCATGATCCCGCCCGTGTTCGCGAAGGTCAGCGACCGCACCCGCACCCCCGTGCACAACACGGTGATCGTGTCGGCCGTCGTCGCGGTGCTCGCCGGCGTGATCCCGATCAACTTCCTCGCCGAGATGACCAGCATCGGCACGCTCGCCGCGTTCCTGGTGGTCTCGGTCGGCCTGATCATCCTGCGCCGCCGGGAGCCCGATCTGGAGCGCGGCTTCACGGTGCCGCTGTACCCGATCACCCCGATCCTGTCGATCCTCGGCTGCGTCTGGATCATCACGCAGCTGCGGCCGATCACGATCCTGGTGTTCGTCATCTGGGTCGCCGTGTTCATGGCGTTCTACTTCGCCTACGGTCGCCGGCGCTCCGCGCTCGAGCCGGGCAACGCGGCGCTGGCCGCCGACGTGCCGCTCACCACGGTCGTGCGCCAGCCCGGCGGACACAGCGGGAGCGGACGATGAGCCTGCTCGTCGGGGTGGATCCAGCCCGCCGTTCGTCCTCCGCGCTCACCCTCGGCGCGCAGCTCGCGAACTCGCTCGGCACCGACCTCGTCGTGGCCGCGGTCGTCTCGGGCTCGTGGCCGCACCCGCACGCGAGGGGTGCCGACCACGAATGGCGCGCGCACAACCGCGACGCCGCGGACCTCGTGCTCGACCACGCGGCAAGCGTGCTGGGCGGGCAGGTCGAGGCCCGGTTCGTGACGCACGACGCGTCCTCCGCCCGGCGGGGGATCCTCGAGCTCGTGGACGAGCTGGATCCCGAGCTGCTGCTGGTCGGATCCGCCGCCGGCGGCGAACGCGGCAGGGTCGCGCTCGGTGCGGTCTCCGAGGCGCTCCTGCATGCCTCGCCGGTGCCCGTCGCGCTCGCGCCGGCCGGTTATCGCGCGCCGCTGGACTCCCGGGTCGCCCGCGTCACCGTGGGCTACGGCGGATCCGACGCCGCCCACGACCTGGTGCGGAGCGCGGCGCCCCTGGCCGCACGCGCACACGCCGACCTCCGGGTCGCCTCGTTCGCCGTCCGCCCCGAGAGCGAGTTCGGGATCCTGGCGGGGGCGGGAGGCCGGGCCGAGGATCCGGTGCTGCGCGAGTGGTCGAGGAGCATCAGCGCGCACGTCGCGCAGCTCATCGACGATATCGAGACGCTCACGCCGCGGCCGACGATCGAGGACGCCGTCATCGGCGTGGGCGAGTCGTGGGCGGACGCCGTGCAGGACATCGGCTGGGAGGACGGCGACCTGCTGGTCCTCGGCTCCAGCAGCCTCAACCCGCTCACCCGCGTCTTCCTCGGCACGCGCGCGACGAAGATCGTGCGCAGTGCCACGGTCCCGGTCGTCGTGGTTCCGCGGGCGGCGCTGCCGTCCTCGGCCTGACGCGATCCGGCGGCGCTCCCGGCGGGGAGGCACCGGTCCTCGCCGTGCCCGCGCGGGAGCGCCGTGCCCGGGCTAGTGGCCGCCGATCGTGCGGTCCATCTGATGGCCGCCCTGGGCGCTCTGGCCGCCGGGGGCGACGGGGGCACCCTGGCCGCCGCGGGCGACGTGGTGCTGCTCGCCGGGACCCGGTGCCGGCGCCGAGGGCTCGGTGCTCGCGGGATCCCGCGGCGCGACGGGCGTGCGCGGCAGCCGCACGGTGAACACGGTCGAACCCGGGTGGCTCTGCACCGCGATCGTGCCGCCATGGCCCTCGACGATGGCCTTCGTGATGGACAGGCCGAGCCCCGATCCGCCGGTTGCGCGGTTGCGCGAGCGGTCCCCGCGGGCGAAGCGCGAGAACAGCTCATCCCGCACCGCGGGGTCGATCCCGGGTCCGTCGTCGCGTACGCGCAGCACGGCCTCGGATCCCTCTTCGGCGATCTCGATCTCGATCCTGGTGCCCGCCGGGGTGTGGGTGCGGGCGTTCGCGAGCAGGTTCGTGATCACCTGCTGCAGCCGCCCGGCGTCGCCGATGATCTCGACCGGCTCCTCGGGCACCGCGATCGACCACTCGTGGTCCATCGCCGTGGGCCGCGCGTCCTCGACGCCTTCGATCGCGAGTCGGGACAGGTCCACCGTCGACAGCGTGAGCTCGCGGCCCTCCTCGAGCCGGGCCAGCAGCAGCAGGTCCTCGACCAGGCTGGTCATCCGCAGCGACTGCGCCTGGATGCGCTCCAGGGCCGTGTGCGCCGAAGCGGTCGCCGCGTCCTCCGGGGCGGCCGAGCGGTCGAGCGCGCGCAGCGACAGCTCCGAGTAGCCGCGGATCGACGACAGCGGGGTGCGCAGCTCGTGACTCGCATCCGCGACGAACTGCCGCATCCGCTCCTCGTTGCGCTGGCGCACCGCGAGAGAGGCGTCGACGTGGTCCAGCAGCGTGTTCAGGGCCGCGCCGACCAGACCCGTCTCCGTGCGTGGATCCGCCTCGGCCGCCGGCACCCGTTCGGTGATCGAGACGTCGCCGCGGTCCAGCGGCTGGTTGGCGACGCGATTGGCCGTCGCGGCGACCTCGCGCAGCGGACGCAGCGCCAGGCGGATCGTGATCGCGGTCGACAGGGCGAGCAGGATCAGCCCGCCGATCGTCGTGATCGCGATGACCGAGAACAGCGTGGTGATCTGCGCCTCGGTGGTGGCGCGGGGCAGTCCGGTGATCACCTCGAACTGCGTCGGCCCGGTCGCCGGGATGGGCTGGTGCACGAACTGGTAGTCGCCGAGCCCGGCGATGTCCGCGGAGTAGCTGCGCTCGGAGAGCGCGGTGACGACCTGATGCATCTGCAGCGGCGTCAGCTCCTGCGCGACCCGATCGGCGGTGACGACGGTGCCGGTCGCGGAGCCGCTCGGGCTGACCAGCATCACCAGCGTCCCGGTCTGCAGACCCGTCGAGCCGACCACGAGGTCAGAGGCGTCCGGGGTGACGTGGCCCCCGAAAACCACCCGCTGCAGGGCCTGGGTGCTGACGTTCTTGGCGGTGCCGGCGAGCTCGTCCTGCAGGCGACCGTTCAGCACGTTGCCGAGCACCACGCTCGTGGCGATGGCGATCACCACCAGCACGAGCGAAACGAATCCGGTCACCGCCGCCATCAGCCGGGCCTGCAGGGTCAGCGGGCCTCGATCGCGGGTGCGGAACAGGCTCATCGGCGCACCGGGGTCACGGCTGCTGCGGCGCCTTGATCATGTAGCCGACGCCGCGCACGGTGTGGATCAGCGCCAGGTCGCGTCCGGCGTCCAGCTTCTTGCGCAGGTACGAGATGTACAGCTCGACCACGCTCGAGCGCCCGCCGAAGTCGTAGCTCCACACCCGGTCCAGGATCTGCGCCTTGGACAGCACGCGCCGCTCGTTGCGCATCAGGTAGCGCAGCAGCTCGAACTCGGTCGCGGTCAGCTCGATCTCGTCGCCCCCGCGGACGACCTCGTGGCTGTCCTCGTTCAGGGTGAGGTCGCCGACCTGCAGGATCGAGTCGCTCGCGTCGGCCGTGGCCCCGCCGCTGCGGCGGATCACGGCGCGCAGCCGCGCCACGACCTCCTCCAGGCTGAACGGCTTGGTGACGTAGTCGTCTCCACCCGCGGTCAGGCCGGCGATCCGGTCGCCGACCGCGTCCTTGGCGGTGAGGAACAGCACGGGGACCATGTTGCCCTGCTCGCGCAGGCGCTTGAGGACCCCGAGCCCGTCCAGGTCGGGCATCATCACATCGAGGACCAGGGCGTCGGGTCCGAAGTCGCGCGCCACCTGCAGCGCCTCGAGTCCGGATCCTGCGGTGCGGACCTCCCAGCCCTCCATGCGGAGGGCCATCGCGAGGAGGTCGGTGAGCATCGGCTCGTCGTCGACCGCGAGGATCCGCAGGGGAGAGCCATCGGGGCGGCGCAGCTCAGTGGCGTGATCGTTCATGAGGACCATTCTCCTCAATTTCCTATGAACCGACTATGAGATCTGAAATGTCGGCGGAGCCCGGTAGCGTCGCCGCCATGAGCGCACCCGACCCCGCCGCCCCTCTCATCGATGACGAACCGGAGATCCTCCGTCCGCAGACGGCGGCCGACGTGGCCGCCGCGGTCGCCCGCGCCGCAGGGGAGCGCCGATCGCTCACCGTCCGCGGCGGCGGGCACGGCTTCTGGAAGCCCGAGCCGGGCGGACTCACGATCGACCTGCGCGGGCTGGCCGGCATCGAGGTCGGCGAACCGGTGGGCGAGGGCAGGATGGTGCGGATCGGCGCCGGTGCGGTCTGGGGCGAGGTCGCGCGGGCCCTCGTGCCGCACGCGCTCGGCATCAGCTCCGGCGACACCGCGACCGTCGGGGTGGCCGGGCTCGCCGTCGGCGGCGGGATCGGCCTGCTGGTGAGGGATCGCGGGCTCGCGATCGATCAGCTGCGGGCCGTGCAGCTCGTCACCGCCGACGGGCGGCTGATCGAGGCGTCCGAGGCCGAGAATGCCGACCTGTTCTGGGCCGTCCGGGGCGGCGGCGGCAACTTCGGGGTCCTCACCCGGCTCGACTTCGAGGCGCGGCCGCTGACCGGCGTCCTCGCCGGCGAGCTCGCCGCCCGGGGGGATCAGGCCGAGTTCCTGCGCACGGTGCGCGAGGTGCTCGACGACGCCCCGCGCGCGCTGACCGTGACCTACCTGGACGTGCCGGCGATGGACCCGAGCGCCCCGGCCGGCGCCCGGCTCTCGGTGGTCTGGGCCGGGACGGACGGCGAGGAGCTCGCCGCGGTGCTGGCGCCGATCACTGCGAGGGACGACGTGCACGGCGAGGTCGTGCCGACGGCGTACGCCGACGCGCTGCTCGACATGCCGCACGACGCAGACGCTCCCGGTGTGCCGGTGATCTCCGTGAACGGCCTGTTCGCCGGGCTCGACGACGCTCTGATCGACCGGCTCGTGGCGTTCCGGCAGGCGCATCCCGCCTCCGCCGTCTTCCTGCGCTCGCTGGGCGGCGCGTTCGCCGAGGTCGCGGAGCACACCACGGCCTTCCCCGGACGCGCCGCGGACTGGTTCGTGATGGCGATCGTGTTCGACCTCCCCGGCATGCTCGACGACGAGGAGCGCGCCAGGGTGCGGAGCGAGCTGGCGGGCATCGCCGAGGGCCGGCTCGCCGCCTACGGCAACTTCTGCGATCCGGGCTCGTCCGGGGGCGCCGCCGAGTTCCACACCCCCGAGGCGTGGGAGCGGCTGCGCCGGCTGAAGACCGAGTGGGATCCGGCGAACCTGTTCTCGCGCAACCACAACATCCCGCCGGCGCCCTGAGGCCCGCGCTTAGCGCGCGCATAGGTCCGTCATCATCCGGCCCAAGGACCGGCTCCTATCGTCGCCCCCATCGTGAACGATGAGGAGAACCATGTACGGGACGTATCTGCGCCGTGAGCTGGCAGGGCGGAAGAAGCAGACGGTGATCGTCGCCGTCGGCCTCGCCATCGCGATCGCACTCGTGATCGTCGTGAACGCCCTGTCCGCGGGCGTCCGCGATGCGCAGACCCAGGCGCTCGCCAGCGTGTACGGCGTCGGCACCGACTTGACCGTCACCGGTCCGCAGGCCGCGCGCGGCAGCGGCACCGGAGGGCAGCGGTTCGACTTCGGCGCGGGCGGAGGCGCCGACAGCGGCGACGGCAGCAGCACCACGCTGAACAAGTCCATCCTGCGCACCTCGCCGGCCAGAGGCACGCTCGACGCCGCCACCGTGAAGACCGTTCAGGCCACGGCCGGCGTCGCCGCATCCACCGGCGCGCTGAGCCTGACGGACCTGAGCTTCAACGGGCAGGTGCAGCAGGGATCCGGCACTGCGGCCGGCGGGCAGCAGCCCTCGACAGGGCAGCCCGGCGGCACGGGTGAGGGAGGCACGGGCGGACGCCGTGGCGGCTTCGGCGGAGGGCGGTTCGGGATCGACTCGTTCACGGTCCTCGGCGTGGACCCTGCCGCGGGGACCGTCGTGGGGCCGCTGTCCTCGGTGAAGGTCTCCTCCGGCCGCACCCTCGCGGCGGGCGACGACGGCCAGCTGGTCGCGCTCGTGGACAGCACGTACGCCACCTCGAAGAGCCTGTCGCTCGGCGGCACGATCGACGTCGGCGGATCCACCGTGAAGATCGTCGGGATCGTGGCCTCCTCATCGGATTCCGCCGACACCGCCGCGGACGTGTACCTGCCGCTCGACACGGCGCAGAAGCTGGCGAGCACGGGCGATGTGGTCTCCACGGTCTATGTCAAGGCCGCCTCGGCTTCGCAGATCGACGCGCTGCAGACGACGCTGGCCAAGGCGCTGCCGAAGGCGACCGTCAGCTCGCAGGCCGAGCTCGCGTCGACCGTCTCCGGGTCGCTCTCCAGCGCCGCCGCCATGATCTCCGGGCTCGGCACCTGGCTGTCGATCATCGTGCTGGTCGTCGCCGTGCTGCTCGCGGTGCTGTTCACGCTCTCCGGCGTGGCCCGCCGCACCCGCGAGTTCGGCACGCTCAAGGCGATCGGCTGGTCGAACGGCCGCATCGTCCGCCAGGTCGCGGGGGAGTCGCTCGTGCAGGGGCTGATCGGCGGCGTCGCAGGGCTCGCGCTCGGCCTGGTCGGCATCCTGATCGTGAACCTCGCGCATCCGACGATCTCGGGTGCCACCGCCTCCGGCTTCGGCCGTCGCGCGACGCGCACGGGCGGCGGCGGTTTTCCCGGTGCCGGGGCCGGCGGTGGCGGCGGCGCCGGGCGCGGATTCGGCGGGGCGGTGCAGGACGTCGTGCTGCATGCGCCGCTGAGCGTCGAGATCCTCGTCGCCGCGGTCGGACTCGCGATCCTCGGCGGACTCATCGCCGGCGCGATCGGCGGCTGGCGTGCGGCACGGCTGAGCCCCGCGGAAGCCCTGCGGTCAGCGGCATGAGCTCAGCGGCGGATCAGGACAGGCAAGCGACGGACGGGCCTACGACGGACGGGCCTGCGACGGACGGGCATGCGACGGCGAGAGAAGAGGACATCATGAGCACCATCGAGAGCGCACCGGCGGAGACGCCGGCGCTGTACCGGCTGACCGGCGTGACCCGCACCTACCAGGGCAAGGGGCGGGCGGTCACCCCGCTGATCGGCGTGACGGCGGAGATCGGGGCGGGCGAGTTCGTCGCGATCCAGGGACCGACCGGCGGCGGCAAGTCGACGCTGCTGCAGCTGCTCGGCGCGCTGGACCGGCCGTCGGGCGGATCCCTCATCCTCGGCGGCACGGAGCTGTCGACGGCGTCGAACCGCGAGCTCGGCCGGATCCGCGCCGAGGAGGTCGGCTTCGTCTTCCAGGGCTTCAACCTGATCCCCACGCTCACGGCCCGCGAGAACGTGGCGATGGCGCTCGTGCCCCTCGGCGTCCCGGCCGAGGAGCGGCGCAGCAGAGTGCAGCAGGCGCTCGAGCACGTCGGTCTCGCGGACCGCGGCGAGCACCTGCCCGGCGAACTGTCCGGCGGTCAGCAGCAGCGCGTGGCGATCGCCCGCGCGATCGTGAAGAGCCCGCGGGTGCTGCTGGCCGACGAGCCCACCGGCAACCTCGACGAGGAGATGCGGGACGAGATCCTGGACCTGCTCGAGTCGCTGTGCGCCGACGGTCTGACGCTCATCGTGGTCACCCACGACTCGGCCGTCGCGAAGCGCGCGCACCGTCGCTTCCGCCTGAAGAACGGGCACCTGAACGAGGTGTAGCGGCAGCTCCGCGGAGCGATGTCCGCTCCCGTCCGGGCGGAAAGCCGGCCGACATCGCTCCCCGGAACACATCGCTCCTCGAAGGAGTGCAGCGGAGAACGGTTCCCCGGAAACGGAGAACGCTCGGCCCGCAGGTCGCGGGTCGAGCGTTCTCGGCGGAAGACGGAGGGCGTCAGTGCGTGTCGACGGCCTCGATCTCGGTGCGGTCGCCCGACCACTGCGTGTGGAAGGTGCCGTCCTTGTCGATGCGCTTGTAGGTGTGCGCCCCGAAGAAGTCGCGCTGGCCCTGCACGAGGGCGGCGGGCAGGCGGTCGGCGCGGATCCCGTCGTAGTACGACAGCGAGGACGAGAACGCGGGCGAGGGGATCCCGGCCTGCGCAGCGGCCACGACCACCCTGCGCCACGCGGCCTGCGCCCGGCCGATCGCCTCGGCGAAGTAGGGCGCGGTCATCAGCACCGGCAGATCGGGGGTCTCCGCGTAGGCGTCGGCGATGCGGTTCAGGAACTGCGCGCGGATGATGCAGCCGCCGCGCCAGATCTTCGAGATCGCGCCGAGGTCGATGTTCCAGCCGTACTCGGCCGCTCCCGCGCGGATCTCGTCGAAGCCCTGCGAGTACGCCACGATCTTCGACGCGTACAGCGCGAGGCGCACGTCCTCGATGAACGCATCGTGGTCCGCGACCGTGAACGGCTCCGACGGGCCGGGGAGGGATCCGGCGACCGCGCGCTGCTCGGGGTGCGAGGACAGAGAGCGGGCGAAGGTGGCCTCGGCGATGCCCGAGACCGGGACGCCCAGGGCGAGCGCGGTCTGCACGGTCCAGGCGCCGGTGCCCTTCGCGCCGGCCTGGTCGAGGATGACGTCCACGAGCGGCTTGCCCGTTTCGGCGTCGACCTGGCGCAGCACCTCGGCGGTGATCTCGATCAGGTAGCTCTCCAGCTCGCCGCGGTTCCACTCGGCGAAGATCTCCGCGATCTCCGCCGGGGTCTTGCCGGTGCCGCGGCGGATGAGGTCGTACGCCTCGGCGATGAGCTGCATGTCCGCGTACTCGATGCCGTTGTGCACCATCTTCACGAAGTGGCCGGCGCCGTCGTGGCCGACGTGCGTCACGCACGGCTCGCCCTCGGCGATCGCGGCGATGGAGCGCAGGATCGGGCCCAGGGTGACCCAGGACTCGTCGGATCCGCCGGGCATGATCGACGGGCCCGTGAGCGCGCCCTCCTCGCCGCCGGAGATGCCTGCGCCGACGAAGTTGATGCCCGTGGAGCGGACCGCCTTCTCACGGCGGATGGTGTCGGGGAAGTAGGCGTTGCCGCCGTCCACGATGATGTCGCCCGGCTCGAACACCTTCACCAGCTCGTCGATCACGGCGTCGGTGCCGGCGCCCGCCTTGACCATGATGATCGCGGTGCGCGGCTTCTGCAGCGAGTCCGCGAACTCCTGATAGGTGGCGGCCGGGATGAAGCCGGCTTCGGGATGCGCGTCCAGCACTCCCTGCGTCTTCTCGTAGCTGCGGTTGAAGATCGCCACGGTGTTGCCCTCGCGGCTGGCGAGGTTGCGGGCGAGGTTCGAGCCCATGACGGCGAGTCCGACGACTCCGATGTTTGCAGCGGCAGGGGGCACGGGGATCTCCTCGAGGTGACCGGTGGGGGAATGGGTTCAGCGTATCGCTGTTGCCATGCGGGATTACGGGGACGCGGGCGCGGCCGCGGTGCGGCCTGCGATGAAGCGCCGTGTCACGGCGATGTCCCGGTCGCCGAGGCCCGCGTCGACGAGCTCGTCGAACGCGGCGCGCAGCGCGGGGAGGAGGACCGGTGCGGTCCCGGTCGCGCGTGCGATGTCGTCGACGAAGCCGAGATCCTTCTGCATGTACCGGGCGACCCCGCTGGGCTCGTCCGTGCCGGCGACCAGCTGGTCGAGACGGCTGGTGAGCAGACGCGATCCGGCGTAGCCGCCGGACAGCAGCGTCCACAGCGCCTGCAGGTCGAGGCCCGAGCGCTCGGCGAGCACGGTCGCCTCGCCGAGCGCGGTGATCGTCGCGGCGACCACGAGCTGGTTGCAGGCCTTCGCGACCTCGCCCGCGCCCAGCGGACCGAGGTGCACCGCGCTCCCGCACGGGGCGAGCACGCGCGCGGCGAGAGCCGTGTCGGCAGGGTCGCCGCCGAGCATGATGGAGAGCGTCCCCGCGGCCGCGCCGTCGACGCCGCCCGAGACCGGGCAGTCCACGACGCGCACGCGTCCGTCGGTCTCCCGGGCGATCCGCGCCGCGAGGTCGCGCACCCCCGGGGCGGAGGAGGTGGATCCGATCAGCAGCAGCAGGTCCCCGGCGTCCGCGAGCAGCCCGTCCGGTCCCGCCAGGACCTGTTCCAGCTCGGGCAGATCCGGCAGCATCGCCAGGACGACGTCGGCGCGGGCGCCGAGCTCGCGCGCCGAGTCGAGCAGAGCGGCGCCGGCGTCTGCGAGATCCGGCTGCGCGCGCCGCGACGCGATGAGCAGGTGGCCGTGCCCGGCCAGCAGGCGATCGGCCATGGGCCTGCCGATCGCGCCGAGGCCCAGCATGCCGACAGTGACTTCCGCGGTCGCATCGCTCATTCCGCCATGCTAACCCAGATTCAACAGAGAGAACAGGGTTCATCGGGTTGGATTCGCGCTAAGGTGTCTTCAGGATGACTTCTCGCGAGCCGGTGCGACCGCATCGACCCGCGACGGGCGCGACGAGGAGGCCGGACGTGGTCGAGGAGACGAAGGCGACGGGCGCGACGCTGCGCGCGGTCGCGGCGGTGCCGCTGGCGGAGCCGCTCTGCCGGCTGATCGAGGAGCTGGAGCCGCGCGTGCAGGTCGTGCGGGATCACGCGCTGACGCATCCGATGCGCGGTCCGGCGGACTGGTCCGGCGATCCGGAGCATCGCCGCACGGCCGCCGAGCAGGCGGCGTTCGATGCGATGGTCGACTCGGCGGAGGCGCTGTTCGGCATCCCGGACGTCGATCCCGCGGCCCTCGCGCGCACCGTGCGCGCCAACCCGCGCCTGCGCTGGGTGATGACCACCGCAGCCGGCGGCGGCGCGCAGATCAAGGCCGCGGGCCTGGACCGCGCCGACCTGGACCGGATCGTGTTCACCACCAGCGCCGGGGTGCACGGATCGCCGCTCGCGGAGTTCGCGGTGTTCGGCGTGCTCGCGGGGGCCAAGGATCTGCCGCGGCTGGCCGCGGATCAGCGGGACCGGCGGTGGCCGGATCGCTCCCCGATGCGACAGGTCGACGAGATGACCGTGCTCGTGGTCGGACTGGGCGGGATCGGCGCCGAGTGCGCGCGGAAGTTCCATGCGCTCGGCGCCCGGGTATGGGGGACGAGCCGCTCCGGACGGCCCGTCGAGGGCGTGGACCGGCTCGTGCCGCTCGATGAGCTCGTCGAGGCGGTGGCGCACGTCGATGCGATCGTGGTGACTCTGCCCGGCACCGAGCAGACGCATCATCTGATCGGCGCCGAGGTGCTCGCGGCGGTCGCGCCCGGGACGATCCTCGCCAGCGTCGGGCGCGGCACCGTGGTCGACGAGACCGCGCTTCTGGCGGCCCTGGACGACGGGCGGATCTCGTTCGCCGCCATGGACGTGTTCGAGGTGGAGCCGCTTCCTGCGTCCTCCCCGCTGTGGCAGCACCCGCGGGTGCTGATCAGCCCGCACACCGCCGCGCTCAGCGAGAAGGAGGAGGAGCGCATCGCCCGGCGCTTCGCCGCGGACGCGACGCGCCTGCTCGACGGCCGCCCGCTGCACGCGGTGGTCGATACTGTCGAGTTCTACTGATCCGGCTCCGGATCCGCAGGGCGAGGGGAAGCGCATGGCAGACGACGACGTCCGTGAGGGACGCGACCCCGCGCCGGCGGTGACGCGGAGCATCCGGCTGCTCGGACTGCTCGCCGAGGCCGACGCGCCGCGCACCCTGACCGAGCTCGCGAGCGCGCTCGGTCTGGCCAAGTCGTCCACCGCGAACCTCTGCCTCGCGCTCGAGGCGGGCGGCATGATCGAGCGCAGCGCGCGCGGCTATCGGCTCGGATTGCGCACCGCCGAGCTCGGCGGTGCGTTCGCGGCGCAGTTCAACCAGGTCCGCGAGTTCTACGCGGTCTGCGAGGCCTCGCCCGTGCTGGCCTCCGAGCTCGTGCAGGTCGCGATGCTGGACGGCACCGACGCCCTGTATCTCGCCCGCCACGAGGGATCCCGCACGATGCGGCTCGGCACGCCGCTGGGCTCGCGCCTGCCCGCCGCACTGTCCGCGACGGGTCGTGCGCTGCTGATGTCGATGCCGGATGCCGAGGTGGAGGCGCTGCTCGGCTCGGACGTCGCCTTCCCCGCGCTCACCGAGCGCAGCGTGACGGGGCTGCCCGCGCTGCTCGAAGCGCTCGCCGCGGGCCGCGCGCGGGGCTGGACGATCGACGGCGAGGAGTCCTTCCGCGGCATCATCGGCGTCGCGGTGCCCCTCGACGGCTGGTCGCCGGCGGATCCGCAGCTCGCGCTCGGCGTGGCGATCCCCGCGGCCGACGCCGCCTACGAGCGCATCGAGCGCGTCGGCCGCGCCCTGCAGGACGCGGCACGCGCCCTCACCAACCCGTTCAGCGCCGCCGCGCGCGCCTGACCGCTTCTCCCGGAACGGCCCGGAACGCCCCGGAACAGTACGGCCCGGCACAGCCGGCGTGCCCAGCCGCTGCCGTGGTCTCCGTCGTCCTGCCGGGGCTTCGCGCTGCCCTCTGCGGCGCCAGGGGGCGGTGTGCGCGTGGAGATTCTGTCCAAGGTGTTGAACGTCGGCCAACAGGTTGATACAGTCGTCACATCGCCGAGGGCGAGCCGATCGAAGGAGATGGCATGACCACCACGCACCCCGCCGTGCACACACCGTCGGATGATCCGGAATACGCGGCGAATCTGCGCCGCGCGACGCTCGCCTCGAGCATCGGCAGCGCACTGGAGTACTTCGACTTCGCCCTGTACGGGCTGTCCACCGCGTTGATCTTCAACGTGCTGTTCTTCTCGCAGAGCGACCCGGGGATGGCCACCGTCGCCGCGTTCGCGACGTTCGGCGTCGGGTTCCTCGCGCGGCCGTTCGGCGGGCTGTTCTTCGGCATCCTGGGCGACAAGCTCGGCCGCAAGTGGGTCCTGGTCGCCACGATCGTGCTGATGGGCGGCGCGTCCACCGCGATCGGCCTGCTGCCGACCTACGCCGTGGTCGGCGCCTGGGCGCCGATCCTGCTCGTGCTCATGCGGCTGCTGCAGGGCTTCGGGGCGGGAGCGGAGCAGGCCGGGGCGACCGTGCTGATGGCCGAGTACGCGCCGGTGCGCCGCCGCGGATACTTCGCCGCGCTGCCGTTCATCGGCATCCAGGCGGGCACCGTGCTCGCGGCCCTCGTCTTCGCCGGCATCTCGCTGCTGCCCAAGGACCAGCTGCTCGCGTGGGGCTGGCGGGTGCCGTTCCTGCTCTCGTTCGTGCTGATCCTGCTGGCGCTGTTCATCCGGATGCGCCTGCGTGAGACGCCGACCTTCGTCGAGCTGGAGAAGCACGACCAGGTCGCGAGCCACCCGTTCCGCGAGATCTTCGGGCACGGCCTGCCCGGCGTCATCGTCGGCATCGGCCTGCGCATGGCCGAGAACGGCGGCTCGTACATGTTCCAGACGCTGGGACTGGCGTTCTTCGTCGCCGTCGTCGGCCCGAACGCCGACAAGAGCCTGCTCACCTGGGGCGTCGCGATCGGATCGCTGATCGGCGTCTTCACCGTGCCGTTCTCCGGGCACCTCTCCGACCGGTTCGGCCGGCGCACGGTGTACCGCTTCGGTGCGGTGTTCATGCTGGTGTACTCGTTCCCGGCCTGGTGGCTGCTGTCGCTCGGCAACCACGCGATCGCCATCGCGGTGATCGCGATCGGCATCGGCGTGGCGGTCAACTCCATGCTCGGCCCGCAGTGCGCGATGCTGCCCGAACTCTTCGGCAATCGGCACCGCTACCTCGGCGTCGCGATGGCCCGGGAGATCTCCGCCGTGCTCGCGGGAGGCCTGGCCGGCGTCCTCGGCGCCTACCTGCTCGCGGTCAGCGGCAACAACTGGGTGCTGCTGGCGATGTACATGACCGTGCTCGCGCTGATCACCACCGCGTCCACCTTCCTCGCGCCGGAGACGCTGCGCCGCGACCTCACCCGGATCGACGACGCGGTCAAGGTCTCCCGCGAGGAGACCGGCGAGGGCGTGGACGCGACCACCGTCTCGATCGTCTCCGTGCGGGCATGAGCCTGCCGGCGGGGCTCGCCTCCTTCGACCTGTCCGGCCGCCTCGCGCTGGTCACCGGATCCACCCGCGGCCTCGGCCGCACGATCGCCGAGGGCCTGGCCGCGGCCGGCGCCACGGTGATCGTGCACGGCCGCACCCCGGCGGCCGCGCGGGCGGCGGCCGACGAGATCACGGCCGCCACCGGCGTGACCGCGCACGCTGCGGCCTTCGACGTCACGGACGTGGCGGACGTGGACGCGGGCATCGGGCGCATCGAGCAGGAGCTCGGCGCGGTGCACGTCCTCGTCAACAACGCCGGGATCCAGCGTCGCGCGCGCATCGACGAATTCGCGGACGAGGACTGGGACGCCCTGGTCCAGACCAACCTCAGCGCGGTGTTCGCCGTGACCAGGCGCGTCTCGCGGGGGATGATCGCCCGCGGATCGGGCAAGCTCATCCAGATCGGATCCGTGCAGTCGCAGCTGGCGCGACCGTCGATCGCCGCGTACTCCGCGACCAAGGGCGCGATCGTGATGTTCACCCGCGGCCTCTGCGCCGATCTCGGCCCGCACGGCGTGCAGGCGAACGTGATCGCGCCGGGCTACTTCGAGACGGCGCTGACCCGTGCACTGGTCGACGACGAGGAGTTCTCCGCCTGGGTGCGCGGCCGCACACCGGCCGGACGCTGGGGCGACCCGCGCGATCTCGTCGGCGCGGCGGTCTTCCTCGCGAGTGCGGCGAGCGACTTCGTCAACGGGCAGACGCTGTACGTCGACGGCGGCATGACGGCGGTCGTCTGATGCGGATCGGACGGATCGCGACCGCGGACGGCACCGTGCACGCCCGACGCGAGGGCGACGGGTGGATCGGGATCGAGGATCCCTATGCCGCCTTCGCGGCCGGACGCGTCCCGGGAGACCTCGGCGCGGTCGAGGGGGAGGTGCTCGCGCCGTGCGCTCCCGAGGTGGTCCTCGGCATCGCGCAGAACGGCCCTGGCCATGCCTCGCCGGTGCAGGCGTGGCTGAAGAGCCCGCGCACCGTGGTCTCCTCCGGCACGCCCGTGCACCTGCGCCGGGATGCCGGCACGACGGTCGCGGAGGGGGAGATCGCGGTCGTGATCGGTCGTCCCACGCACGGCCTCACCGCGGGGAACGCGCACGAGTACGTCCTCGGCCTCACCGCGGTGAACGATCTGTCCAGCCCCGATCGGACCGCGCTCGACCCGCGCAACTTCGAATCCAAGTCGGGCACGGGCTACACGCCGCTCGGGCCCTGGCTCGACACCGACCTCGACCTCGACGACGTCGGTCTGGTGCTCGAGGTGGACGGCACGACCGTGGCCGACACCGGCGCGCGCCAGCTGCCCGTGCCGATCCGCGACTGCCTGGCGTATGTCTGCGGCTGGTCGACGCTCGGCCCCGGCGACGTCGTGATGACCGGCGCGCCGTACTCCCAGGCCGAGGTCGGCCCCGGCCAGGAGGCTGTCGTGATCGTGGGCGGGATCCGCCTGTCCACGCCGCTGCGCTGAGGGCGCTGACCGCCGGCTGTCGGCGGTGCGAGGGTGCAGCTGCACCGGAGGAGGAATCGGATGACGAACATCGCCGTCGTCGCCCACGCCGCGGGCGACCTGCGCATCGAGGATGTGCCGGAGCCCGCGCCAGGGCCGGACGTGGCGGTCGTGGCGATCGCCTACGGCGGGATCTGCGGCTCCGACCTGCACTACTGGCAGCACGGTGCGGCAGGGGCGTCCGTGCTCCGCGAGCCCATGATCCTCGGGCACGAGGTCGTCGGCACGGTCCTCGTGCCCGCCGCCGACGGATCCGGTCCCGGGCGCGGCGCGGAGGTCGCGGTGCATCCGCTCACCCCGCACGGGGACGGCGTCACCCCGTGGCCTCAGGACCGTCCCAACCTCGCCCCCGCCTCGACCTACCTCGGCTCGGCCATGCACCTGCCGCACACCCAGGGGGCGTTCGCGCAGCGGGTGGCGCTGCCGAGCCGCATGCTGCGGACGCTGCCGGCCGGGCTCGACCTGCGCACCGCGGCGGTCGCCGAGCCCGCCGCAGTCGCCTGGCACGGCCTCGGTCAGGCGGGGGACGTGCGCGGCCTTGCGGTCGCGGTGATCGGGGGAGGGCCGATCGGTCAGCTCGTGGCCGCCGTGGCCCGGCATCACGGCGCGCGGTCGATCGCCGTCACGGATCTGCAGCCGCTGCCGCTCGCGCTCGCCGCCCGGCGGGGCGCCCGCGCGATCGACGCGCGCGACGCGGACGCCATCGGGGCGCTGTACGCCGACGTCGTCGTGGAGTCGAGCGGGACCGTCCAGGGACTGGCGTCCGCGATCTCGGCGGCCGCGCCCGGCGGCACCGTCGTCATGCTCGGCCTGCAACGCGCCGGAGACGTGCCCGTCCCCATCGCGACGGCGATCGTGCGCGAGCTCCGCCTGGTCGGCTCGCTCCGTTTCGCCGGCGAGCTGGACCCGGTGCTGGCGGCGCTCGCGGACGGCTCCCTCGACGTCGACGGTATCGTCACGCACGCGCTCCCGCTGGCCCAGACGGCGGAGGCGTTCGGCATCGCCGCAGATCCCTCGCGCTCCGGGAAGGTGCTGCTGGATCTGCGCGGATGACGCCGGGAAGTCCGTCGTGTAACGATCCGAACAAACGTGTGGTGTTATCGGGCGAAAACTGGACGCCGTCGGACTAATGTCGTGCGCGGGGAGCGTGAGCCGAGGTACGCTCACCACACCTCGAAGACACCGGCGTTCGAAGCGGATTCACCGGTGACCCGAATCGGAAGGCAATCACAATGATGCGAAAGAAAGCCATCGCGGGTGTCGCAGCAGCAGCCGCGCTGCTTCTGCTGGCGGGCTGTGCGAACCAGGCAGGCACACCCAGCAGCACGAGCGGCGGCGGCAAGGTCGACGTCCCCACGGTGTCGTCGGTCGACACGCCCAAGAACGCGGTCCTCCCCGCGGGCGACGGCAAGGCCACCTGCTCCAACCTCACCATCGGGTACATCGGCGCCGAGACCGGCCCGAACGCCCAGCTCGGCATCAACATCTTCAACGGCGTGCAGCTCGCCATCGACCAGCACAACAAGGCCAACCCGGGTTGCCAGGTCGCGTTCAAGAAGTTCGACACCGAGGGCGACCCGAACAAGGCGACCGGTCCGGTCACCCAGGCCGTGAGCGAGGCCGACATCGTCGGCGTCATCGGCCTGCCCTTCTCCGGCGAGTCGAAGGCCACCGGCAACATCTTCGAGCAGCAGGGGCTGGTGCACATCACCCCGTCCGCCACGAACCCGGACCTGACCAAGAACGGCTGGTCGACCTTCTTCCGCGGCCTCGGCAACGACTCCCAGCAGGGACCGGCCGCCGCGAAGTTCGTCACCGACACCCTGAAGGCCAAGAAGGTCTACCTGGTGCAGGACGACTCCGACTACGGCATCGGCCTCGCCAACGCGACCAGCAGCGCGCTCGGCTCCGCCAAGGTCGGCAGCGACAAGGTCACCACGGGTCAGAAGGACTTCTCGGCCGTGATCTCCAAGATCATGAACGCGAAGCCCGACGCGGTCTACTACGCCGGCTACTACGCCGAGGCCGCCCCCTTCGACCAGCAGCTGGTCGCCAAGGGCTTCACCGGCTCGTTCGTGGGCCCCGACGGCGTGAAGGACGATCAGTTCATCAAGCTCGCCGGCGACGCGTCCAAGAACGCCTACTTCACCTGCCCCTGCATCCCGGGCGAGCTGCTGAAGGACTTCGAAGGCCAGTACAAGACGGCCTTCAACGCCGAGCCCGGCACCTACTCGATCGAGGGTTACGACGCGGCCACCGTGCTGCTGAGCGGGATCGACGCGGGCAAGACCACCCGCGCCGACCTCAAGAACTGGGTCAAGAGCTACGACAAGGACGGTCTGAGCAAGCACTACAAGTGGGACTCCACGGGTGAGCTGCAGGCGCCCGCCGTGTACGGCTACAAGGTCGACAGCGGCAAGATCGCCTACATCGGCCCGATCGGTCAGTGACCGACGGATCCCGNCGGGATCCTCTTCTCCTGCTCTCTCCCGGCGCGACGACGCGCCCCCTGTGGAAGCGAAACTGAATGCTCGAGCTCGTCGCTCTGTCCGTCGTGCACGCGGACTCCTCCTGGATCAACTTCGACATCAACGCCCTGCTGCAGAACTTCTGGAGCGCCACCTTCGACGGCCTCACCTTCGGCGCCGTCTACGGTCTCATCGCCGTCGGCTACACCCTCGTCTACGGCGTCCTGAGCCTCATCAACTTCGCGCACTCCGAGGTCTTCATCGTCGGTGCCTACGGCGTGGTCATCACGCTGACCTCGCTCGGCTTCGGGCCGAGCGCGCCGACGATCGGCCCTGCCGCGATCATCATGGATCTGCTGCTGGCCCTCGTGGTCGGCATGCTGGCCTCGGCGGCCACCGCGTTCATCGTCGAACGCGTGGCCTACAGACCGCTGCGCAAACGCAATGCGCCACGGCTCGCGTTCCTGATCACCGCGATCGGCGTCTCGTTCGCGATCCAGTACATCATCTTCCTGCCGTTCGTCGGGGGCGCGAACGCGCAGCCCGCCGTCACCATGTTCATCCCGACGCCGATCTTCGACGTCTTCGGCACGATCATCACGAACCAGCAGATCATCATCGTGGTCGCCGCGATCCTGCTGATGGTCGGCACCGACATGTTCATCCGGCGCAGCCGCACCGGGCGTGGGATCCGCGCGGTCGCGCAGGATCCCGACACCGCCACCCTCATGGGCGTCTCGAAGGAGCGCACCATCGTGATCACGTTCATCATCGGCGGCGTGCTCGCGGGAGCCGCCGCCCTGTTCTACGTGATGCTGGTGCCCTCTGGCGTGATCTACAACGGCGGCTTCATCCTCGGCGTCAAGGCGTTCGCCGCCGCCGTGCTCGGCGGCATCGGCAACGTCCGCGGAGCACTGCTCGGCGGCATCCTGCTCGGCGTCGTCGGAAACTACGGTCAGATCCTGCTCGGCGACGCGCAGTGGGCGGACGTCGTGGCCTTCGTGATCCTGGTCCTGGTGCTGCTGGTGCGTCCGACCGGGATCCTCGGCACCACCCTCGGAAGGAGCCGCGCATGAGCACCTCGTCTGACGGACCCCGGATCCTGCCCACCGCCGAATCCGCACGCGAGACGATCGAGACGGAATCCATCGCGACCAGGCGACGCGGACCGTTCCGCGGGCTCAGGGAGCGCTGGAACGGGCTGTCGCGTCCCGCGCAGTGGGGGTGGATGCTCATCGTGGTCGCGATCGCCTACGCGATGCCGTACCTGAACTTCTTCCCGATCTCCACCGCTCCGGGAAACGACTGGCCGCTCGCACTGTTCGCGATGGCCGTGTACGCGCTGGTCGCGGTCGGCCTGAACGTCGTGGTCGGCTACACCGGCCTGCTCGACCTCGGCTACGTGGCGTTCTTCGCGGTCGGCTCCTACACCGCGGCGATGTTCACCAGCCCGGACTCGCCTTATCTGAAGGTGCCGTACCTGTGGACGCTGCCGCTGGCGATGGTGATCGCGATGGTCTTCGGCGTCGTGCTGGGGGTGCCCACGCTGCGACTGCGCGGCGACTATCTCGCGATCGTGACGCTCGGCTTCGGTGAGATCGTCCGGATCCTGGCGACGATCATCCCGGCGATGAAGGGACAGGTCGGCTTCCAGAACGTCGGACGGCCGCCCGGGACGGCGGCGAACGGGGTCCCGATCTTCGCGAACTCGAACGGCACGCCCTGGTACTGGCTCACCGTCACGATCCTGATCATCATCCTGCTGCTCGCGGGCAACCTGGAGCGCTCCCGCGTCGGCCGGGCCCTGGTGGCGATCCGCGAGGACGAGGACGCCGCCGAGATCATGGGCGTGCCCACCTTCAAGTACAAGGTGTGGGCGTTCGCGATCGGCGCGAGCGTCGGCGGCCTCTCCGGGGCGCTGTTCGCGGGGCAGGTGGGCTTCGTGAACAACCAGAAGTTCGACGTGCAGACCTCCATCCTGTTCCTCGCGGCCGTGGTGCTCGGCGGCACGGGCAACAAGGTCGGCGCGATCCTGGGCGGTGCGATCGTGGCCTACATCCCGCTGCGGTTCACCGCGATCGCGGACTACAAGTACCTGATCTTCGGCGTCGCGCTCGTGATCCTGATGATCTACCGCTCGCAGGGCCTCATCCCGGCGAAGATGCGGTTGATGGCGTATTCGCGCAAGGCGCTGACGTGGGTGGCGCCGCCCAAGACGCCGGTCGCGCCGACGCCACCGCCGTCCGCGCCGCGCACGGAAGGGAGCGCGTCATGACCGATCCGAACGAGAGCACCGCACCTGCGGAGGCGACGCCCGAGGAGCCGGTCGCGGAGGCCGCGGGTGCCGAACCGGACATCGTGCCGGGGGAGGCCCCGCCGCTGGTCGAGGGCGCGGAGTCCGAGCGGCCGATCGAGGTCGAGGTGGGGGAGACGCTGGTCGAGGTGAAGAACCTCACCATCCGCTTCGGCGGCCTGACCGCGCTCGACGACGTGTCGTTCCACATCAGGCGGGGCGAGATCCTCGGCCTGATCGGCCCGAACGGCGCCGGCAAGACGACGTGCTTCAACGCGATGACCGGCGTCTACCGTCCCACCAGCGGCGACGTGCTGCTGGAGGGCCAGTCGGTCAAGGGGCGCAAACAGCACCAGATCACGCGCATGGGCTTCGCCCGCACGTTCCAGAACATCCGCCTGTTCGGCGAGATGACCGCGCTGGAGAACGTCGTGGTCGGCCTGGACGCGCGGCACCGCACCTCGGTGCCCGGCGCCCTGATCCGCTCGCCCCGCCATGTGCGCGAGGAGAGGTCGTCGGTCGATCGCGCCATGGCGCTGCTCGAGTTCGTCGGGATCTCCCAGCACGCGCTGAAGCGCTCGCGGGATCTGTCCTACGGATCCCAGCGCCGCCTGGAGATCGCCCGCGCCCTCGCCACCGATCCCAAGCTGCTCTGCCTCGACGAGCCGGCCGCCGGCTTCAACCCTGCGGAGAAGGAGGACCTGATGGCGCTCATCCGGTCCATCCGCGACGAGGGATATACCGTGCTGCTCATCGAGCACGACATGAAGCTCGTGATGGGCGTCACCGACCGCATCGTGGTGCTCGAGTTCGGCAAGAAGATCGCCGACGACGTGCCCGCGGTCATCCGTGACGACCAGCGCGTGATCGCCGCCTACCTGGGAGTGCCCGAAGATGACGTTGCTTGAGCTGAAGGACGTCTCCGTCCACTACGGGCGGATCAAGGCGATCCACGACATCTCCTTCTCCGTGGACGAGGGCGAGATCGTCTCGCTGATCGGCGCGAACGGCGCGGGCAAGACCACGACCATGCGCACGATCTCGGGGCTGCTGCAGCCGTCGAGCGGATCCATCCTGTTCGACGGGCAGGACATCACGAGGATGAAGGCGCACGTGCGCGTCGTGCACGGCATCTCCCAGGCGCCGGAAGGCCGAGGCATCTTCCCGGGCATGACCGTGCTGGAGAACCTCGACATGGGCACGTTCGGCCTGAAGAACAAGTCCGGCGTCGCGGAGTCGTACGAGCGGGTGTTCTCGCTGTTCCCGCGGCTGGACGAGCGCAAGAAGCAGCTCGGCGGAACGATGTCCGGCGGCGAGCAGCAGATGCTCGCGATCGGCCGGGCCCTGATGTCGCAGCCGCGCGTGCTGCTGCTGGATGAGCCGTCGATGGGACTCGCCCCGCAGTTCATCCGGCAGATCTTCAAGATCATCACCGAGATCAACGCGCAGGGCACGACGGTGCTGCTGGTGGAGCAGAACGCGAACCAGGCGCTCGCGCGGGCGCATCGTGCGTTCGTGCTGGAGACCGGGGCGATCACCCGCACCGGCTCCGGCAAGGAGCTGCTCGCCGATCCGGCCGTGAAAGAGGCGTACCTCGGCGTCGGCTGATCGCCCCGAAGGCCCGGTCACACGAGAAGAACCGCGTCGTCCTCGGACGGCGCGGTTCTTCGTGCGACGGGCTCTCAGTCCTTGCGGTAGCCGGAACGGCCCAGCGAGAACAGCGCGCCGAAGCAGAGCACGGCGGCGCCGATCGTCATGAGCCCGATCAGCCACGCCAGCGCTTCGGAGAGGATTGCACCTTCGGTCATGCCCTCAGCCTACCGTCCGCGAGGCTCGGGGAAGTCGGGTACGATGTACGAGTCCTCGGCGAGGGATGGCGCGCGTGCGCGCACATCCGTGATCGACGCGGTGAGCCTGATGCTCTCCTTGCGTCGTGTCGAGACGACGAACCCCAGACCACCGCGCAGCTCGATGCCGCGCGTCCTGCAAGGAGAACAACATGTCCGAAGAGAACAAGGTCACCGCGGAGCTGCGCACCAGCTTCGGCAAGGGCTTCGCCCGTCGTCTGCGCGCTGCCGGCCAGATCCCGGCCGTCATCTACGGCCACGGCACCGAGCCCGTGCACGTCGCCCTCCCGGGCCACCAGATCTCGCTGCTCATCCGCCGCGCCAACGCGCTGCTCGAGCTCGACGTCGAGGGCCGCGCCGAGCTCGCGCTCGTCAAGGACGTGCAGAAGGATCCGGTGCACCAGATCATCGAGCACATCGACCTCCTCGTCGTGAAGAAGGGCGAGAAGGTCTCGATCGAGCTTCCCGTCGTGGTCGTGGGCGAGGCGTTCGCCGGCACCATCGTGCAGCTGGAGAACACCCACCTCGCCGTCGAGGCCGAGGCCACCCACATCCCCGAGAACGTCGAGGTCTCGGTCGAGGGGCTCGAAGAGGGCGCGCACATCACCGCCGCCGACGTCAAGCTGCCCAAGGGCGTCACCCTGGCCGCCGACCCGGAGCTGCTCATCGTGGCCGTCTCGGCCCAGTCCGCAGCCGCCGAGGCCGACGAGGCCGCCGAGGCGCCGGCCGAGGAGCCCGCCGCGGAGTGACCCCGCAGCTCTAGAATTCCCGTCGCAACGGCAGAGGGAGGCGCGATCCGTTCGCGCCTCCCTCTGCCGCGTGAGCGACGCCTTTTTCCGGAAGGATGATCGTCATGGCGCAGACCTGGCTGGTGGTCGGGCTCGGCAACCCCGGGCCGAAGTACGCGGCGACGCGGCACAACGTCGGGCAGCTGGTCGTCGACGAGCTCGCGGCCCGGCGCGGGGAGACGTTCCGCGAGCACAAGGGCGGAGCGCGGGTGGTGGAGACCTGGCTGCGCCCCGGCGGCGACAAGATCGTGCTCGCCAAGCCGAACAGCTACATGAACGTGTCGGGCACCCCGGTCGCCGCCCTGGTGCGGTTCTACTCGGTGGATCCGGCGCACCTGATCGTCGTGCACGACGAGCTGGACATCCCGTTCGACACGATCAAGCTCAAGGTGGGCGGCGGCCATGGCGGGCACAACGGGATCCGCGACATCGCGCGCGCCCTCACCACGCCGGACTTCCCTCGCGTGCGCGTGGGGATCGGGCGTCCTCCGGGGCGCCAGGATCCCGCGGACTGGGTGCTGTCGCCGTTCGGATCCGCGGAGCGTCAGAACCTGCCGATCCTCACCTCCGACGCGGCGGACGCGGTGGAGCAGCTGATCGGCGAGGGGCTGCTGGCGGCACAGCAGAAGCACCACGCGCCGCGGGACGCCTGATCCGCTCCGGACGGGATCGGTGCGCCGACGGGGTCAGTGCGCCGCCGAGCCCAGCCCGACTCCGAGGATCAGAGTCAGGTAGCAGGCCAGGAAGAAGACCACAGGGCCGACCGCGGCGACGATCAGCGCCGCGATGCCCGGGCCGCGTCCGCGGCGCTTCGCGATCGCGACGACGCCCTGCACGAGCGCCCAGAGGCCGAGCGCTGTCGCCGTCCACGCGGTGATCTCCCACCACAGGACGATCTGGCGCACGGGTGTGAGCACGGAGAGGTCGCTGGCCGCGATCCGATCCACGAGCGTCGTCAGCTCTGCGCCCGAGCTCACGCCGAAGCCGATCTGCCAGGACAGGACCGCCGCGACGATCGTGAGCGCGACCGTCGCGACCAGGGCCAGGAGCAGGGCGAAGCGGCCGAGAGCGGGCGTTCCCGCCGGCCGTGCGCTGGGTGGATGCGGCGCTGGGTAGCCGCCGGCGGGCCCGACGAAGGCACCGGGCGGCGGCTGGTAGACGGGAGCGGCGGCGGGTGGAGCGACCGGCGCACCGGGGGCGGCGGGGGCCGCCGCCTGTGGAGCGGCCGGCGGCACGAACGGGCCCTGCGGCGGCGGGGGGAACGCGGGGCGCGGTTGCTGGTGCGGATCGCTCACGTGCTCATCCTAGGGACGTCACACCCGCCAGTCGCGCGACGGCGCCGAGCGGGATCGGCAGCCAGCGCGGACGGTTGCGGGCCTCGTAGACCGTCTCGTAGACGGCCTTGTCCAGTTCCAGCGCGTCGAGCAGCGGTCCGGCGGTCGCCGTCTTGGCGGACTCGTCGTAACCGGCGAGGAAGGCGGCCCGCGCGGCCCGCGACCAGGCGTCCGTCCGCGCCGGCGAGAGGTCGGGATCGGCGAGCCGCAGCGATCCGGCGACGTAGTCGAACGAGCGCAGCATCCCGGCGATGTCCCGCGTCGGCAGATCCGGCTCCCGCCGCTCCGTCATCGGGCGCAGCGGCTCGCCCTCGAAGTCCAGCAGCACCCAGCCGCGTCCCGGCACCAGGATGACCTGTCCGAGGTGGTAGTCGCCGTGGACCCGTTGCAGGTCGGGCCAGTCGCTTCCGGAGGCGCGCTCGTACACGGCCCGGATCGCGGGGACCTGGTCGGCGAGCTCCGGCACCTCGGACACCGCCACGGCGAGCCGCTCGCCCCATCGGCGGATCATGGTGCTCCGTGCGCTCTCGTCGACGGCGCGGGTGGGGAACGCCTCGGCGAGCGTCGTGTGCACGCCTGCGGTCGCGGCGCCGAGCGCGCGCGCCCGGTCGGTGAAGTCCTCGTCCGCGGCGGCGGCCGCCAGAGCCACCCGCCAGGCGTCCTCGACGTCGGGGAGGAACTCCTGGGCGAAGACGAGCGACCCGCTCGCGATCCGATCGGCGGCAGGGGCGGGCCATTCGCCTTCGACGCTCCCGACCGCCCGTGCGACGAAGGGCGAACCGGCCTCGGCGAGCGCGGTCGCCAGCTCGATGTCCGGGTTCAGGCCGGCGTCCACGCGACGGAAGATCTTGGCGATGATCGGCGCTCCGTCTCCCTCGGGACGGAACACCACCGACGTGTTGGACTGCTCGCCCGAGAGCACCTCCGCGGCGTAGTCGCTCCCGATCGGCGGGCGCGACGCCGAGGGCCTGCCCCAGGCACGGGCTCCCTCGCCGAGCGATGCTCCGCCGGAGCTGAGCAGGGCGAGCAGGGCGCGCGTGAAGACCGCGTCGTGCGCCCCGTCCACGAGCGTGACGCCGGGCTCGGGGCTGCCGATCACCGCGGGGGCGGAGAGGTCGACCGTCTCCGTGGCACGGGCCACCGTGGGCACCTGGTAGGTGATCGGCGGGGCGGACGCGTCGTCGGTGACGAGATGGATGCGCACCTGTGCGCCGACGGCGGGGAGCTCCCAGGAATGCACGGCTCGCAGCCGTGGCACGTTCCCCTTCGCCGAGTACCAGCGCTGCCGTGGCATCCAGGCGGCGAGGCATGCCAGAGTGCTGTCCATACCGTGAGAGTAGGGGAGCGCCGCGGGTCTGCGCGGCCGGGGACCCCGGATGACCTCTGCGTGTCGCGAAGCGACCGTGTGACGCACTCCTTCGAGGTCCCTGCGGACGGCGACGTCCGCAGGCACGGACCGATGTCGGCGGCGGCGCATAGACTCGTCCGGTGACTGTGCAGGGGATCATCCGCGCCTTGGAAGAGGAGGCGTCCGGATTCCGGGACGCCCTGAGCTGGGCGCAGACGGACGCCGACCTGCTCGCGAGCGCAGGCATGGACGCGCCGACCCTGGTCGGCCTCCTCGAGCGCCGGTCCGCGGCGGGGAAGCCCGCGGCGATGCTCGTGGTCGCGCCGACCGGGCGCCGCGCCGAATCGCTCGCCGCCGCCCTGGATTCGTACCTGCCGGGCGCCGAGATCCTCTCCTTCCCCGCCTGGGAGACGCTGCCGCACGAGCGGCTCAGCCCCAGCCCGGACACGGTCGGCCGCCGGCTCGAGGTGCTGCGCCGGATGACCGTCTGGAGCGGCGAGCGCCCCCTCGTCGTCGTCGCCTCGGTGCGCGCGGCGCTGCAGCCCGTCGCGGCCGGGCTCGGCCGCGTCGAGCCGCTGGAGCTCACCGCGGGCGGGCGGGGCTACGACCTGGACGCGGTGGCCGCCTCGCTCGTGGAGCGCGCCTACTCGCGCGTCGACATGGTGTCGCGGCGCGGCGAGTTCGCCGTGCGCGGCGGCATCCTGGACGTGTTCCCGCCGACTGCCGAGCACCCCTCCCGCGTCGAGTTCTTCGGCGACGAGGTGGACCAGATCCGGCTCTTCTCGGTCGCGGATCAGCGCTCCCTTCCCAGCGAGATGACGACGGTCGTGCTGCCGGCCAGCCGCGAGCTGCTGCTGACCCCGGAGGTGCGCGAGCGCGCCGCTGCTCTCGTCGACGCGTTCCCGGGCATCGCCGGGATGCTGCAGAAGATGGCGGAGGGGATCCCGGTCGAGGGCATGGAGTCGCTCCTGCCCGTGGTCGCCGGCCCGGTGGTGCCGCTGACCGACTATCTGCCCGCCGGCGCTTCGGTGGCGCTGGTCGATCCGGAGCGCAGCGGAGCCCGCGCCGCGAGCCTCGGCGAGACGAACCGGGAGTTCCTCGAGGCGGCGTGGAGCGCGGCGACCGCCGGCGCCTCCGCCCCGATCGACCTGCAGACCGGCGACTTCCTGTCGATCGCCGAACTGCGCGAGGCGGTGCACGGCCACGACGGCGTGTGGTGGCGGCTGAGCGCCTTCGACGCCGGCCCCGACGACGCCGCGTTCGACCCTTCGGCAGGCTCAGGCAACGGCGCCGACGGCGTCTCCGCGACTCCGATCCCGTCGTTCCACGGCAACGTGGACGGCGCGATCGAGTTCACCGCGGCCCGCGTCGCCGACGGCTGGCGGGTCGTGCTGGTGGCCTCCGGCCCCGGGCTCGTGGATCGGGCCCGCGACGTGCTGGCCGATCGCGGCGTCGCCGCGCGCGTCGTCGACGGGCTGCCGGACATCCCCGACCCGGGGGTCGCGACGCTCGTCACGGGCGCGCTCGAGGCCGGGTTCCAGGTCGCGGACGCCAGGATCGCCGTGCTCACCGAGAACGAGTTCTACGGGCGCACGATCGGCGGCGACAGCCGGGTCGTGAAGAAGCTGGCCTCGCGGCGCAAGAACGTCGTCGATCCGATGCAGCTGCGATCCGGCGACTACGTCGTGCACCAGACGCACGGCATCGCCAAGTTCGTGGAGATGACCCAGCGCGAGGTGTCCAGCGGAGGCCGGAACCCGGTCAAGACCACGCGCGACTACCTCGTCCTGGAGTACGCCCCGTCCAAGCGCGGCTACCCCGGCGACAAGCTGTACGTGCCCACCGACCAGCTCGACCTGCTCTCGAAGTACGTGGGCGGCGAGGCGCCGACGCTGTCGAAGATGGGGGGCAGCGACTGGGCCGCGGCGAAGGGCAAGGCGCGCAAGGCGGTGCGCGACATCGCCGTCGAGCTCGTGAAGCTGTACTCGGCGCGGATGGCAGCCAAGGGCCACGCCTTCGGCCCCGACACCCCCTGGCAGCGCGAGCTGGAGGAGGCGTTCCCCTTCGCGGAGACCCCCGACCAGCTGCAGACGATCGATGAGATCAAGGCCGACATGGAGCGGCCGATCCCGATGGACCGGCTGCTCTCCGGCGATGTCGGCTTCGGCAAGACCGAGGTCGCCGTGCGCGCCGCGTTCAAGGCCATCCAGGAGGGCAAGCAGGTCGCGATGCTCGTGCCGACGACCCTGCTCGTCAAGCAGCACCTCGAGACGTTCAGCGAGCGCTTCGCGGGCTTCCCGGTGAAGGTGCGCCCGCTGTCCCGCTTCCAGAGCGACAAGGAGGCGCGGCTCACGCGCGAGGGACTGCTGGACGGATCCGTCGACATGGTGATCGGGACGCACCGGATCCTCACCGACCAGGTCCTGTTCAAGGATCTGGGCCTCATGATCATCGACGAGGAGCAGCGCTTCGGCGTGGAGCACAAGGATGCGCTGAAGAAGCTGAAGACCAACGTCGACATCCTCGCGATGAGCGCGACCCCGATCCCGCGCACCCTGGAGATGGCGGTCACCGGGATCCGTGAGATGTCGACCCTGCAGACCCCGCCGGAGGACCGGCACCCGATCCTGTCGTTCGTGGGGCCGAAGAGCGACAAGCAGGTCGCCGCGGCGATCAAGCGCGAGATCCTGCGCGAGGGCCAGGTGTTCTACGTGCACAACCGCGTGCAGTCGATCCAGCGGGTCGCCGCGCAGCTGGCCGAGCTCGTGCCCGAGGCGCGGATCGCGGTCGCGCACGGGCAGATGGGGGAGCACCAGCTGGAGCAGGTCGTCGACGACTTCTGGGAGCGCAAGTTCGACGTCCTCGTGTGCACCACGATCATCGAGACCGGTCTGGACATCTCGAACGCGAACACGATCATCATCGACCGTGCGGACCGCTACGGCCTGTCCCAGCTGCATCAGCTGCGCGGGCGGGTCGGCCGCGGCCGTGAGCGCGCCTACGCCTACTTCCTCTACGACGAGATGAAGCCGCTCTCGGAGACGGCCGCGGACCGCCTGCAGACGATCGCGGTGAACAACGACCTCGGATCGGGCATGCAGGTGGCGCTCAAGGATCTCGAGCTGCGCGGCGCGGGCAACCTGCTCGGCGCCGAGCAGGCCGGGCACATCGCGGGCGTCGGCTTCGACCTGTACCTGCGCATGATCGGCGAGGCCGTGGCGGACTTCCGCGGCGAGGAGACCGAGACGGGCGCGGAGCTGCGGCTCGAGCTGCCGGTCGACGCGCGGATCCCCGACTTCTACATCGACAGCGAACGGCTGCGGCTGGAGGCCTATCAGAAGCTGTCCAGTGCGGCGACCGCGACCGCGGCGGACGACGCGATCGATCTGGTCGTCGAGGAGCTCACAGACCGCTACGGGGCCCCGCCGCCGGAGGTCGAAGGCCTCGTCGCCGTGGCCAGGCTGCGACGCCGCGCCGCGCGTGCGGGCCTCACCGACGTCGTCGCGATGGGCTCGAATCTGCGCATCGCACCCGCCCGGTTCGAGGACTCCATGAAGGTGCGCCTGCAGCGGCTCTACCCGCAGGCGAAGCTGCTCGGCGGCTCCGAGGCGCTCGTCGTGCCGATGCCGCCGGCCGACCGCGCTGATCCGCTGGAGTGGACCGCCCAGCTGCTCACCGCGCTGTTCCCCGAGCCCGCGCCGGCGGCCGTCGAGGCCTCCACGGCGGGAGCCGCGCGGTGAGCGGCGCCGAGCCGCGCTGGCGCTGGCTCTCCACACGCCAGTTGCATCGCGGACGGGTCATGCTCGACGCCGACGAGGTCGAACTGCCCGGAGGCGCCGTGGTGGCCTACGAGGTGGACCGCAGCGTGCCGTACGCGGTCGCCACGCTCGTGCTGCTCGGCGGCGACGTGCTGCTGAGCCGGCAGTACCGCTATCCGATCGACCGCTGGATCCTGGACCTCCCTGGCGGGGGCGGCACGCTGTCGGAGACGCCGGAGGCGGCCGCCCGGCGCGAGCTCGAGGAGGAGCTCGGGCTGGTCGCGCACGAGCTGATCCCGCTGCACACGTTCGCATCCGACCCGGGTCGCAACGTCTGGTCGACGCACCTGTTCTTCGCCACGGGCGTGCGCCGCGGTCACGCGCTGCTGGACGACCCCGCCGAACAGGTCCGCCTCGCCCGCATGCCGCTCGCTGAGCTGGACCGGCTCATCGCCGAGGGCGAGATCCTGGACCCGTCGCTGCTCATCGCCCGAACCATGGCGGCCGCGAAGGGCCTGCTCCCGCCGCTCGGGCCCTGACAGAGGGCTCGTCAGCCGACCGGTGCGATCTTCGTGCTAGTGCAGTTGACGCCCACAGTCAACCGTCTGGCGCGATCTCGGCCGGGTGCGCGATGCTCGGGGCATGTGGACGCTCCTGATCATCCTGCTCATCGTCTGGCTCGTGCTCGCGGTCCTGGGCTTCGTCCTGAAGGGCCTGGTCTGGCTCGCGGTCCTCGGCATCGTGCTGTTCCTCGCCACGCTCGTCATCGGCCTGGTCCGCGGAAGCCGCAGCCGCAAAGGCTGAGCCATCCGGGCAGCCGCAGCCGAACGGGCAGAGAGGCCCCGGCTGCCCGGATCGCTTGCCGATCCCCGGCGCACGACTACGCTCTGTCACATGATCTACGAGCACCTCGGGGCTCGGCCCCGCATCCACGACACCGCGGTCGTGGCGCCCTCGGCCGTGATCTCCGGCGACGTCACGATCGGACCGAACTGCCAGGTGCTGCACGGCGCGGTGATCACGGCGGAGGGCGGTCCGATCACCTTCGGCGAGCACGTCATCGTGATGGAGAACGCGCTGATCCGGGCGACCGCGGCGAACCCGGTGCACATCGGCGACCACGTGCTCGTGGGGCCGATGGCGAGCGTCTCGGGCGCCACGATCGCCGACGAGGTCTTCCTCGCCACCGGGACGCGGATCTTCAACGGCGCGCGCATCGGAGAGCGCAGCGAGGTGCGGATCAACGCCGTCGTGCACCTGCGCACCGCGCTGCCCGCGGAGAGCGTCGTGCCGATCGGCTGGGTCGCGGTCGGCGACCCGGTGCAGATCCTCTCGCCCGAGCAGCACGAGCAGATCTGGACGGCGCAGCGCGAGCTGGACTTCCCCGGCTACGTGTTCGGGGTCGACCGCTCCACGCCGGATCTGATGGTGCAGCTCACCGAGCGCTACGCGCGCTCGCTCGCCCGGCACAGCGACGACCACGCGCTCTGAGGCGACGACCGTCTGCGGCGTGGCCGCCGCGCCTGTCAGCAGTGGCTTCCGCCGTATATCCGCACCAGCCCGTGGGTATCCGACCGTGATCGCATCGTAGACCTTCGGATTTCGTCGTTCGCGCCCTCGGGGGCATAATGGACCGTTGCTGTGCCGGAGCCCCCGATCCGCGCGAGAACCGACCGTTCCCGAAGGAGAGAACCATGGGCACCAAGATCCAGCCGCTCGCGCAGGGCGGAGGCGCGCTGAAGAGGAACCTGGGGCTGTGGGCCATCGTCGGCCTCGGCCTGGGGTACATGACCCCGACCATCGTCTTCGACACCTTCGGCATCGTGTCACAGCAGACGAACAACGTCGTGCCGCTGGCCTACGTGCTCGCGCTCGTGGTGATGATGTTCACGGCGGTGAGCTACGGAAAGATCGCCGGCGCCATCCCGAGCGCCGGATCCGCCTACACGTACGTCCGCGAGTCGATCCACCCGAACCTGGGCTTCATGGTCGGCTGGACGTCGCTGATCGACTACATCCTGCTGCCGATGGTGAACTGCCTCATCATCCGCAACTACCTCGAGCAGCTGATCCCCGGCATCTGGCCGGGCGTCTGGGTGATCCTGTACTGCATCTTCGCCACGTCCGTGATCTACCTGACCATGCGCGGCACCTCCAACCTGAACATGATCCTGATCACGTTCGCGATCATCGTGATCGTCGCCTTCGTGGCGCTGGTCTGGACGCAGCTCGCGCGCGGTGAAGGCGCCGGCACCGTCCTCTCGGTGCAGCCGTTCCTGCACGGCGGCGTCGAGTTCGGCGCGGTGCTCGCCGGAGCGACCGTCGTGTGCTTCTCGTTCATCGGCTTCGACGCGGTCACCATGTACGCGGAGGAGGCGAAGCACCCGAGCATCATGCCGAAGGCGATCCTGTGGACCGTGATCCTCGGCGGCGTGATCTTCCTGATCTCGAGCTACTTCACCCAGCTGCGCTTCCCGGACTGGCACCAGTTCGACGACGCGTCGCTCACCGACAGCTCGCTGACCCAGATCGGCGACGTGGTCGGCGGACGGGTGTTCCAGATCGTGCTGACCTCGGCCGGCTTCGCCGCGACCCTGGCCTCGGGTCTCGCCTCGCACGCCTCGGTCGCGCGCATGCTGCTCGTGATGGGCCGCAACAACGTGCTGCCCAGGAAGACCTTCGGCTACATCAACCCGAAGACGCACACCCCGACGTTCAACATCGTGCTGGTCGGCGCGATCTGCCTGTTCGCGATGTCGTTCAGCCTGGATCTGATCGCCTCGTTCATCAACTTCGGCGCGCTGATCGCGTTCACGTTCGTGAACATCTCCGTGATCGCCTGGTTCGCGGTGCGCAAGGGATTGCGCAGGACGCCGCGCGACATCGTCCGCTACATCGTGATGCCGCTCATCGGCATGGGGCTCACCGGACTGCTCTGGGTGAACCTGAGCGCCGACGCCCTCATCGGCGGGACGGTGTGGACCGTGATCGGCATCGTCTACCTGCTCGTGATCACCAGGGGGTTCCGCCGCAAGGTCGCCTCCTTCGACGAGAACGAGGCCGTGACCGGCTACAACAAGGTGCCGGAGGAGCTGGCGGAACTCGACGACCTCGACGAGCTCCGGGAGCCCGCCGGGGATCGCTGAGCCCCCGCGGGGCCCTCTCGCGCCGAGAACCCGCCCTCGCAGGTGAGAGGGCGGGTTCTCGCATGAGCCGCTTGGGCGGACGGCCGGGCCGGCTCAGCCCGTGTTCTGCAGGCCGGCCGCGACGCCGCTGACGGAGAGCAGCAGCAGGCGCTGCAGATCCGGGTCCGGCGCCGGCGCTGCGGCGTCGTCGCGGAGGGCGCGGAGTGCGCGCAGCTGCAGCAGCGACAGCGCGTCGACGTACGGGCTGCGCATCGCGACGGCGCGCTGCAGGATCGGCTTGTTCTGCAGCAGGCGCTCGCCGCCGGTGATCCGGATCACCCAGTCGCGGGTGAGGTCGAGCTCGTCCAGCACCAGGGCGGCGAGGTCGTCGCGGTCGCCGAGCGCCAGGTAGCGCCGGGCGATGCGCGGGTCCGTCTTGGCCAGGCTCATCGCGACGTTGTCGACCATGGTGCGCAGCAGCGGCCACTCCTGGTACGCCGTGCGCAGCAGCTCCTCGTCGCCCACGGCCTCCAGCGCGGTGCCGAGACCGAACCAGCCGGCCAGGTTGATCCTCGCCTGCGTCCATGCGAACACCCACGGGATCGCGCGGAGGTCCTCGAGCGACTCCACGGAGAGGCCGCGGCGGGCAGGGCGGGAGCCGAGCGCGAGCAGCCCGATCTCCTCCATCGGCGTGACCCGGGCGAACCAGGGCGCGAAGCCGTCGGCCTTGACCAGCGAGAAGAAGCGGTCGCGGGAGGCGCGGTCCATGACCGCGGCGACCTCGGCGAAACGCGCGGCGGCCGCGCTGTTGCGCTGCTCGACGCCGGGGGAGGAGGCCAGCAGCGTGGCGGCCGTCACCTGGTCGATGTGCCGCATCGCGATCGCCGGCTCCCCGTAGCGGGCGAAGATGACCTCGCCCTGCTCGGTGAGCTTGAACCGGCCGTCGACGGAGTGCGGCGGCTGCGCGAGCACGGCGGAGTTCGCCGGCCCGCCGCCGCGGCCGAGCGCGCCGCCGCGGCCGTGGAACAGGGTGAGCTCGATGCCCTCGCGCTGCGCCCACGCCGCGATCTCGGCCTGCGCCTCGTACAGCGCCAGGTTCGCGGCGACCGGCCCGACGTCCTTGGACGAGTCGGAGTAGCCGAGCATGACCTCGAGGCGCCGTCCGGTCTCGGCCAGGCGTGCGACGAAGGCGGGGTGCTCGACGATCTCGGCGAGGATCCGCGGGGCGGCCTGCAGATCGGCGAAGGTCTCGAACAGCGGCACCACGTCGAGCACGGGCACGTCGTCGCCGCACGCGTACCGGGCGAGCCGGTGCACGTTCGCCAGATCCTGAGCGGACCGGGTGAACGAGACGACGTAGCGGCCCGCGGCGCGGGGGCCGTAGGTGCGCTGGATGTCCCGCACGGTGCGGAAGACCGCGAGCACCTCCTCGGTCTCGGCGCTCGCACCGGTGCCGTCCCCGGCGGCGTCCAGCTCGGCCAGGGCCTTGGCGTGGACCTGGGAGTGCTGCCGCACCTCGAGCTCGGCGAGGTGGAATCCGTAGGTCTCGACCTGCCAGATGAGGTGCTGCACGCCGCCGAACGCGTGCCGGCGGGCACCGGCCGCCTCGAGCGAGGCCTGCACGGTGCGCAGATCGGCGAGCAGCTGCTCGGGATCCGTGTAGCCGCCGTCGTCGCCGCGGCGGGTCGCGGCGACGCGATGGGCGAGCAGCAGCACCACCCGGCGGTGCGGCTCCGAGGGGGAGCGGGTCGCCGCTTCGTCCGCCGCGTCCGGGTAGGCCCTGCTCAGCGCATCCCAGAGGGTCAGGAGCCCCGGCGAAGGCGGCGTGCTCTCCGCGTCGAGCGTGAGGGCGCGTCCGATCCGCTCCAGGGCCCGCTCGAGGCCGCGGAGCACGTGCTCGGCCGCGATCGTCGCCGCCTCGCGGGTCACGGCCGCGGTCACGAACGGGTTGCCGTCGCGGTCGCCGCCGACCCAGGATCCGATCCGCACGAACGCGGGGACGATGGGCGCCGAGGATCCCGACTCGTCGCCGCGCAGGGCGTCGTCGATCCGGCGGTACACGTGCGGGACCGTGGTGAACAGCGTCTCGTCGAACACGCTCATGACCGTGCGGACCTCGTCGGTCGGCGCGGGCTTCTGCGCACGCAGCGGCGCCGTGCGCCACAGCGTGTCGACCTCTTCGAGCATGCGGCGGCGGGCGCGGTGCGCGTCGGCGCCGCCGGGCGTCGCGGCGTCGTGCTCGGTGAGCAGCTCGGCGAGCCGGCGGATGCTGGACGAGACCGCGCGGCGGCGGGCTTCGGTCGGGTGCGCGGTGAACACGGGGTGGAAGCGCAGCGCGCCCAGGCGGCGGCGCGCCTCCTCCTCGCCGACCTCGGCGGTCAGCTGGGCGAAGGCACCGGCGACCGTGTCCGCGGCGCGGGCGGGATCCGGGTTCTCCGGACGCTCGCGCAGCACGCGCACGCGCTGGTGCTCCTCGGCCAGGTTGACCAGGTGGAAGTACGCGGTGAACGCGCGGGCGACTTCGTCGGCGCGCTGCACCGTGAACTCCTCGGCGATGCGCGTGGCGCGCTCGAACGCCTCGGACGATTCGTCGGTGTAGGCCTCGATCGTGGCCTGGCGCAGGCGCTCGACGTCATCGAACAGCTCGTCGCCGCCGGATTCGCGCAGCACCTGGCCCAGCAGCGCGCCGAGCATGCGCACGTCCGCGCGCATCTCGTCGGGCAGCTCGCGTCCTGCTTCGAACCGGCCGACGATGCGGATGGCTTCGGTATGGGTCGTGTCGGGGGTCACGTGTTCGAGCGTAACCGCGCGCCGCGGCGGCGCGGAACGCGTGACACCCGGTGACAGGGCACTGGCTCTGGTCGGTCGTTCGCGCAGGCCGCCGTCGCGCGAGGTCCCGCGCTACGGTGGAGGGAATGAGCCGCTCGCCTCGACTTCTCCGATCCGCCCAGTTCCCCGCGATCCTCCTGCTGGCCGCCGCCGGTCTCGGGCTGCTGCTGGCGAACCTGCCCTCGCACGACGCGCTCGCCGGGGTCCTCGGCGCGCACCTCGCTGTGCCGGGGACGGGTCTCGACCTGTCGGTCGCGCACTGGGTCTCGGACGGGGTGCTCGCGGTGTTCTTCTTCGTCGTGGCGCTCGAGCTGCAGTACGAGCTCACCCGGGGCGAGCTGAACAGCGTGCGCGCGGCGGTCCAGCCGGCGATCGCCGCGGTGGGCGGCATCCTCGTCCCGATCGCGATCTATCTGCTGATCGCGGGCGCGGCGGCGGGTCAGGGCAGCGGCGCCGTGACCGGCTGGCCCATCCCCACTGCGACCGACATCGCCTTCGCGCTCGGCGTGCTCGCGGTGTTCGGCCGCGGGCTGCCGTCCGCCGTCCGCGCGTTCCTGCTGGCGCTCGCGATCCTGGACGACATCGTCGGGATCGTGTTCATCGCCGTGCTGTTCGCGCACGGGCTGAACGTGCTGCTGCTCCTGCTCGGGCTGGTCGCCGTCGCCGTGTTCGCGGTGCTCAGCCGTCTGCTCGGCGGTCGGCGGACGCCCGTGGTCGCGGTCCTGATGGTGATCGTCGGGGTCGTGGCGTGGGGGCTGTTCGCCGCCTCCGGCGTGCACGCGACCATCGCGGGCGTCATGCTCGGGCTCGTGATGGCGCCGCGCACGGCGGGCCCCACCCGGCACGCGCTGGAGCCGTGGGTGAACGGGCTGGTGCTGCCGCTGTTCGCGTTCGTCGCGGCTTTCGTGGTCATCCCGCAGGTGCCGCTGGGCGCGCTGTCGCCGGCGTTCTTCGGGATCCTGGTCGCGCTGCCGGTCGGCAAGCTCGTCGGCATCTCGGCGTTCGGCCTCGTGGCGCAGCGGATCAGACCAGCCGGGACGGCGCCGGCGATCCGCTTCCCCGATCTGCTCGCGGCCGGCGCGCTCGGCGGAATCGGGTTCACGGTCTCGCTGCTGCTCGCGAACCTCGCCTTCGCCGCCGATCCCGGGGTGCGCGATCAGGCGATCCTCGGGGTGCTGCTCGGATCGGTGATCGCCCTGCTGCTGGCCGCCGCCCTAGTGTCCTGGCGGGCGCGGGCGCATCGAGCGGCGGGGGACGCGGAAGAGGACCTCGACGACGACCCGTTCGAGGACGAGACGGACGAGGAGCCGCCGGATGGACGCTGAGACGGATCCGCTCCGGAGCGCGGCGGATCCGCTCCGCACCGCCGCGGAGGTCATGCGGCAGGTGCGCGAGCGCTGCGTGTGGTCGCAGGCGATGACCCACCGGGAGCTCGTCCCGTACCTGGTCGAGGAGTCCTACGAGCTCATCGACGCGGTCGAGCGCGACGACCGCGCGGAGCTGCGCGAGGAACTCGGCGACCTGCTCTGGCAGGTGCTGTTCCACGCGGCGATCGCGGCGCAGGATCCGGACGATCCGTTCGACATCGACGACGTCGCCCGCACCCTCGCGGAGAAGATGACCCGGCGGCATCCGCACGTATTCGGCGACGCGGTCGCCCGCACGCCCGAAGAGGTGCTGGTGCACTGGAACGCGGCGAAGGCCGCGGAGAAGCGCGCGCGGCGGAGCGTCCTGGACGGCATCCCGCACGCCATGCCGGCCCTCGCCCTCGCGCAGAAGGTGCTCGGGCGGGCGGCGAAGGCCGGCATCGCCCCGGTCCCCGAGCCCGTTTCCGCCCCTGGGCCCGCCCCGGTCCCTGAGCCTGTCGAAGGGACGTCCGCTCCTGCCTCCGAGGCCGAGCTCGGCGACGCCCTGCTCGCCCTCGTCGCGACCGCCCGCGCGCACGGCTGGGACGCCGAGCGCGCCCTTCGCGAACGGATCCGCGTTCTCGAGGCCGAGGTCCGGTCGGCCGAGGCCGGAGATTGAGGTTTCGAAGTGCGCACTTGGCTGGATCCCGGCCCGGAATGCAGCAAAGTGAGCACTTCGAACGACGGAGCGGGCCGCAACGGCCGACAGGGGCGCCCCGAGCGACCTGGAAGAATGGATCCGTGGCAACGGTCAATCCTCCGCGCGGGATGCGCGACTTCCTCCCCGCCGACAAGGCCCGTCGTGAGCGCGTGCTCTCCGTCATCCGCGAGCGCTACCGCGCGCACGGCTTCGACGAGATCGAGACGCCCGTCGTGGAGGAGTACGACCGGCTGCACGCGGGCATCGGCGGCGACAACGAGAAGCTGTCGTTCAACATCCTGCGCCGAGGGCTCGACGCCGACGGCATCCGCGCAGCGGCGGAGGATCCCGCCGCGCTCAGCGACCTGGGCCTGCGCTACGACCTGACCGTCCCGCTCGCCCGCTTCTACGCGACCAACCGCGGCCAGCTGCCGACCGTGTTCCGCTCGATCCAGATCGGCCCGGTCTGGCGCGCGGAGCGACCGCAGAAGGGCCGCTACCGGCAGTTCGTGCAGTGCGACATCGACATCATCGGCGACGACTCGGCGCGCGCCGAGGCAGAGCTCATCGTCGCCTCCCTCGACACGATCGACGCGCTCGGGCTCACCGGCGGCGTCGTGCGCGTGAACGACCGGCGCGCGCTGGACTGGATGCTGGACTCGTTCGGCTTCGCCGCGGACGAGCGGCCTGGCGTCCTCATCACGATCGACAAACTCGACAAGATCGGCCCGGACGGCATCGTCGCGGAGCTGCGCGAGCGCGCCCTTCGGTACGCGCAGGGACCGGATTCCGCGGCGATCGACGCGTTCGAGGCGTTCCTGCACCGTCCGCAGACCCTCGAGTACAACCCCTACGGCGAGCGGCAGATCCGCAAGGCGCTTCCGGAGAACGCCCCGGACGAGCTCGTCGCGCACCTGGTCGGGCTGGGCGAGGCCGTCGCGGCCGCGCGCCCTGCGACAGACTCAGGGAGCGAATATGTCGTCGATCCCATCCCGCTGCAGTTCGACCCGTTCCTGGTGCGCGGCATGGGCTACTACACCGGCACGATCATGGAGCTCGCGCACCCGTCCGTCGGCTACTCGCTCGGCGGCGGCGGACGCTACGACGGCATGATCGGCCGGTTCCTCGGACAGCAGGTGCCGGCGGTCGGCTTCTCGATCGGCTTCGAGCGGATCGTCGACCTGCTGGAGTCCGCCGAGGACGCGGCGGGGCGGTCCGTGGTGCTCGTGCACGACGCCGACGTCCCGGTCGCCGAGCTCGTCGCGCACAAGGCGGCCCTCATCGCAGGCGGCGCGCGCGTGCGGCTGGAGCGGCGCACGAAGAACCTGAAGGCGCTGCTCGAGCGCGCCGCCGCCGACGGCTACACCGCGTTCGCCGCCGTGCGCGCGGGGGACGCCTCCGCCGCGCTCGAGGTCAAGCCGCTGTCCTGACGGCAGGGGCCGCGTGGACGGCCGGGGCGGCGCGGGATCGTCGATCCCGCGTCACGCGCCGTTCATGTCGATGCGGTCTGATCGGCGCATGCACGCGCGCCAGGCCGGTCGGTTCCGCTCGGCGACGCTTCTGCTCGGCTCGGCGGGGCTCGCCATCTCGGGCGTGGCGGTCGCGGTACGGCTCGCGCTCGGACGCCAGGCCCGCATCGCCCGGCGCCGGATCGGCAAGCCGCTCGGCGAGGACGCGCTGCATGCCGACCGGATCTGGCGGCCGCGCCTGCCCGGGGAGCCGATCGAGCTGCTGCTGCTCGGCGACTCGGTCGCGGCCGGGCTCGGCGCGCAGCGCCGCAAGGACACCCTCGGCGGGCGGCTCGCGAAAGGGCTGGCGCGGCGGACGCACCACCCGGTGCGGCTGCGCACCGAGGCCGTCGTGGGAGCGGAGTCGCCTGACCTGGGAGCGCAGCTCGCCGCGCTCGAGGACGACTACCTGCCGCAGGTCGGGGTGATCGTGGTCGGCGGCAACGACGTCACCCACCGGATCCCGGTCTCCGTCTCGGTGCGGCACCTGCAGGACGCGATCGTCCGGCTGCACGCGCTCGGCGCCGCCGTGGTCGTCGGCACCTGCCCCGACCTCGGCGCGCTCCGCCCGGTGCCGCAGCCGCTGCGTTCGATCGCCTCGCGGATGTCGCGCCGGCTGTCCGCGGCGCAGGCGCAGACGGCGATCGAGCACGGCGCCACGGCCGTGGACCTGCGCCGCGCGGTCGGGCCGATGTTCTTCGACCGGCCGGAGGAGATGTTCAGCCTGGACCGGTTCCATCCCAGCGCGCTCGGATACCGCCGCACCGCCGAGGCGCTGCTCCCGGCGGTGACGGCGGCGGCCGAGGAGGCGCTGGCGAAACGGCCCGGGCCGGTCGCCATGATCGCCGAGGCGGAGCTCAGCTCCCCGGCGCGCTGAGCTCCGACGCCTCGGCCTGCGGTGCGTCGGCGTCCGAGGCGCTGAACGAGGCCGCCCAGTCGGCGACGCGCGCCGAGCTCTCCTCCTCGGAGAGATCCTCGACCCGCGTCATCACGGACCAGCGCACGCCGAACGGATCCCGGATGCTCGCATAGCGGTCGCCGGACACGAAGGTCGACGGCGCCTCGCGCACGGTGGCGCCGGCGGCGACGGCCCGCTCCACGACGGCGTCGACGTCCGGCACGTAGATGCCCATGGAATAGCAGTCGGCGTCCCCGGCGGGCGGCGCGACGAGTCCGTATTCCGGGTTCGGATCGCCCAGCTGCAGCACGCCGAGGCCGAAGTCGAGATCGGCGTGCGCGACGACGCCGCCGAACTCGGTGACGTCGACGACGCGCGCGCCGAAGATGTCCCGGTAGAACTCGATCGCTCCCCGCGCGTTCGGGATGGCCAGGAACGGGGTGAGGCTGGTTGCGGTGTTCGGGCGTCCGTCGGTCGTGTATCGGCCGGTGACGCCGGTGGTGTTCTCGGTCATGCTTCGACGTTAGGGGCGCGCCACCCGCGATCGCTTGGAGATTCGCGCCAGATCGGATCCTGCGGCCGCAGGCGATCGCGGAGCACCGGCGGCGCCGGTGTCGGCTCCTCGTTCTACGCTCGGACCATGGTGAATCCCACCCGCGGGGTGCTGTACCCGGCGCGCCTGCCGCAGTTCCACCGCCTCGCCCCCTCGCCGCAGGCGGCCGAGCTCGTGCAGTGGTGCTGGATCCCGGAGTGGGACGTCGAGCCTGGCCGATCCTCCAGGCAGGAGCTGGTGGCCTATCCCGCGCTGAACCTGGTGGTCGAGCAGAGCGGCGATCGCGAAGACGTCATCCTCTCCGGGGCGAGCACCCGGGCGAGCTTTCGCGATCTGACCGGTCGCGGCTGGGCGGTGGGCGCACTGCTGCGGCCCGCCGCGGCCGCCGCGCTGATCGACGCGCCGTCGCGGCTGCTCGATCGCGCGGAACCGGTCGTCGCCCCGGAGTTGCAGCGCGCCCTCGCCCGCGCGATGGCCTCGGGCGAGGGTCACCGCGAGCGCGCCGCCGCAGCCCTGTGCGCCTGGCTGCGCGACCGGGTCGGGGCGATCGAGCCGCCCGCGCGGCACGCGAACGCGATGGCCGAGCTGCTGATGTCCGATCCGTCGGTGCGCACGCCGGAACAGGCCGCCACGCGGCTCGCCGTGTCCGTGCGGACCCTGCAGCGCATGGCCCATCGCCACGTCGGGCTCTCCCCGGCGGCCATGATCCGGCGTCGACGCCTGCAGGAGGCGGCGGAGCGGATCCGCTCCGATCCCGAGACCGACCTCGCGACCGTCGCCGCCGACCTCGGCTATGCCGACCAGGCGCACCTCTCGAACGAGTTCCGCGCGGTACTGGGGTTCACGCCGTCGGCGTACCGCCGTGGCGCCGCTGCAGAGCGAGCCTGACGGCGCGCACGCCCACGCCCACCAGGACGATCGCGCCCCCGGTGAGCACCGCGACCGGAGGGAGCGAGGCAGCCAGCGCGAGGCAGCCGATCGCGCCGAGCACCTGCAGCGCCTTCGGATAGCGGCGCACGGATCCGCGCTGCACGAACGCCGACACGTTCGCGATGAAGTAGTACAGCAGCACGCCGAAGGACGAGAAGCCGATCGCCCCGCGCAGGTCTGCGAGCAGCACGACGACGACCACGACCGCCCCGGCGGCGAGCTGGGCGGCGCGGGGCACGCTGTGCCGCGGGTCGATCCGGGCGAGGAGCGCGGGGAGATCGCGTTCGCGTGCCATCGCCAGAGAGGTGCGGCCGATCCCGGAGAGCAGCGCGAGCAGCGCGCCCGTCGCCGCGGCCGTCGCGGCAGCCCGGACGAACGGCGTGGCCGCCTCCCACCCGGCGGCGCCGACGACGTCGGCGAGCGGAGAGGAGGTGCCGGCGGCCACGCCGCCGATCGTCAGCGCGACCGCCGCGCCCACGAGCAGGTAGACCAGGAGCGCGGTGGCCAGGGCGATCACGATCGCCCTGGGGATGGTCCGGCCCGGGTCGCGGACCTCCTCGCCCATGGTCGCGATCCGCGCATACCCGGCGAACGCGAAGAACAGCAGCCCCGCGGCCTGCAGCACCCCGTATGCCGACCAGGCGGCGAGCGGGGCGGCTGCGGCGTGCGGCAGGACGGCGCCGGCCGCGGCGAGGACGATGACCAGGCCGATCAGGGTCGCCGCGACGAGCACCTGGGTGACGCGGGCCGTGCGGGTCACCCCGAAGCAGGTGACGACGGTCAGCAGCACGACCACGGCGATCGCGATCGGCTTCTGCCAGGCCGCCGGCGCGAGGTAGGCGGCGACCGTCATCGCCATCGCGGCGCAGCTCGCGAGCTTGCCGATCACGAAGCACCAGCCCGCGACGAACCCCCACCACGGGCCGAGCTCGGCGCGCCCGTACGCGTAGGTGCCGCCGGAGACGGGATGCGCGGCCGCGAGCTGGGCGGAGGAGGTGGCGTTGCAGAACGCGACGATCCCGGCGAGCACCAGTGCGACCAGCAGGCCGGACCCGGCCGCTCCGATGGCGGGTCCCCACACCGTGAAGACGCCGGCGCCCATCATCGAGCCGAGACCGATCGCGACCGCGTCGAACGGGGTCAGGCGGCGCGCGAGGGGCATGGCTCCATCATCCCGGATGGCGGCTCACTCACGTCCTCGCCGCGGTGATACGCGGCGTCTGCCGGGAGGTGGACGAGGGCGGGAGGGGCTGGACCTCTTCCGCGATTGATCTAGTTGTCCTAGAATAAGTCGCAAGGAGGTGGTGCGATGCTGATCAGGATCGACGCCGACAGCGCCCGCCCGCTGTTCGAGCAGATCGCGGCCTCCGTGCGCACCGAGGTGCTGGCCGGACGGCTGCGCCCGGGGGACCGGCTCCCTGCGGCCAGGGAGCTGGCGGATGCGATCGACGTCAATGTGCACACCGTGCTGCGCGCGTATCAGGAGCTGCGCGACGAGGGGCTGGTGGATCTGCGCCGAGGCCGCGGCGCCGTGCTGTCGGCCGCCGCGGAGCCCCTCGCCGATCTCGCCGCGGAGATCACCGCGCTCGTGCGCCGCGCCGCGGCGCTCGGCCTCAGCCCGGCGACCCTGGCCGCCCTCGTGAAGGAGACGACACCATGAACGATCGTCCTGTTCCTGCCGAGCACGAGATGAGCGCCATCCCGCCCGGCGAGCTCCGCCGCGCCCGGCTGATGTCCCTGCTGGTCGGCGTGGCCGTTCCGCTGGTGCTCTCCGCCGTGGTTCTCGTGCTGGTCCTCTCCTGGCTGCCCGAGCTGCCCTCGCCGGCGGCGACGCACTGGGGACCGACGGGCGTCGACCGATTCGGTCCGCCGGTCGCCTTCGTCTGGCTGACGGTGCTGCTCGGCTTCGCCCTGCCGGCCGCGATGACGATCGGCGCCGTCCTCGCGGTGCGCGCGCACTGGGGCGGCGCGGCCAGGCTGCTCGGCGCGATGGCGCTCGGCCTCTCCGGGCTCAGTGCGGTCGTCACGCTCGGTGCCGTCGGGATGCAGCGAGGCCTCGCGGACGCGAAGCAGGCCGGGGACCTCGGCGGCGCCATGCTGCTGGGCGTCGGGGTGTTCCTCGTCCTGATCGCGGTGGGCTGGGTCGTGCAGCCGCACGTCCGTCCTGCCCCTGCCGCCCCGCTGCGACCGGCGCACGTGACCGCGATCGCGCAGGGGGAGCGGGTGGTATGGCTGGCCACGGCGACCATGCCGCCCATGGCGCTCCTGCTCGTCTCGCTGCTCGCCGTCGTCGTCGTCGGCATCACCGCGGTGATGGCCATCCGGTTCACGGATCGGCTCTGGGTGCCGGTGCTGACGCTGCTGCTGATCGGCGGTGCTCTGGCCACCTCCGCGTCGTTCCGCGTCCGCGTCGGTCCGGACGGGCTGACGGTGCGGTCGCAAGCGGGCTTCCCGCGCGTGCACGTGCCGCTCGACGAGATCGTCTCGGTCCGTGCGGTCGAGTGCAATCCGTTCGGCGAGTTCGGCGGCTTCGGATGGCGGCTCGGACTCGACGGGCGCACCGGCATCGTGCTGCGCCGCGGGCCCGCGATCGAGGTCGAGCGGCGGGACAGGCGCCCGCTGGTCGTCACCGTCGACGGCGCCGAGGTCGGCGTGGCGGTGCTGCGGGCGTACCTGGACCGGCAGGGCGACCGCAACGCCGGCCGACCCGGAACCGCGAGGGAGGATGACGCATGAGCACCAGGGGGACGCCGGTGGCCGCCGCGGCCGTGCGCGTGCACTGGGGGGCCGTCACGCTGTTCACCCTGCTCGCGTGGGGGCTGGCCTGGCTGATCTGCCTCCCGCTCTGGCTGGGCGACGGCCTCGCCACACCCGGGGCGCTGATCCTCATCACCGCCATGATGTTCGCGCCCGGGATCGCCGCGGTCGTCACGATCCTGGTCACCGGGGCGCCGCGCAAGGGGGAGCGGCTGCGGTCCCTCGGCATGTGGCCGCTGCGTCCGGCCAGGCAGGTGGTCGGTCTGACGGTGCTCGGCTGGCTCGGTCCGTTCGCCGTGGTGCTGCTCGCGCTCGGCCTCGCGCTCGGCCTCGGCTGGCTTCATCCCGACTTCTCCTTCCCGCTCATCGCGGAGCAGCTGAAGAGGGTGCCCTCGCGCGCCGCGCTGCCGCCGGTCGGGGTGATCGTGCTCGTGCAGCTCGCGGCGATCCCGGTCGGAGCCGTGATCAACGGCATCTTCGCGTTCGGCGAGGAGCTGGGCTGGCGCGGCTGGCTGGTGCCGGCGCTGCGCCCGCTCGGGACCTGGCCTGCGCTGCTGCTCAGCGGGGCGATCTGGGGGATCTGGCACGCGCCGATCATCCTGCTCGGCTACGACTTCGGCCAGCGCGACGTCGTCGGCGTCCTGCTGATGGTCGCCGGATGCGTCGCGTGGGGCGTGCTGTTCGGCTGGCTGCGGCTGCGCTCGGCTTCCCTCTGGCCCTCCGTGCTCGCGCACGGCATGCTCAACGCGTCGGCCGGGCTGGCGCTGCTGTTCAGTCCGCCGCACCCGCAGCTCGCGCTGCTGAGCCCGCTCGGGGCGTCCGGCTGGATCGCGTGCGCGGTCGTGATCGTCGTCCTGCGGCTGACCGGGCAGTTCCGCCGCCGCCCCGCGCTCGCGGCGGATCGGCCGAGGATCCGGCCGGCACCGCTGCCGGACGTCGATCCGGTCGGCTCGGTCACCGATCCGACCGCTCCGCCGACCGCTCCGCACGGATCCGATCCCCGGCGGCCTTGATCGGGCGGTGCGGAGCGACGAAGCTGATCGCATGGCCGATCCCACACCCGAGAACTGGCGCGCCGCCGACGACTACCTCGCCGAGACCCTGGTCGGGCACGACCCCGCCCTCGAGGCGGCGCTGACCGCGCAGCAGGCGGCAGGGCTGCCCGCGATCGAGGTGGCGCCGGTGAGCGGCAAGCTGCTGCACCTGCTGGTGCGCATCTCGGGAGCCCGCCGGATCCTCGAGATCGGCACGCTCGGCGGCTACTCCACGATCTGGATGGCGAAGGCCGTCGGCTACGGCGGGCGCGTCGTGACGATCGAGGCCGAGCCGGCGAACGCCGCCGTGGCACAGGCCAGCATCGAAGCCGCGGGCGTGAGCGGCAGCGTCGAGATCCGGATCGGCCGGGCCGAAGACGTACTGCCCGCGCTCGCGGCCGAGGACCCGTTCGACCTGGTCTTCATCGACGCGGACAAGGAGTCGAACACGCTCTACCTGGACTGGGCCGCGCGCCTCGGTCATCCCGGCACGGTGGTCGTCCTGGACAACATCGGGCGCAGCGGCGACATCGTCGATGCGGACTCGCCCGACTCGATGGTGCGCGGCACGCGCGCCGCGCTGGAGATGCTCGGCCGGGACCCGCGCTTCGAGGCGACCGCGCTGCAGACGGTCGGCATCAAGGGCTGGGACGGCGTCGCGATCGCGGTCGTCGCCTGAACCGGGGCGTCCGCACAGGCTTCTCGGGGTCCGGGAGCGGACACACCCGCCGTCGCGGCGCGCGGATCCGGTCCTCCCGGGTCAGAATGGACGCGTGACGCAACCGATGGGTCTCGGAGGGCGGCCGACGATGCCGCCGCCCGGTGCGCCCGCGGAGGAGCGCCTCATCGCACGGTTCCATCCGCACGCGCGGCACCTGTTCTGGTCGGCGCTGCTGCTCATCGTCGTCGCGGGGGCGACCGGGTTCTTCACCAGGAACCTGCCGAAGCCGTTCGCCCAGTGGCTGCCGGCTCCCTGGATGCTCTGGGCGGTGGCAGGCGTCGTTGTGCTGCTGTTGGTGGTGATCCCGTACCTCGCCTGGCTGTCCCGGCGGTACACGATCACGACCCGGCGGGTCATCGTGCGCGACGGGATGGGATCCCGGCGCAGCACCGAGATGTCGCACGCGCGCGGCTACACGATCTCCGTGCGCCGCGGCCCGCTGCAGCGCATGGTCGGCGCGGGCACGATCCTGCTCTCCAACGGGGTGGACGCGCCGCTGCGGCTGCGGGATGTGCCCAACGTCGCCCTCGTGCAGGAGACCCTCGCCGACCAGATCGAGGTCGGCCAGATCCTCGCGCACCGCGACGCACAGGCCGCGCACGACCCGTTCGCCGAGTCCTGACGGTCGCCGCGCGCTCTTCACCCCCGGTTCCAGAGCGGGCGCAGCGAGGCGAAGGTCGCGGATCCCGGCAGCGCGACGGAGGAGGCCGCCCCGTGCGGAAGAATGGATCCCGAGGAACGGAGATCCGATGGCGTTGCGTGTGGGTGTGATCGGCGGCGGACAGCTGGCGCGGATGATGATCGCTCCGGCGGTCGAGCTCGGGATCGACATCCGCGTGCTCGCGGAGGACCAGGGCATGTCGGCGCAGCTCGCGGCGACCGCGGTGGGGGACTACCGCGATCTCGACACGGTCCGCCGGTTCGCGGCCGATGTCGACGTCGTCACCTTCGACCACGAGCACGTGCCGCAGGACGTGCTGCGCGCGCTGGTCGCCGACGGCGTGGCCGTGCATCCGGGACCGGACGCGCTGCGCTTCGCCCAGGACAAGCTCGACATGCGCGCGCGCCTCGCCGAGCTCGACGTGCCGCAGCCCGAGTGGGCGCGGGTCGCCGATGCCGGCGAGCTGCAGCGCTTCCTCGACGCGCACGGCGGTCGCGGCGTCGTGAAGACCCCGCGCGGCGGCTACGACGGCAAGGGCGTGCGGGTCGTCTCCGCCGCCGCCGAGGCGGAGGACTGGTTCGCCGGCCTCGCCGGGGGCGACGCCCTCCTCGTCGAGGAGCTCGTGCCGTTCGTCCGCGAGCTCGCACAGCAGGTCGCCCGCCGGCCGAGCGGCGACCTCGCCGCCTATCCCGTGGTCGAGACCGTGCAGCGCGACGGCGTCTGCGCCGAGGTCGTCGCACCGGCCCCCGGTGTGGATGCCGAGCACGCCGCGGAGGCCGCGCGGATCGGCCGCGAGATCGCCGAGGGTCTGGGCGTCACGGGAATGCTGGCGGTCGAGCTGTTCCAGACCGAGGACGGCCGGATCCTGGTGAACGAGCTCGCGATGCGGCCGCACAACAGCGGACACTGGAGCCAGGACGGGGCTGTGACCGGCCAGTTCGAGCAGCACCTCCGCGCCGTCGCCGACCTGCCGCTGGGGGACACCCGTCCGATCGCGCCGTGGTCGGTCATGATCAACGTGCTCGGCGGTCCTGCCGACGCCGGGATGCTGGACCGGGTGCCGGCGGCGCTCGCCGCGAGCCCTGGCGCGAAGGTGCACACCTACGGCAAGGCACCGCGCCCCGGGCGCAAGGTCGGGCACGTGAACGTGGCAGGAGCGGATCTCGAGGAGGCGCTGCGCCGCGCCCGCAGCGCTGCCGCAGCCTTCGACTGATCGTCTCCGGGGCGACGCGAGGCTCTTGGACGCCCGTTTGCGCGGGATTGACGGAGTGTGCGCCGGGTTCTCCCAGTCCCCGCCCGTACTCTTGGACGCGTGACTGGGACACTGCATGCATCGGCCGCGCCCCTCGTCGGCGTCGTGATGGGATCCGACTCCGACTGGCGCGTGATGAGCGACGCCTCGCAGGCCCTGACCGAGTTCGGGATCCCGCACGAGGTCGAGATCGTCTCGGCGCACCGCACGCCGGAGAAGCTGCACCGCTACGGCCGCGAGGCCAGGGAGCGCGGCCTCAAGGCGATCATCGCCGGAGCAGGGGGCGCCGCGCATCTGCCCGGCATGCTCGCCTCGGTGACCGCCCTTCCCGTGATCGGCGTCCCGGTGCCGCTCGCCTACCTGGACGGCATGGACTCGCTGCTGTCGATCGTGCAGATGCCCGCCGGCATCCCGGTCGCCACCGTGTCGATCGGCGGCGCGCGCAACGCGGGCATCCTCGCCGCGCGGATCCTCGGGACGGCGGATCCGGCGATCGCGGACCGGATCGAGTCCTACGCGCGCGAGCTCGAGGCGCTCGTCGAGGAGAAGAACCGGCGCCTGAAGGACAGCCTGTGACCCAGCTCCTGGCGCGCCAGGGCGGCAGGTCGTCCTCGCGCGCGGGCCTGATCCGCTCGCGCCCGATGCGCGACCCCGATTTCTCCTCGCCGGACGTGATGACGCGGCGCGGCTGGTGGCTCGTGGTCCTGAACGTGCTGATCCCCGGATCCGCGCAGGTTCTCGCCGGCAACCGCCGCCTTGGCCGGTTCGGGCTCGGCGCCACGCTGCTGATGTGGGCGCTCGTCGTCGTGGGCGGGGCGACCGCGCTGCTGTGGCATCAGGCGCTGCTCTGGCTCACCGTGGGCGGAGGCTGGGTGTCCTGGCTGGTGCTGACGCTCATCCAGGTGCTCTGCTACGCCTACGCGCTGCTCTGGGTCGTGCTCACCTTCGACACGCTGCGCATCGTTCGTCTCGTGCGCACCAAGAACTACGCGCGCATCGCGATCCCGCTCGTGGCGGTGCTCGTGGTCGCGCTGTGCGGTTCCGGCGCCGCATCGGCCGCGAACATCATCGCCTCGAGCCGCACCGCGATCAGCACGCTGTTCGGCTCGGGCGGACCGAGCCTGCCGCCGAGCGACGGCTACTACAACGTGCTGCTGCTCGGCGCCGACAGCGGTCAGGGCCGCGACTCGATGCGCTTCGACAGCATCTCCGTGGTGTCCGTCAACGCCGACACCGGCAAGGTGACGATCTTCGGCATCCCGCGCGACATGCCGAACGTCCCGTTCTCCGCGGGACCGATGCACGACGCCTATCCGGACGGCTTCGAGGCGCACCCCGACGACACCTGCGGCTGGGGCTCCGGCATCAACCAGCTCACCAACGCGGTGCAGTACTGCCACACCGGCAAGCCGTACTACCCGGAGGTCAAGGGGCACCCGTGGGCGCCCTCGATCGAGGCCACCAGGGACGCGGCCGAGGGCGTCCTCGGCATCAAGGTGCCGTACTACGTGTTCCTCGACATGAACCACTTCGCGCAACTCGTCGACGCGCTCGGCGGCGTGGACATCAACGTCAAGGAGCGCCTCCCCGAAGGCGGGCCGCCGCCCGGATCCGACGGCTCCAACGTGGACGACTGGGCGATCGGCTGGATCGAGCCGGGGCAGCAGCACATGAACGGCGACACCGCGCAGTGGTATGCACGTTCCCGGTACACCACGAGCGACTTCGACCGGATGCGCCGGCAACGCGAGCTGCAGGAGGCGATCCTGAAGCAGTTCACCCCGCAGAACGTGCTGACGCACTTCGACGAGCTCGCCAAGGCCGGCACCCAGCTGGTCGACACCGACATCCCGCAGGAGAAGCTGCCGGAGTTCATCGACCTGATGGTGAAGGCCAAGCAGAAGCCCGTGCAGACCCTCGACCTCACGCCGGACAACGGCGTCGACGAGTTCACGCCGGACTGGAACCAGATCCATCAGATGGTGAAGACCACTCTGCACCCCGCGCCGACGCCCACCCCCACCGGCTGAGCCCCGTTCTCCGGTCCCTGAGCCCTCTCCGGCCCCTGAGCCCTCTCCGGTCCCTGGAGCACCCTCTCCGGCCCCTGGGCCCTCTCCGGTCCCTGAGCCTGTCGAAGGGACCCGACCAGGGGCGTCCGTGGAGCGCCTCGGCGGCCTCCCCGCGGTTGCTGGCTAGGCTCAGACCATGGCTGTGCTGCGCGTCGTGCTCGACCAGGTGAACGACATCGTCGACCCCGATCTCGCCGAGGCCGCGCGTTCCCTGCTGACGGGGCTGGCCGCGACGGCGCCGCAGCGCTGCACGGTCGAGGCGATCGTCCCGGGCGGCGCAGGCGCTGACGCTCCGATCCCCGGCGCGGACACCGTGCACCGCCTCGCCCTCGGGCGGCGGGAGCTGGCCGCCGCGTGGCAGCTCGGCGTGATCGCCGGCGTCGGCGGAGGCATGATCCACGCGCCGTCGCTCTTCGCACCCCTGGCCAGGCACGACAGGGCGAACGACTACGACCAGACCGTCGCCACCGTCTGGGATCTGCGCGCGTGGACCGCACCCGAGTCGCTGCCGCGGGCGAGCGTGCTCTGGCAGCGCGGCATGCTCAAGCGCGCGGTCAAGCACGGCGACGCCGTCGTCGTTCCCACGCACGCCATGGCGCAGCAGCTCGCCGACATCGCCCCCTTCCGCGACCGCATCAGGGTCATCCCCGGTGCCGCCCCGGAGGGTTTCGCGATCCCGCACGACGCCGCGGAGCGCCGGATCGCACTCGGCGCCCCCGGCCGCTACCTGGTGGCGACAGGCACCGCCGCGACGCTCGAGCCGGTCTTCGCGGCCGCCGTGGCCGCGGACGCCGACGCATTCGTGCTGGACGCGCCGGAGGGCGCCGCGCCGGCGATCGCGGAGGCCGCGCGCGAGGCCGGGCTGGACGCGCCGCGGGTGCACGTCCTCGGCCGTCAGGAGGCGGAGGACCGGGCGGCTCTCCTCGGCGGAGCGATCGCGCTCGTCGCCTCGGATCCTGCGCCGGTCTGGCCGTGGCGGATGCTGGAGGCGCTGGCGATCGGCGTGCCCGTGATCGCGGCGCAGGGCGGCGCGCATGCCGACCTGCTCGCCGACGGAGGCCTGCTCGTGGATCCGGCCGGCTTCGCCGACGCCGTGCAGGAGGCTGCAGGGGAGGGGGCCCGCAGGCTCTCCGTGCTCGCCTCCGACCGCTCGCGCGCGTATTCCTGGAACGGATCCGCCGAACGGGTCTGGGCGCTGCACGCCGACCTCTGAGCCGGCCGCTCCGGAACCGCTGCGGCTTCCTCCCGGAACCGCTCAGGCGCGCATGATCTCCACGGCCTTCTTGCTGGGGCCGTCGAAGCGCACCTTCCCGTCGCGGAGCAGGATTCCCCGCTCGCACAGGTTCGACACCATGTTCAGGTCGTGGCTGACGACCACGAGGGTCTTGCCCTGGTCGTGCAGCTGGCGCACCCGGGCCAGGCACTTCTTCTGGAAGGGCTCGTCGCCGACGGAGAGGATCTCGTCGATCAGGAGGACGTCGACCTCGGTGTGGATCGCGACGGAGAACGCGAGGCGCAGGAACATGCCCGAGGAGTAGTGCTTGACCTCGGTGTCGATGAACTGCTCGATCTCGCTGAACGCGACGATCTCGTCGAAGCGCGCCTCGATCTCCTTCTTGTTCATGCCGAGGATCGCGGCGTTGAGGTAGATGTTCTCGCGTCCGGAGAGGTCGGGATGGAAGCCCGCGCCCACCTCGATCAGGCCGGCCACCCGCCCGCGCGTGAGCACCTCGCCGTTGTCGGGGCTGAGCACACCGGAGATCATCTTCAGCAGGGTCGACTTCCCGGAGCCGTTGAAGCCGAGCAGCGCGACGGATTCGCCCTCGCCGATCGAGAACGTCACGCCGTCCAGGGCGCGGAACGCCGTCGTGAGCGGCTTGCGCTTGACGGCGGCGAGCACCGTCTCCTTGATGGAGTGCGTATGGCGCAGGCGGAACTCCTTGCGCACGTCCTCGACGATCACACGGGGGAGCGGTTCAGAGATCCTGGGCAAAGCGACCCTCCAGGCGACGGAAGACGAACTGGCCGATCGCCAGGATGACGAGCGAGATCGCGAGCGCGATCCCGGAGAAGAGCCACAGATGCGGCGCGAGCTGCACGTCCCGGGGGTGCAGCTGGAACCAGATGCCGTAATGGAACAGCTCGACCGCCGCCGTCACCGGGTTGCACCGGTACAGCACGGAGAGCCATTGCGGGGCGACGGCGGAGACCGCGTGCCACTCGTACATGACCGGGGAGGCCCACACCGCCACCATGACGATGATCTCCACGAAGCTCTGCGCGTCGCGGAAGGTGACGTTGACGGCTCCGAACAGCAGGCCGAGACCGCTCGCCAGCACGGCCACGATGATCAGCGAGAGCAGGATCGCGCCGACGGCGAGGAAGCTCGGCGTCCAGCCGAAGAAGAGCGCGATCACGAGGACCACGAGGATCTGCGGAAGGATGTTCACCCCGGCGATCAGCATGCTCGCGACCGGGAACATCTCGCGGGGCACGTAGATCTTCTTGATGAGCGCCGCGTTGTCGATCAGCGAGCGCGTGCCGTTCGAGAACGCCTCGTTGAAGAACGTGACCGCGGTGATGCCGGAGAGCAGGTAGATCGGGAAGTACGGCACCCGGCCGTTCTGGCCGAGGAACACGCCGATCGCGAAGTAGAAGACCGCGAACTGCACGAGCGGCTTCACGTAGGACCAGAGCCAGCCGAGGACCGACCCGCGGTACCGGATCTGCACCTCCTTGCGCACGATCAGCGACAGGAGGTACCGATGCCGGAACACCTCCAGAAGACCACGATTCGCGCCGGGCGGAGTCAGCCGCGCGACGTCATCGGTGCGGATCACTGACACCGCGTAACCACCTCCGTCGGCCTGCACAGGGCGCAGGCGCCTAGCAATCATAGAAGGCGGCGGCTCGGAAACCGCTGCGGCGGGCGGGCGGCGCGATCTGCGGCCGCACAGGTTGCCGCGGGACGGGATGGATAGGATGGTCGGCGTTGTCCGCCCAGATCCCTCCAGGAGCCTTCCGACGTGACCGAACACCGAGTCCACGACCTGCCCGCGCTGTTCGACATCGACGGTGCAGAGCTCGACGGACTCGCGGAGCGGGAGATCCGCCTGCTGGTCGGGGCCCTGAACTTCCACGCGATCATGGCGCCGGAGCGAGAGCTCACGGCGCATCTCTACGGCGGCGGCGTCGACGACTTCCCCCGCCTCACCGATGACGCGACCTTCGACGGCTTCGCCCGGCAGTTCCGTCACCGCCTGCGCTCGATCCGGTTCCGCAGCCTGGTCGCGCCGGAGCAGCGCGAGCCGACCGCGGGCGAGGCCGTGGCGCAGAGACTGGCGGCCGGCGAGGCCCGACACCTGCACATCTCCTCCGACGAGGTCGTGGCGCTCGACCCTGAGCGGCCGCGTCGCCGTGATCTGGTCGGCCGCGTCGCGCGCCGTGTCAAGGCTGCCGCTCCGCTGATGTACGACGAGGTCCGCGACGTCGTCCTGCTGCGGCACCGCCCCGAGACCACGTCGGCGGCGCCGCGGCAGCGGTACCAGGCGCAGTTCCAGCCCGGGGGAGTGGACGAGGACTTCACGATCGTGCCTGCGCCGCCCGTGGCGGAGGGCGCGCAGAAGGCCGTGATCATCGGCATGCACTGGTTCGAACTGGGCGGCGCCGAGCGCTGGGCGTTCGAGACGGTACGGCTCGTCCGGGAGGCCGGCTTCCTGCCGATCGTGCTCACGAACAAGGATTCGCACCACGCGTGGATCCTCCGCGAGGAGCTCGAGGGCGCTCTCCTGCTGCCGTTCTCCGAGTCGACCAGCCTGTCGCAGACGCCGGGCACGGAGCAGCTGCTGCGGACTCTCGTGCGCCTGTACGACGTCCGCGGCGTCGTCGTGCATCACAACCAGTGGCTCTACGACCGCCTGGCCTGGATCCGGCAGTCGCGACCGGGGATTCCCGTGGTCGACTCCACGCACATCGTGGAGTACCGCGGGGGCGGGTACCCGCGCAGCAGTGCGATCGTCACGGACTCCCTCACGACGCACCACGTCATCTCGCCGAGCCTGGCCGCCTGGATGACCGAGGTGCAGGGCATCGCCGAGGAGAAGGTCGTGATGGCGCCGCTCGGCGGCCTGACGATCGAGCTGCGCGACGCGCGGTTCCGGCCACGCGACGCCGGAGAGCCGTTCACCGTCGCCTTCATCGGCAGGCAGGCGCGACAGAAGGCACCGGAGGTCTTCGTCGAGATGGTGAAGAAGCTGAACCGCTCCACGACCGGGCTGCGGTTCATCATGCACGGCGACGGCGAGCAGTCGGGGTGGATCGACGACATCATCGCGGCGGACGGCCTCAGCGACGTCATCGTGCGTCGCACGTCGGCGGTGCCCGTGGCCGAGACGCTCGACGAGGCCCACGTGCTCGTCATCTCCTCGCACAACGAGGGGCTCACGCTCACCACGCTCGAGGCGATCGCGCACGGAGTCCCCGTGGTCTCGACCGACGTCGGTGCGCAGGGCGACATCATCCCCGCGTCCGCGCTCGTGTCGCGGAACGTGCATCGCGCGGTCACGGGATTGGCGGCCGCGGTGCGCGGACTCGCTCAGGACGAATCGGCCCGGGAAGAACTCTGGCGCCGCGAACGGAAAGCCGAGAAGAAGTTGCTGGCGAACAAGACGGCCACGGACTGGTTCACGAACGAGGTCGCGACGTGGTGAGCGTCGCCGCCGTGGTGGTGACCTTCAACCGCCTGGAGAAGCTGAAGAACGTCATCGCGTCGATCGAGAAGCAGACGCTGCCCGTCTCGACCCTCTTCGTGATCGACAACGCGTCCACCGACGCGACAGGGGAGTACCTCGCGGGCCTGGAATCCTCCGTGCCGCTGTCCGTGGTCACGATGCCGGAGAACCTCGGCGGCGCCGGAGGGTTCGCCGAGGGCATGCGCCGCGGGTACGGCTCGGGCGCCGACCACGTGTGGATCATGGACGACGACTGCTACCCGGAGCCGACCGCGCTGGAGACGCTCGTCCGCGGCTTCGACGGGGCGGTCGCAGAGCTCGGCCCCGACGTGCCCTTCGCGTGCTCGGTCGTCCGGTTCACCGACGGCAGCATCTGCGAGATGAACAACCCCGTCCCCACCTGGGACTGGGGGCGCCTGCTCGTCAAGGGCCAGCAGAACGTCATGGTGACCGCCTGCTCGTTCGTGTCGGTGCTGATCCCGCGCTGGGCGATCGCCGAGTACGGCCTGCCCTACCCCGAGTACTTCATCTGGTTCGACGACCGCGAGTACACGCTGCGCCTCACGGCGCGCTGCCCGGGCGTGCAGGTCCTCGACAGCATCGTGGTGCACGACATGGGCGACAACCGCGGGGTCAACTTCGCCATGGTCGACCGCAAGAGTCTCTGGAAGTTCTCCTACGGGGTGCGCAACGAGGCCTCCTGGCAGCTGCACCACCGTGGCCTGCTGTACTTCCTCGAGTTCGGCGCGCGCCTCTTCGTGAGCCTGCATCGCGGTCGGGTGCCCCTGGATCTGCGCGCCAAGCTGATGGGCCGGTGGCTGCGCGGGATCACCTTCAACCCGCAGATCACGCACGTGGACAGGATCAACTAGTGAGCTGGTTCACGGCGTTGTGGCCGATCGCGGCCGCAACGGCGATTCTCGTCGTGCCGGGATACGCCGTCGCGAGAGTGCTCGGCCTGAGAGGACTTTGGGCCTGGGGACTTGCTGCTCCAGCATCGATGAGCGTTCTTGTTCTCGCTTCGCTTTGGGCGCCCGTCGTGAAGATGCGCTGGTCCCTTCTCCCGGTGCTCATCACGGCACTCGTTGTATTGATGCTCGCAATTGCAGTCCGAATGAGTGCTCGACCTCCCGCGGAGCGGGTCGCCCCTCGGCCGACGCGTTATGCGACCTTGATCGGACTAGGAGTGGCCGCCCTTCTGCTAGCCACGCAACTTGTGCTGATCATCGGTGACCCGCGCAATATCTCACAGTCGTTCGACAACGTCTTTCATCTCAATGCTGTTCGCTACATCATGGACACGGGATCGGCATCGTCCCTGACCGTGGGAAAGATGACGAGTCCAGGGGCCAGCACCGCGTTCTACCCCGCGGGCTGGCACGCGCTGGTGGCCCTCGTGACCCAGTCGACGGGGACGACGATCATGATCGCGTCGAACGCGGTCGCCATGGTCGTGGCTACGGTCGTGTGGCCTGCGTCCGCACTGCTGCTCACTCGTGTCGTTGCCGGCCCCCATCCGGTAGTGATGGCGTCGGCCGGAGTCGTGAGCGCGGTCGTTCCGGCCTTTCCGATCCTGATGATCGACTATGGGGTCCTCTATCCCTATTTTCTTGCGGTGAGCATCCTTCCGGCAGCCCTCGCCGCCACAATCGCTCTGCTCCACTTGTGCAGGACGCACGTCCGGATTCCTCGATCGATCCTCGTCGTGGTGGTTCTGGGCGTGCTACCAGGGCTGATCATCTCGCATCCGGGGGCGTTCGTAGCATGGATCGCTCTGTCGCTGGTGGCGGGTTCAGTGGCGTATGGAAAGTTCCTCGCAGGGCGTCCTCCGCGACGAGCGTTCGTTGGTGTATCTGTCTGCTTCGTCGTGGTGCTTATCATCGCGGCAATCGCGTGGAAATACCTCAAGCCGCCTCTTGAGGCGCGCGGGTGGCCAGTCGAGCAGAGCGTCGGTCAAGCCATCGGTCAAGCAATTACGCTCTCACCCACCTACGGTTACGTCTGCTGGTTGATCGTGCCACTCCTTGGCCTTGGCATCGGAGTTCTCGCTCGACGGCGCAGGGCGGAGGATCTTGTGCCGCTCCTCCTCTATGTGTCGGTGATTGCACTGTATGTGGTCTGCAGCGCGATGGTCTGGCCTGATCTTCGCGATCGTTTGACCGGCGCGTGGTACAACAACTCGCCTCGCCTCGCCGCGCTGCTCCCCATGGTCGCAGTACCTATCGCAGCTCTTGGAAGCAATGCAGCGGTGGCGTGGGTACGGCGGACCGTCGGGCGTCACGGCTCGGCGCGCCGGGGGCTGGCGGTATGCGTCGTGGTGGCCGGAGTCGCGTTGATCGCTGCACAGGCCTACACGGTTCAACATGCTCTGCGTGTCGTTTCGAAGGTCTACGCGTATTCCGACGAATCGCATTTGATCTCGGAGGATGAACTGACGCTTCTTGATCGCTTGGCGAAGGAGGTACCATCTCGATCGGTGATCGCAGGGAGCCCATGGACAGGAGCGGGCCTGGCATATGCGTTCGATGATCGCCGCGTGACGATGCCCCATATGCTGATGGGGCTGACCGGCGACGAGCAACTCATCATGGATCATTTGTCGTCGGCAACTCCGGGTTCGTCGGTATGTGCGGCAATCCAACGTACGGGCACTGGATTCGTGCTGGACTTCGGTCAACAGGAGATTCACGGCGCGGAGCATGTGTACCCCGGGCTCGTCGGCCTTGCCACATCTGACGCCGTCAAGCTGGTGGATTCTCAAGGGTCGGCGCGGCTGTACAAGGTGACAGCTTGCGCGCGGTGACTTCCACCGCGACTTGAACGCCCACACCGGATTGCGCTTCGGCGAAGGCGTCGACGGTCGCGTCACACTCTGCCCAAGGACATAGTGCGAATCCGCGTCGGCCAGTCGTTCGCTTGCGGCGATCGAATCTGGTCCTGGGTCCCATCACTGGCGTCCGCTGTGACGGCGAGGCCACGTGGATCAGGAAGCTGTCGACGATGCCGGATGTCCTTGAGTACGACGCCAGGCGACGGTGATCCGGTAGACCGCCACTCCAACAGCGGTGAGCGCGATAGCGGATACCGTGCCGGGGATTCCGACGGTGATTGTGCCGACGAGGACGAGGGTCATGCCTGCGACCGTCGCGACGCCGGCCGATAGGGCGAGTGCATGTGACCTCCGGACCGCTACGAGCACAGCTAGACCGACGATCTGGCCGGCGGCCTCTGCGGCGAAGCCGATTCCCATCGTGACCGCCAGCAGCAACGATACGGCTGCCTGACCATAGGTCAGCAGCGATGAGACCCACGGTGCGAAGACAGCCATGAGCAGTCCGCCGATCCCGCCGATCGCGATCGAGATGTATATGGCCGTGCGTCCCCGGTGAGGGATCGAGTCCCGCCCAGCTTCCGGTACCCAGCCTTGGATCGCTTGCAAGATCGGTGCAAGCACCAGCACCGCGTACCGTGAGAGACGGTCGATGATCGCGTACAGCGCGACTGCGTGAGGTGCGAATATGCTGACGATGACGATCGGCAGTGAACTAGAAACGCTCGCTGTGAGCATGGCGGTGACGCCGGGCCACTGCTCGTGCAGGAGGTCCCGAACCGAGCGCGATCGATCGATGCGCCACTCACCGTCATCCCGCCTCGATCGGACAAAGAGCCACGACGCAACCACGCCCAGGCATGCGGCGGCCGCAGTCGCGGTCAGGTAATTCTCCAAGGATGGCGAGACCAAGACCCAGATCAGGCCGGCGACCTGGCCGAGGATCGCAGGCAGTGCATCGAAAAGGAACAGCGCGACGGGTCGGTTTGTACCGATGAAGTACCAGGCAGCGCCAAGAGCGGGGACCACGTACGTGATCGCTGACAAGACAGCGACCAGTGGTGACGTTCTTGCGATGACGACTGAGAGGAGACTTCCGACTATCAGCACGGGCAAGAAGAGCAGCAGGCGCGCGCGCACCGAAGTCGCGAAGAACGTGTTGCGGGCAGAACGAGGCAGCGCCGCGACCGAACTGGGACCAGTGGCGCCCCAGCCGAAGCCCACGATGACACCGAGAAACTGAGTGATGGCCTGCAGCACGGCGAGCCTGCCCCATGAACCGCTCCCGATCGAGGAGATGAGCACCGGAATCGAGAAGATGCCGACCACAGTTGACAACACGATAGAAAGGGAGAAGAGCAGCGAGCGGCGCACAAGATCGTGTCTGAACGCCTGCCTCATCCGGCTCCCCGCCGACGGCGTTCGTGTCATCGGGCTCTCCGAGAGGCGTCCGCCAGTCGCGCATTCAGCGCAGGCGATATCCTCCCTGTCACGCCGCCGCGTCCATCCACAAAGCCTTGTCGAAGAGCCAGCAGCTGGGCACGTCGGTCCGGCGCCCCGAGGATGCCGCCTACCAGCATGGACGAGAGCTTGCGGTCGCGCTTCCGGAACCATGCCCGGAACGCCTTCCCGTAACGGGCACGGATGAGGAGTGAATTGCGCACGATGTAGTAAGTACGGAAAGGGGCGTGGTAAAGCACATGCCGAGGCCTCCCCCTGACGACCAAGTGCCGGCCGAAGACACGCAGCGGCACGAGAGTACCGAGTTCATGTCCGATATCGCTGTTCGGCACGATCACGTAGGAGCAGCCGCTCGCACGCACACGGAGACCGTATTCGCTGTCGACCGCATCTATGAAGAGTTCTTCGGCGAAGGGACCGAGTCTGTCGAAGACTTCGGTGCGCAGGATCTGCCCCGCTTGGATCGGGTCGAACGGTTGGCCGTCCGGCTCCCGCAGGACCGCATGACCACCCGCGGATTCCGGCACTGCCCCGGCCGGATTCTGCCCGGCGGCGAGCGCGACCTGCAGAGCCTCTAACGCCTCTTTAACGTAACCGTCCGGGACCCAGGAGTCTTGATCCAACGTGAGCAGGTGGGTAGCGCCCGCTGCCTTCGCGGCGGAGATACCGACATTGAGGGCGTGCGCGATCCCCGAATTCTCGGCCAGTTCGATGATGTGGATGTTCTTGTCGTCCATTCCGAGCGTGGATGTGCTCGCGGTGCCGTCGTCGACGAGGACGATGCCTGCCACCTGACTGAGCAGCGCGAGGACGCGGTCACGGAGCTCCGGTGATGGGTGGTACGTGGGGATGACCGCGAAAACCATTGCCGGTTTCTCTACGGGAGGTGTGCCGGTCATCGTGCTCCTTCTGCGAGCTGCTCGTAAAGGTTGGTGATGCGGTCGCGGAAGGCGTCGAGACCGTAGACCGATGCAGCCCAAACGCGCGCAGCGTCCGCCGCCGCCAGATCGTTGGCGCGGAGACCTTCGACGACCGCGTCGGCGAAACGTGTCGGATCGTCCGTGACCGCAAGAAGCAGGTCCTGCCGGTCGATGCCCTCTGCTCCCACGGAGGTGGCGACGGCGGGCACGCCGCGCAGGAGCGCATCGATTGTCTTGAACTTGACACCGGCCCCATTCCGCAAAGGGATGACCATCACGTCTGCGGACGAGAGGAAAGGATCGAGCGAGTCGACGTAACCGGTCACCGCTACCTGAGGATCGGTGTCGGCGAGGCGGGTAAGCGCAGCGCTAGGAGCAGCACCGACGATCGTGAATGTCGCGGTGGGCTCCTTCTGGCGAATGAGCGGCCAGATGGCCTCGAGGAACCATCTTGCGGCTTCGTCGTTGTCCGGGCGGGCCATCGCCCCGCTGAACACGACCGACGGAGGAGACTGTTTGGGAGCATTCGTTCGGGCAGGAGGGACGGGGAATCCCGGATAGACGACCTCGGGAAGCGCGTCGGGTGCGAGGGAGAGGACGAGCCGCGCGTCCTTCTCGCTGAAGACGAGCACTCGATCCGCTGCGGAGAAACTCTTCGCCTCGCGCCTTGCGCTCAAGGCTGCGGCGCCACGATAGGCGAGGCGCAGGAGAGGATTCGCGGCTGTGTTCGCCGCACGACGCCATCGTTGGGTGATGACGTCGTGTGCGACGACAACCAGGCTCGCGTTTGGAGCGATGCGCCGCACGGCCGGGATCAAGCTCGCCATCTCAGACCATTGGAACTCGATCACGTCCGCCTGCCGGAGCAAATCGGTAGCGCGAGAACTTCGCACGAGTGCGTGCTCGAACCATCGGTGCGCGGTGCTCCCCCGAAGCAGGGACTCGGCGTCCGCGGCGGCTTTCAATCGATCGCGTGCGAAAGGGGCGGGGGACGTCAACAGAGCGTGCGGCACTTCGACGCCGCGTTCGACCGAAGCCCGGTTCAGTTCGGTGTTCGGCGCCAGCGCTGTTAAGGACATCCGATTGCCGATAGCTCGGTAGTGCTGAAGGGCGTACGCGCCGCCCGCGTGGGCAATGCCTGGATGAGGCAGATACTTCGTGACGCTGACGACCTTCGCACGTGACTCGGCGGAGGACGAAGGCGACGGATCCATATCCGTTAGCCTAGGCGTGAATGCTTGGAGTCTCGGGAAGGGGACGGGTGCCGGTGGAGGGCTACGTGGCCGTGGTGATCGCCTACCGGCGTCCGGATCTGCTCCGCGAGGTACTCGACAGGCTCGATGCGCAGTCCGAGCCGCCTCTGGCCACGGTAGTCGTAGACAATGGCGGCGATTTGACTGCCGATGACCTGCGCGAAGTGGGCGGCAAGGCACCTCACCTCATCAGCAGACCTGACAACCCTGGATACGCTGCTGCGGTGAACCTTGCCGCCATCCGGGCGCGCCAAGTCGGAGCACGCGCGCTCTTCGTGCTGACCCACGATGCGGTCTTCGACACGACGCTCGGCTCATCGTTGCTTTCTGCTCTTGCGGTGGACCTGGGAGTCGGCGCAGCCGCCCCGACCTTGTACTGGGTCTCAAAACCCGAGCGAGTCTTCTCCGCAGGAGGCGTGCTTACCACGGGGGGACGTGCGTATCATCGGCTCGACTCCGTCCAAGGCGATCCGCGTACGGTGGCGTGGGCCGACGGGGCGGCCGTCATGTATCGGATGACGGCGCTAGAGGACATCGGGGGCATCGACGAGCGGTATTTTCTCTACTTCGAGGATGTCGATACTGGTTGGGAGCTGGCTCGGAAGGGCTGGCGCACGGTGGTCACCGAAGATGTCGCACGCCAGGAGCCAGGCGCACATCCCGTGCGCCTGGGGCTGCGGAACATGGTGCTGTTCGCCCAAAAGGCGGAGCTGCCCCGAGGGCGCGCGATGGCTGCGGTCATTCGTCGCGCCGGCGAAGAGATCGTGGTCGCCGCGCTTCGCGACCGCCGAATCGCGATCGCAGATGCGTGGCATGGGCTGCGAGACGGGTTCGCAGGGAAGACCGGCGCGCCTTGACCATCGTGATTGATGTCTTACTCCCGTATTACCGCAGTGCGGACGAGGCATGGCCAGCGATCCAGTCGGTACTCGCCCAGACCTATCCCCACTGGCGGCTGATCTGTGTCGATGACGCGTATCCCCAGGAGGAGGTCGGCGCACGACTCAACGCGCTTGGTGACGAACGAGTGATCTACCTGCGCAATTCCGAGAACATCGGCCTGGCAAGGAACTTCAATCGATGTCTCGCGCTCGTTCGTTCTCGGTACTTCGTCATGCTTGGCGACGATGATTTGATGCACCCCCGCTTCTTGGAGAGTCTGGCCCGCCGGATCGAGCACGATCCTGACATCGACGTCGTCCAGCCGGGCGTGCGCGTCATCGATCACGACGGAGCGGCTGTGCGACCGCTCGCCGACAGGGTCAAGTCCTTGATTCGGCCGAGGGTCCGCGGTGACGGTGTCGTACTGGCGGGCGAGCGCTTAGCTGAGAGCCTCAGTCGTGGGGACTGGGCCTATTTTCCCTCGCTCGCTTGGCGCACGGAGGCGGCCAAGTCGCACGGCTTCAGGGAAGAGTATGCAGTGGCTCTGGACTACGGGTTGCTGCTTGATATCGCGCTGGACGGCGGTCGCATGTTGGTGCATGACGAGCTGCTTTTCGACTATCGACGACATCGTGCGTCGGTGTCTGCGGCGACTGCGGCCACGGGACTCAGGTTTGCGCAGGAGAAGAAGTTCCTCGAGGAGTACGCTCGACGGTTCGAGGCGCGCGGCTGGCGCAAAGCCGCGAGAATCGCTCATCGTCGCGTGATTCCAAGGCTAAACGCTCTGGTGGAGTGCTTCAGCGCCGTGCGAGCCCGTGACCACAGCAGAGCCCGCACATTATGGGGATATGTAACGCGCTGAGCGCCAGATCATTCAGGGGTTGGTGTCGGGAGCTTCCGCTGCGTCGCGCTGTTCGCGACGATCCTCTAGCGCGGCGACCCGCCGGGTCAGTCGCTCGAGTTCGGCGTTCGCGATTGCGGTCTCCTCAGCGATACGACGGATCTCATCCTCCGCCTGTGACAGCTCCCACGAGAGGTGGAGGGACACACCGAGTAGGAGGGCGATCGCGAGAGCGAAAAGCAGATTCGCCGGTACCTGCACACCGACCAGCTGCGTAACCCAGAACAGGAGTCCGGGGAAGACACCCAGGATGAGCACGCAGACCCCGATGACGATCCACAGCACCGCGTATTTCTCGCGAATCCGCCTGGCCAGCAGCATCCAGAGCACCACCGCGAGGATGACGAGAGCCGTCACGATTCCGACGATGTTGATCATCTTTCGTCCCTCTTAGCGATGGCTCGTGCTCGACGGGGGCCTCGCATCATGGCGAGCCCCAGCGCGAACACGGAGCGCAGCAAGTAAATCGACGATCCGATCGGCCCCTGACTGGGATTTCCATGCACGCGGGCGCGCATCGCAACGGGGATCTGCGTCACAGTTAGTCCGGCGTGGCACGCCGCGACCAGCGAGTCGATGGTGTCCCCGAGATACTCCGTGGGATAGTACGCGATGTATTGTCCGATAGCCCGCTGGTTTGCCGCCCGGAATCCGCTGGTCACGTCCGTGAGGCGCGTTCTGGCTACCCTTGACACCGTGCGTGCGAGGAACACCATCGCCCAGCGGCGCGGCCCTTTCACCTTGTACTCGCCCACGTCGGCGAAACGCGCACCGATCGAGATATCCGCCTCATCGAGACCGGAAAGCACCCGATCGATGTCGGCAGGATTGTGTTGCCCGTCCGCGTCGACCTGGATTGCGCGGTGATAGCCGTGGCGTTGTGCATAGGTAAAACCGGTGCGCATCGCACCGCCGACACCTAGGTTAAATGGCAACGAGAGAACGGTCGCGCCGGCTTCTCTTGCGATATGGGCTGTGTCGTCCTCGGAGCCATCATCGACGACCACGACGTCATAGGTCGGATCCGTCTCGCGGATCTCCCGTACGGTGTTGCCGACGTTACGCCCCTCGTTCCAGGCCGGGACGATAATCAATACGCGGTCGACAGGCGTCATAGTTGTTTCAGTCTACGGCGCCGCGGCCGCCCTCTAGGGCAGGGGCGCCCCCACTGGGTAGCCAGCGAGGTAGCCGGCGGGGAGGACCAGGATGGGGGGCACCTTCCCACCTCCGCGCCGTACCAGTTCTTCCATCGTCGTGATGTGTTGCAACTGCGCGCCGTTGTACAGATACACCTCGGGCGCGGTGCCGAACCGGACGAAGTCTCCGGCGGCCAGCAGCGGCGCTCCGACCGTGTAGGTGCTCTTGAATGAAGCGGGCAAGGTCTCGATCGGCGGGACGCGGCCGTTGCCGAGGGCGAGCAAGGTCGAATAGTCGGTAATCCACCGGATCGTGTCGCCGACGCTGTATCGGTAGACCTCACCGGAGCCGGCGAACTGGACAAGGCTCCCGTCAGGGAGGATCGGGCCGCCGAATCCCACGTCCTGTGCAGTACCGGGGTTCCAGGTGATCGGCTGCGGCGCCTGTCCGCCGTTCAGAGTGAGTAGCTGCGAATACTCGCGCACGTGCCGGAGCTGACCGTTCTGTACCAGGTAGACCTCGCCCTGGCCGACGATGCTGACGAACAACGGCGTGGTGACCGGCGTCGGATCAAGCGAGAAGTCGTTGCAGTCCGCTGGGTCGAGAGATGCGGATGGCACGCCTGTGGTGCTGCCCGCTGTCAAGCGGATCAACGATCCTTGTGACCCCAAGAAGGTGGTCGTCCCGCATTGGACGACGGCGGTCAACTGGCCGCTCTTCTTTGGCATCCCCGCGACCACGCTGTCCGGCACAACCGCGTATACGGTCGCGCCATAGTCGGCCGCGAGATCCGCGTTAGGTACGTACAGGAGAGCGCCCGTCGCCAGCCGAAGATAGACCTGGGGACTACTCGCTCCGCGGATCAGGCTGTTACGTGCGAAAACCGGCGCGCCCTCAGGGATCGCGGCGAATGCACTCGCGGACGACATCGACGCCACATAGCCGGGCGTGCCGACGGAGACTTGTTGCCAGGCCGCCATCGTTGTGACGTAGCGGCGCTTTCCCGCGTCGAGAAGATAGATCGGCGCAGATGAACTGAATCGGATGAACGTGCCGACGTCCGCACCAGTCGCGAAGAGGTCAGCCAATGCCGGGGCCATGTTCACATAGCTATTGAACGCATATCCGAACGACGCTATCTGGGCTGCCGAGGTGAATCGGTGTTTCGTTCCGTCAGGCTCCAAGAGATAGAGCGTTCCGGTGCGAGCATCGTGGACATACCGCTGCACATCCATGCCGAGGGGGACGGCCGTCATTTGTGCGCTCGTCACGGAAGCGATGCCACCAAGAACAGACTGGAACGCGTTGAGATCGTCGATCGTGAGCACGTGGAATCTCGCGCCACCGTTGATCAGGTAGACCGCCGAATCGCCTTGGGCCCGCGCGAGGCCGAGCGACGGCATCGAATTTCCTTGGGTGCTTCCAAACCAATCCGTGAAGTAGTTGTAGAAGTTGCGGTTGCCGTACGCGGAGCAGCTATCCCCGGTGCCGTAGCCGGCGGCGAGCGCTGCGGCGTTGGGCTGGTAGGGCGTGTAGTAGTACAACGCGGAGGTTGCCGCGTTCTCAATGTAGACCGGCGAGGATCCGCAGTTCGTGTTCGGTTTGTAGAGGATGTTCCAAGTGTGCCCCGGCGCGTACCAGGTGAAGTAGACCCCCTCGAGGTAGATCTTCATCTGCCGTGCGCCGCCGTAGACCTGGGCGAAGAAGCCGGCGAAGCCGGGATCGCACGGCGCAGTGTCCGGGCACGCCTGCCCCATAGCGGCGGCATACTGGGGGCCGACGGGCCAGCTGTCGGTGACCAAGCCCTGCTCTTTCTGCAGCATGACCACGAGCACCTGCGGGTTGATCCCGCAGGACTGGGCGACCTTGGCGATGATGGTCGAGGCGAGTTCGCCGCCGGCACCCGCGTAACCGTTGCAGTAGCGGTCAGCGCTCTTGTTGGGCGTGTCCTGTCTGAAGTCCTTGAGGCAGGTGTAGCCCGAGCGGCAGGCGGAGACCTTGCTCTGCAGGAAGGACTGCACCTGGCTCGCGTTCATCGTGGCGGCGTTGGTGAACACCGCGTCGGAGATGATGTTGCCCGCGCGGAACTGCGACAGGTCCGCCGCGGGCCGGATGGCGGACTGCGTGCTCTGTGCCTGGGCCTGGGGAGCGGCGGGCACGAAGGTCAGCAGAGTCACCCCGGCGAGGAAGGCCGCGGTCGCGGCGAGCAGGCGGGTGACGATGAGACGCATGTTCCTATTGTGGCGGGAGATCACCAGATAGGCGAGAGTTGCGCCCGACATCGCCGCTCAGGTCGCTGTGGCACGATTGACGGGTGAAAGGCATCATTCTCGCAGGCGGCTCCGGCACTCGGCTGCACCCCATTACGTTGGGCGTCTCCAAGCAATTGATCCCGGTGTATGACAAGCCGATGGTCTACTACCCGTTGTCGACGCTGATGCTGGCGGGGATCCGGGAGATCCTGATCATCACCACGCCGCATGATGCGGAGCATTTCGAGCGCCTGCTGGGGGATGGGTCGCAGTTCGGGGTGTCGATCACGTTCGCGCAGCAGCCGTCTCCGGACGGGCTCGCGCAGGCGTTCACGATCGGCGCGGATTTCATCGGCGACGACAAGGTCGCCCTGGTCCTCGGCGACAACCTGCTGTACGGGCCGGGGTTGGGCACGCAACTGAAGCGGTACGCGGATGTCGACGGTGGCGCCGTGTTCGCCTACTGGGTGGCGGAGCCGAGCGCGTACGGCGTCGTCGAGTTCGACGCGGAAGGCCGGGCGGTGTCTCTGGAGGAGAAGCCCGCGGTCCCGAAGAGCAACTATGCCGTCCCCGGGTTGTACTTCTTCGACAACTTCGTCGTCGAGATCGCCCGCAACCTCGCCCCCAGTGCGCGCGGCGAGTACGAGATCACGGATGTGAACCGCGCCTACCTGGAACGCGGGAAGCTGCAGGTCGAGGTGCTGCCGCGCGGGACGGCGTGGCTGGACACCGGCACGTTCGACCAGATGACCGATGCGGGCGATTACGTCCGCACGATGGAGCGCCGCACCGGGATGCGGATCGGCGTGCCGGAAGAGGTCGCCTGGCGGCAGCGGTTCCTGTCCGATGACGAGCTGCGCGAACGCGCGGAGAAGCTCGTGAAGTCCGGTTACGGCACCTACCTGCTCGAGATCCTGGAAAGGGGCCGTTGATGGCTCGTCTGCTCGTGACCGGCGGGGCCGGGTTCATCGGCTCGAACTTCGTCCACCATGTCGTGGAGAACGCCGACCACCAGGTGACCGTGCTGGACGCGCTCACCTACGCCGGCAACCGCGCCTCCCTGGACGGGCTCCCGGAGGACCGGGTGCGGTTCGTGCACGGCGACATCACCGACGCCGACCTGGTCGACAGCCTGTTCGCGGAGACGGACGCGGTGGTGCATTACGCCGCCGAGTCGCACAACGACAACTCGCTGCATTCCCCGCGCCCGTTCCTGGACACGAATATCGTCGGCACGTACACGCTCCTCGAAGCGGCTCGCAAGCACGACCGCCGCTTCCACCACATCTCCACCGACGAGGTCTACGGCGACCTCGAACTCGACGACCCGGAGCGGTTCACCGAGAACACCCCGTACAACCCGTCCTCCCCGTACTCGTCCACCAAGGCCGGCTCCGACCTGCTCGTGCGCGCCTGGGTGCGCTCGTTCGGGGTGCAGGCGACGATCTCGAACTGCTCCAACAACTACGGCCCGTACCAGCACGTGGAGAAGTTCATCCCCCGTCAGATCACGAACGTGATCCGCGGGATCCGCCCCAAGCTCTACGGCGCGGGCGAGAACGTGCGCGACTGGATCCACGCGAACGACCACTCCTCCGCCGTGCTCACCATCCTCGACAAGGGCCGCATCGGCGAGACCTACCTGATCGGCGCCGACGGCGAGCGGAACAACAAGGAGGTCGTCGAGCTGATCCTCGAGCACATGGGCCAGCCCCGCGACGCCTACGACCACGTCACCGACCGCGCCGGCCACGACCTGCGCTACGCGATCGATTCCACGAAGCTGCGTACCGAACTGGGCTGGACTCCGCAGTTCGCCGACTTCGAGTCCGGACTGCAGGCGACGATCGACTGGTACCGGGCCAACGAGGCGTGGTGGGCGCCCTCGAAGGACGCCACCGAGGCGTTCTACGCCACGAAGGGACAGTGACGGTGGTCGAGTTCGGCAAGGCGCTGCAGGTCGCGCAGACTCCGATCCCGGGGATGATCGTCCTCGAGCTGCCGGTGCACGGCGACGCCCGCGGCTGGTTCAAGGAGAACTGGCAGCGCGAGAAGATGACCGCGCTGGGCCTTCCGGACTTCGGCCCGGTGCAGAACAACATCTCCTTCAACGACGCGGTCGGCACCACGCGCGGGATCCACGCCGAGCCCTGGGACAAGTGGGTCTCGGTCGCCACGGGCCGTATCTTCGGCGCCTGGGTGGATCTGCGGGAGGGGCCCAGCTTCGGCACCGTGTTCACGACGGAGCTGGATCCGTCCCGCGCGATCTTCGTCCCGCGCGGAGTGGGCAACTCGTACCAGACGCTCGCGCCGGACACCGCGTACACCTACCTCGTGAACGACCACTGGTCGCCCGAGGCGAGCTACTCGTTCCTCAACCTCGCGGACGAGACCGCGGACATCTCCTGGCCGATCCCGCTCGCCGATGTGGAGATCTCGGAGAAGGACAAGAAGCACCCGCGGCTCGCGGACGTCACCCCGATCGCGCCGCGCAAGACGCTCGTCGTGGGAGCGAACGGCCAGCTCGGGCGCGCCCTGCGGGCCGAGCTCGGCGACGCGGCGCACCTCGAGTACGCCACCCGTGCGGACCTCGACCTCGCCGACCCCGACCTCTCCACGGCGCGGCGCTGGCGCGACTACGGCACGATCATCAACGCCGGCGCCTACACCGCCGTCGACCTGGCCGAGACGGCAGAGGGCCGGCGCGACGCCTGGATCGCGAACGCCGAGGGGCCCGCGCGCCTGGCTCGGATCGCGGCGGAGAACGGCATCACGCTCGTGCATGTGTCCAGCGACTACGTCTTCGACGGCACGGCCGACCGCCCCTACCGCGAAGACGACGCACTGGCACCCTTGGGCGTGTACGGGCAGTCCAAGGCCGCCGGTGATGTCGCCGTCGCCACCGCGCCGCGGCACTACATCCTGCGCACGTCCTGGGTGATCGGCGAGGGCAGGAACTTCGTGCGGACGATGGCCTCGCTCGCCGAGCGCGGCGTGGATCCGGCGGTCGTCTCCGACCAGGTGGGACGGCTGACGTTCGCGTCCGAGATCGCGCGCGCGACTGTCCATCTCCTCTCCTCCGGCGCCCCGTACGGCACGTACAACGTGACGAATTCCGGGGATCCGATGAGCTGGGCGGATGTCGCGCGCACGGTGTTCCGGATCGTCGGTCACGACCCCGCACGGGTCTCTGCCGTCAGCACTGCCGACTATTTCGCCGGCGCCTCCGCGCCGGTTGCGCCGCGCCCGGCGTACAGCGTGCTGGACACGACGCGGCTGGAGCAGACGGGATTCGTGCCGAGGGAGGCCGCCGCGATGCTGAAGGACTATCTGGTGTCGTGAGCACGTCTCTGCTCGACGCGACCCCGACGCGCTCGGCTCGGAAGACGCTGTTCCGTACCGACATCCAGGCGCTGCGTGCGCTGGCGATCACGCTCGTGGTCGTCACGCACATCTGGCCGACGCGCCTGAGCGGAGGGTACGTCGGCGTCGACGTGTTCTTCGTGATCTCGGGGTTCTTGATCACCAGCCATCTGACCTCGGAACTCGCCCGCACCGGGCGCATCCGGCTGGCGGCCTTCTATGCGCGACGGATCCGGCGACTGCTTCCTGCCGCACTGCTCGTGCTCGCCGTCACCGTCGTCCTCGTCCTCGTCTTCCTGCCGTATCCCCGTTGGGGGCGCAACGGCTGGGAGATCCTCTCCAGCGCCACATACGTCGAGAACTGGTATCTCGCGGGGATGTCGGTCAACTACTCCGCCCTCAATGACGCCGCGAGCGCCGTGCAGCACTACTGGTCGCTGTCGGTCGAGGAGCAGTTCTACCTGGTCTGGCCCTGGCTCGTCCTGGCCGGCGCGGGGATCGCCGCGCGCATCGGGCATCGGAACCCTCGAGGCGTGACACGAGCGCTGTCGATCGTCGTGATCGTCGTCGCGCTGCTCTCCTTCGCGTCGAGCGTCGTCTACACCGCCGTCGCACCCAGCCAGGCCTACTTCACCACGTTCACGCGCGCGTGGGAGTTCGCGGTCGGGGCCCTCGTGGCGCTCGGCGCCGCGCGGCTCGCCGCCGTCTCGCGACCGCTGCGGAACGTGATCGGGATCCTCGGCTTCGGGCTCGTCCTCGTCGCTGCGGTGACGTTCAACAGTGCGACGCCGTTCCCCGGGGCGGCTGCTCTCCTCCCGGTCCTCGGCACGGCCGCGGTGATCGCCGCGGGGACGGGGGCGCAGCGGCAATGGCACGATCTCGTCACCGCGACCGCGCCCGTGCAGTGGCTGGGCGACGTCTCCTACTCGCTGTACCTCTGGCACTGGCCGATCCTCGTCATCGCGCCTTTCGCCCTCGGGAGCGACCTGTCCCTGCTCACCCGGCTGCTCGTCCTGGCCGTCGCCCTCGTGCTGGCAGCGCTGACGCGCCGGTTCGTGGAGGTGCCCGCGCAGCGCTGGTCGCGGTGGGGGAGCACGGCCTTCCGGCCGCTGCTGTTCACGGTCCTCGGGATGGCAGCCGTGGCCGCCCTGGCGGCGACCGCGATCGTCGCGGCCGCGGTGGGTGCCGACGCCGACCGGCCGCCGGCGATCGTGCACGCGGAGGCCTGTCTCGGCCCCGCGGCGCTCGCGCCCGGGGCGAAGTGTCCGGACGCGTTCACGCGCTTGGACTACTCCGTGATGACCACGAAGAACGAGTACTTCTACACCCCGTCGCAGTGCGTGGGGGAGAAGCGACTTGTCTACGGGGATATTCACACGACGCTGTCCTGTGACTTCTCCGGTGGGCGCCCGAACGCCACCCAGGTATGGCTCATCGGCGATTCGCACGCGCAGCAATGGCAGGGCGCCGTCTACGACCTGGCACGCGCACGGCACTGGCGGCTCACCACGAGTTATCTCGGCGGCTGCCCGATCGCGGACGTCGCGTTCGACGGCTTCCGCTCGGAATGGGGTCCCGCGGAGAAGAACCGGTGCCGGACCTGGTCGCACGAAGCGGCCCAGGCGATCGAGCAGGATCATCCGGACCTGGTCATCACCGCGATGGCGAGCCGGCACCAGCTCGTGGATGACGGATCGGGACGCAGTCACGACGAGCAGTTCGAAGCCGGCCTCCAGTCCTACTGGAAGCGCTGGAGCGCGCGCGGCATCAAGGTGCTGGCGATGGCGGATCCGCCGCTCAACGGCGAGATCCGCTCTCCGGACTGCCTGCTGCTCGCCAAGAACGACCCGATCTCGTGCGCACGGCCGCGCGCGCAGGCGCAGCCGCCGGATCCGATCGTCGCGGCCGCCCGCGGGGCGAACCTTCCGGGCGTCGGCGTCCTGGATCTGAGCGACCGGTTCTGCGATCGGGAGCGCTGCTATGCGGCGGTGGGCGGCATCCCCGTGTACTACGACGCGGATCACCTGAATCTCGAATATGTACGGTTGCTCGGACCCCTGCTGCAGAAGGGCGTCGACGCGCTGCTGCCCGCGCGATGACGGCGGCGACCGCGAAGAACGGATGATGCGAGCGATGTGCTCCGGGGACGCCCAGACCCGCACCGATAGAATCTCCCCGGCGCCCGAATCGCGCGCCGCCACGCCACGGCCGCTCCGGCCGAGAAAGTGACAGCATGGATCTCCTCGTCGTCGGGTCGGGTTTCTTCGGCCTCACCATCGCCGAGCGCGCCGCAGCAGCGGGGCGCAAGGTCACCGTCATCGATCGCCGCTCGCACATCGGCGGCAACGCGTACAGCGAGGACGAGCCGACCACCGGCATCGAGGTGCACCGCTACGGCGCCCACCTGTTCCACACCTCCAACCCGACGGTGTGGGAGTACGTGAACCGCTTCACGACCTTCACGAACTACGTGCACCGCGTCTACTCGACGCACAAGGGCGAGGTCTACCCGCTGCCGATCAACCTCGGCACGATCAACCAGTTCTTCCGCGCGGCGTACACGCCCGACGAGGCCAAGGCGCTGATCGCGTCCCAGGCGGGGGAGTTCGACTCGGCCAAGGCGCAGAACCTCGAGGAGCGCGGCATCGGCCTGATCGGGCGCCCGCTGTTCGAGGCGTTCATCAAGGACTACACCGCCAAGCAGTGGCAGACCGATGCGCGCGAGCTGCCCGCGTCCATCATCAGCCGCCTCCCGGTGCGCTACAACTACGACAACCGCTACTTCAACGACACCTGGGAGGGCCTGCCCACCGACGGCTACACGGCGTGGCTGGAGCGGATGGCGGACCACCCGAACATCGAGGTGAGGCTCGACGTCGACTTCTTCGACGAGGCGCAGCCGCTGAACAAGAAGGCCACGGTCGGACAGCTGCCCATCGTCTACACCGGCCCGGTGGACCGCTACTTCGACTACGCCGAGGGCGAGCTCGGCTGGCGCACGATCGACCTCGAGCAGGAGGTGCTCGACGTGGGCGACTTCCAGGGCACCAGCGTCATGAACTATCCGGACGCCGACATCCCGTACACCCGGATCCACGAGTTCAAGCACTTCCACCCCGAGCGCGCCGACCGCTACCCGACCGACAAGACCGTGATCATGCGCGAGTTCTCGCGGTTCGCCGAGCGCGGCGACGAGCCGTACTACCCGGTGAACACCTCGGCCGACCGTGAGGGCCTGCTGGCCTACCGCGAGCTCGCGAAGGGCGAGCAGGACGTGCTCTTCGGCGGTCGCCTGGGCACCTACCAGTACCTCGACATGCACATGGCCATCGGATCCGCGCTGTCCACGTGGAACAACCAGCTCGCGTGACGGCTGTGCGCCGCGCCGCCCGCTCCGACCGGCTCGAAAGGATCGCTCCGTGACGGTGACCGAGGTGCGGGGAGGCGGGATCTCCCGGCGCTACCTGCATTCGCTGTGGCTGCTGAGCGCGCGGGATCTGCGGGTGCGCTACGCCACGAGCGTCCTGGGCTATCTGTGGTCGGTGCTGGATCCGCTCGTGATGAGCGCGATCTACTGGTTCGTCTTCTCGGTGGTCTTCCATCGCGGCAAGGTGGGCGAGGAACCGTACATCGTGTTCCTGATGGTGGCGCTGCTGCCGTGGGTGTGGTTCAACACCGCGGTGGGGGAGTTCACGCGGGCCTTCAAGAAGGACGCGCGGCTGATCCGCTCCACGGCGATCCCGCGCTCGATCTGGGTGCTTCGCGTGATCCTGACCAAGGGCCTCGAATTCGTCTTCGCGATCCCGGTGCTGGTGCTGTTCGCGGTCTTCGCGGGTGCGAAGCCGAACTGGGGTCTGCTGCTGTTCCCGGTGGCGATGATCTGGCAGGCGCTGCTGCTGGTCGGCCTCGGCCTGCTGATCGCGCCGCTGTGCGTGCTCTGGACGGATCTGGAGCGCACCACGGCGCTGATCCTTCGCGCGCTGTTCTACATCTCGCCGATCATCTACAGCTTCAAGGACCTGCCGCACGCGCTGCACGTCGTCGCCGCGCTGAACCCGCTCTCCGGGATCATGACGCTGTACCGGGTCGGGCTGTTCCCCGAGCAGTGGCAGGCCGAGCCGGTCATCATCGGCGCGGTCGTCACGGTGGTCTTCCTCGCCCTCGGGCTGTTCACCTTCCGCTCGCTCGAGCGCGACGTCCTGAAGGAGCTGTGATGGGGACGGAGCGTCCCGCGATCGAGGTGGAAGGGCTCGGCGTGCGATTCCGGCTCGGTCGCCGTGGGCGCCGCAGCTTCAAGGACCTGTTCGCCGGCAAGAAGCGCCGCAACCGCCCGGACGAGTTCTGGGCCCTGCGCGACGTCTCGTTCCGGGTGCACCACGGCGAGGCGATCGGCGTCGTCGGGCGCAACGGGCAGGGCAAGTCGACCCTGCTCAAGCTCGTCGCGGGCGTGATGCTCGCCGACGAGGGGCGCGTCCGGGTGCACGGCGGCGTGGCGCCGCTCATCGAGCTGACGGGCGGGTTCGTCGGCGATCTCACGGTCCGCGAGAACGTCCGGCTCACCGCAGGGCTGCACGGGATGAGCCGCGCCGAGGTGGCGGAGCGCTACGACTCGATGATCGCGTTCGCGGAGCTCGCGAAGTTCCAGGACACCCCGTACAAGCACCTCTCCAACGGGATGAAGGTGCGGCTCGCGTTCTCCGTGGTTTCGCAGCTCGAGGAGCCGATCCTGCTGGTCGACGAGGTCCTCGCCGTCGGCGACAAGGGCTTCCGGGAGAAGTGCTACAGCCGGATCGACGAGCTCCTCGCCGAGGGGCGGACCCTCTTCTTCGTGTCGCACAACGAGAAGGACCTGCGGCGCTTCTGCACGCGCGGCCTCTACCTGGACAAGGGCGGGCTCGTCCTGGACGCCCCGATCGGCGAGGTGCTGGACCGCTACAACGCCGACAACAGCTGACCGGTGGCGTGCCGCCGGCCGCGAGCTCAGTCGCCGAGCTTCTTCTGCTCGACGTGCGCGTTGAGGGCCGTCAGCTCGGGATGCGCATCGAGGATCCGGATGAGGGCGTCGGCGTCGAGGCGGGCGGCGTCGTGCTCCTCGATCAGGCGACGCAGCAGCGCGTAATCGTCCGCCGTGTCGAGGGTGACCCGGTGCCGCGAGGCGTCAGGCGTGCGGACGACGGAGTGCAGGTGCGTGTCCGGGGACCGGCGGATGAACGGCGTCACATGCTCCCGGTCGGGATCCCCGGTCGCGTCCACGTCGGCGGCGCGCAGGGCCTCCGCCGAGAAGACCTCGAAGTCGAAGCCGCGCGGGTAGCTGCGCTCGAGCGTGTTGGAGACATACGCGTGCGGATCGTCCGTTCCGAGGAACAGGTCGATGCCGTGCCGGACGAGAGCCGGGTCGATGAGAGGGCAGTCGGAGGTCACCCGCACGACGACGTCGAGCGCTGAGGCATCGGCGGCTCCGGCGAATCGTCCGAGGACGTCGTGCTCGCTGCCGCGGAAGACGAGGGCGCCGCCGGCCCGGGCGATGTCGACGATCGGATCGTCGGTGCGGTTCACGGTGGTCGCCACGATCACGGGTGCGCCGATGCCGCCGAGTCGTTCCAGGTGGTGCGCGAGCATCGTCCGTCCGGCGGCCTCCAGGAGGACCTTGCCGGGGAGGCGACTGCTGGTGGTGCGCGCCTGGGTGACGATGCCGACACGCGTCATCGCAGCGCCTGGGACAGCGACTCGACGACCTGGTCGACCTGGCTGTCGGTGAGGTCGGGGAAGATCGGCAGCGACAGCTCCTCGGCGTAGAAGGCCTCGGCGTTCGGGCAGAGCCCGCGCCGGTAGCCGGCGTTCGCGTAGACCGGATGCCAGTACACGGGCATGTAGTTGACCTGGACGCCGATGCCGTCCGCGCGCATCCTGTCGAACACCTCGCGGCGGCGGCCGTCCAGGATGCGGACGGGGTAGAGGTGACGGATCGGATCGACGTCGCCGCGCTGCACGGGGATGCGCACGCCGTCGACGCCTGCGAGGGCCTCGTTGTAGCGCCGGGTGATCTCCGCCCGCCGCGCCTTGAACGTCGCGAGCCTCGTCAGCTGCGCCAGGCCCAGGGCGCTGGCGATGTCGGTGAGGCGGTAGTTGACGCCGAACTCGTGCACCTCCTGGTGCCAGGGGCCCTCGGTCGTGATCTCGAACCGGTCGGCGTCGCGGACGAGTCCGATGAAGTGGAACTCGTGCGCGCGCTGCGCGAGAGCCGGATCCTTCGCCACGACCGCCCCGCCCTCGCCGGTCGTGAGGTTCTTCGTGGGGAAGAACGAGAAGGTGGTGAGGTCGGCGAGGTCGCCCACCGGCCGGCCCCGGTAGGTGCTGCCGATCGAGTGCGCGGCGTCGTCGAGCGTCAGCGCACCCACCCGCGCGGCGATCACGGAGAGCGCGTCGTAGTCGGCCGGGTGGCCGGCGTAGTCGACCGCGGCGATCACCCGCGTGCGCTCGGAGGCGAGGGCGTCGACCGCGGCCGGGTCGACGAGGGCGGTGTCCTCCTCGACGTCAGCGAACACGATCCTCGCGCCCCGCAGCGACGCCATCGCGGTGGTGGCGACGAACGTCATCGGCGTGGAGATCACCTCATCGCCCGCGGAGACTCCGGCGGCGGCGTACGCCATGTGCAGCGCTGCCGTGCCGGACGTCGCGGAGACGGCCCGGTGCCCGCCGGCGAGCCGGCCGATCTCGGCCTCGAAGGCGGCGACCGCGGGGCCGGTGGTCAGCCAGTCGCCGCGGAGGATCTCCGTGACCGCGGCGATGTCGCCCTCGGAGATCGACTGGCGCCCGTAGGGGAGCATCGTCACAGACCGGCCTCGATGATCGCCGCGATCTGCTCGCGCGTGTACCACTGGTCGTTCCCGTCCGAGCGGTATGCGAAGCCCTCCGGGACGGGCACGGCCCCGGCCGGCGTCCGGTAGCCCCACGATGCGAGGTCCGGCTGGATCAGGTAGTACTTCCCGTCCCGGATGACCACGGCGCGGCGGCCCTCTTCCGGGCTGATCATCTCCTCGTGCAGCTTCTCCCCGGGGCGGAGGCCGACGTCGACCAGTTCGGCGTCCGGGACGACCGCGTGCGCGAGATCCGTGACCTTCATCGACGGGATGCGCGGCACGAGCAGCTCACCGCCCTGCATGAACTCGAACGTGTCCACCACCATCTGCACCGCCTCGGGCAGCGTGATGAAGAACCGGGTGCAGCGCAGGTCCGTGATCGGCAGCGGCTTGCCCTCCTCGCCGAGCCGGCGGAAGAACGGGATCACAGAGCCCCGTGAGCCCATCACGTTGCCGTACCGGACCACCGCGAAGCGCGTGTCGTACGCCGCCGCGTAATGGTTGCCGGTGATGAACAGCTTGTCCGCGGTGAGCTTGGTCGCGCCGTACAGGTTGATGGGGCTGGACGCCTTGTCCGTCGACAGTGCGACGACCTTCTTCACCCCCGCGTCGATCGACGCCTCGATCACGTTCTGACTGCCGAGCACGTTCGTCTTCACGAACTCGAACGGGTTGTACTCTGCGGTGTCGACCTGCTTCAACGCCGCCGCATGCACGACGTAATCCACCCCGTGCAGGGCCCGCGCCAGACGCGGCTCGTCACGGATGTCCCCGATGAACCAGCGCAGGCGCGGGTCGTCGCCGAACAGCTGGCGGACCTCGTACTGCTTCAGCTCGTCCCGGGAGAACACGACCAGCCGGCGCGGGTTCAGATGCTCCAGCGCGTACCGGATGAAGGCTTTGCCGAACGACCCCGTCCCACCGGTGATGAGGATGTTCGCGCCTTCAAGAATCGACACGCAGGTCTCCTCCTCGTCGAAATGGGGCGCCGGCGGGGCGTGACGGGCGCGTCCGCCTATCCTATCGGTGGGCCACCCGCGCGCCCTGCCCCGGCAGCGCATGATCGGGACCGCCACGAGGGGAGGAGCGCCGATGGCCGGCAGGGAGGTGCTGCTCTTCTGCGACGCCACGACCGGCGTCGGCATGGGGCATCTGATGCGCTGCCTGGCACTCGCGCAGCACGCGCAGTCGCGCGGCTGGGTCGTCACGGTCCAGGGGGACATCGCATCCTCCGCGGTCGACGCCGCAGGGCGCATCGCGCCCGGCGTGCACGTGCGGCCGAGTGGGCCGGGCGTGCAGGCCGTCCTGACGGCCCGCGGCCACGACGTGCTCCATCTGGACACCTACGCCTCTCTGGCTGATGTTCGCGGGCCTGACCTTCGTGGCGCGGCCCCGCTGCTGTCGAATATGCAGGACGGGGCATATGGCGAGCGTCCCGCGGATCTCGCGATCGACGGCACCCTCGGGGCGCAGCATGCGTTCTGGACGGCACCCGGCGTCCTGGCCGCTCGGCTCGTCGGGATCGACGCGGCCGTCATCCGGCAGCAGGTGCTCGACCAGCGGTACCAGCGGGACCACCGCGATCCGCCTTCTGATCGTCCGCGCGTCCTGGTCGTCATGGGCGGCACGGATCCGCAGGGCGCGACGGCGAAGGTCCTCGGGCTGCTCGGCGAGGTCGGCATGCCCCTGGATGTGACGGTCGTGGATCCCGCGGGTCGGCCGGAGGTATGCGATGCTGCAGCCGCATCGCCGCATCGCGTCGACGTGCTCGGTTTCGTCGACGATCTCCCCGCGCTCGCCTCCGCGCATGACGTCGCGATCAGCGCCGCGGGCACCTCCGTCTGGGACTTCGCGTGCATGGGGGTCCCGATGGCGATCGTCTGCGTCGTGGACAATCAGCGCGACGGCTACCGCCGGCTGGTCGCCGACGGGCTGGCGCTCGGCCTCGGCGAGCCAGGGCGACTGGCGCCCGGGGAGAGCCTGGCGGAGCTCGGGGAGCTTCTCACCCGTCCGGCGAGGCGGGCCCGGCAGCGCGACCGGCTGCGGGCCGCGGTCGACGGGCTCGGCACCTGGCGCATCGTGTCCGCCTGGGAGCAGCTGCTCGAGGTGCCGATGACCGCCGCGCCGCACGACGCAGCGCTCGTCGCGCGCGAGGCACGTCTCGACGACGCGGACCTGCTCCGTTCCTGGCGAAACGACCGCGTCACGCGGGCGCACTCCCGCTCCGCGGGCGAGGTCGATCCGGAAGCGCACGAGGAGTGGCTGCGCCGCAGCCTGCGATCACGTGACCGCCGTCTGCTCCTCGTGGAGCACGACGGAGATCCCGTCGGCACCGTGCGCTGGGATCGGGAGGGCGCGACGGACTGGGTCGTCTCGATCACGATCGCACCGGCGTGGCGGGGGCGTGGCATCGCCGCCTCCGTTCTGGCTGTGGCCGAGGACGCGCTCGACGCGGTCGAACCGGTCCGCCTGCTCGCCGACATCCACCAGGAGAACCCCGCGTCGCGGCGCCTCTTCGCCCGGTCGGGCTATCTGCCGCAGCTTCCGCCGGACGAGCACGGGTTCGCGCGCTTCGCGAAGTGGCGGCTGCAGGCCGACCGGTGATCGTTCAGATCAGATCCCAGGTGAGCGGCGTGCCGCGCTGCACGTCCTGAGTGAACGCGCGCCCCGCGACGCGATCGAACTCGACCGTCGGCAGCCCTCCGGCGGGACGGATGGAGCGCACGTTCGCCGCGCTCACGACGTCCCCCGCGCGCACGTCCTCGACCACGTAGAGCGAACGCCGCAGGGCGAGCACCGCCTGCTCCTCCGGGGTCGGACCGAAGGCCGTGCCGCTCGCGACGGCGAGGCGCGCCTGCTCCGACGCCGTCACCAGTGCGCCGAACTCGGCGGGGGAGAGGGAGAAGTCGGCGTCCACGCCGCCGTCCGTGCGGTCCAGCGTCACATGCTTCTCGATCGCCACCGCCCCCAGCGCGGCGGCGGCGACCGCGACGCCGATCCCGAGCGTGTGGTCGGAGAGCCCGACCGGCACGTCGAAGGCGTCCCGCAGGACCCGGATGTTCCCGAGACGGGCCTCGCCGGGGAGGGCGGGGTACGCGGCCGTGCAGGCCAGCAGCACGAGCCGGGTGCAGCCGGCGTCGCGCATGGCGGTCACGGCCGCATCGATCTCGGACAGGGTCGCCATCCCGGTGGAGACGATCACCGGCTTCCCGGTGCGGGCGACCTCGCGCAGCAGGGGGATGTCGACGATCTCCGCCGACGCGGTCTTGTACAGCTCCACGCCGAGGTCTTCGAGGAAGGCCACCGATGTCGGATCGAAGGGCGTGGAGAAGGGGATCAGCCCCTGCTCGCGGGCACGCGCGAAGATCTCCTCATGCCACTCCCAGGGCGTGTGCGCCTCCTGATACAGGGAGTACAGGTTCCGTCCGCCCCAGAGCCCGTGGTCGCCCTGCACCCGGAACGCGGGCCGATCCGAGTCGATGGTCAGCGTGTCCGCCGTGTACGTCTGGATCTTCAGCGCGTTCGCGCCGGTGCCGGCCACGGCATCGACGATCTGCAGCGCCCGCTCGAGATCGCCGTTGTGGTTGCCCGACATCTCCGCGATCGTGAACACCGGATCGTGGGCGGAGATGGACGCAGTGGACAGCGGGATGGTCTGTGCGGCGCTCATCCCGACCACTCTAGACGGCGTTCGACCGTGCGGTGCGGTGGCCCTAGGCTGTAGGGATATGAGACGCGTGAAGGAGCCCGTCGGCACGACCGCGGGAGACGGCGAGGGTGCTTTCTACGAGCGTCTGCGACCGCTTGTGCAGCTCTACGCGCGCTCTCCGGAGATCCGCCGGGTCGCGGTCGTCGGCAACCAGCCCCTCGAGCCTTCGCGCGAGAGAGCTGCGGTCGTCGATGACGCCGACCTCGTGTTCCGGGTGAACGGCTTCCGCGCGGATCTCGACGGCGAACCGCCGACCGTCGGCCGCCGGACCGACGTGGTCGTCTTCAACCGCGGAGTGCGCCCCACGCCGTGGTTCTTCCAGGACTACACGGAGCGGCTCTATCTCATGATCGAGCCGGGGCGCATGCTCTGGGAGAACCCGAAGCTTCCGGCGTTCTGGCCGAAAGACCTCGGCCTCGTCACGATGCCCAACCGTGAGGTCATCCTGCCGCTCGGCGCGGCGATGGATGCCGACCCGCGCGAGATCGGGCAGTGGGCGACGACGGGCACGGTGATGCTGTGGCTCGCCACCCGGCTCTTCCCTGAGGCCGTCATCCACGCCATGGGATTCTCCTTCGTCGACGCTCCGGAGCAGACCGCGTGGAATCATGCCTACGGGGATGCCTCCGCGGTCGGTGCCGAACACGGTATCCAGCGGGAGTCGCTCCTCGTGCGCGGCTGGATCGATGCCGGCGTCGTCTCCTACCACCCCTGACCACCACTCCTGACCACCGACCGAAGCGCCGCCCGCCCGAGCCCGAGGACCGCATGCTGAACAGAATCCGCCGTCGTCTCGACCTCGCTGTCCAACGCCGCATCGATGCGCGGCTCGAGGACCGCGTCGCCGACGTGGTGAACCCGCTCGTCGATGCCCGGCTCACGCCCGTGCTCGAGGACGTCGCCCACCGCCAGCGCGACTACGACGCACGTCTGGGCGGCACCCAGGCGGACTTCTCGTACATCCGCTCCGAGTTCGATCGCATCGCGCCGCAGCTGGCGGCGCTCGAGCAGCGGTTCGAGGCGCTCCGCGTCCAGCTCCAGGTCACCGCGCTCGACGAGGAGTCCGCCGTCGCGCGCGCACTCGCCGAGCACGAACGCGCCCGCATCCGCCTGGAGCTGGCCGCGCACTACGAGGAGCGCCTGCGCCGGCTCGAGGAGACCACGGACTGAGGCGAGGCGGCCGAGTCCGGAACCCCGGACGGGCGCCCCGTCTTCCAGCGCCGCAGCGCCGCGTTCACGCGCCGATGAGCCGCTTCAGCGCGGCGACCGCGTCTCTCGCCCCGGCGAGGGAGTCGGTGTCGGAAGGGTTCGCGGCGAGCGCATCCAGCTTGGCGGCATACGTCTGAAGCTCGGAGCGCCACTCATCGGCGATCGAGGCGGGCGGCGGCGTGTCGGACAGCCGCTGCACGTCGCCCTGGAGCTTGGAGATCGTCTGCACACTGTCGCTGGCGCCGCCGGCGACCATGTCCAGCCCCTGCGTCGCGGTGTCCAGACGGAACCCGACCTGGTCGCGGAACGCGGGCAGCGACGGGTCGGGCGGCGGAGGGGGGGTCGAGACGGGCGTCGTCGGGACGGGGGAGTCGGTGGGCGCGGAGGGGCCCGTGGGGGAGGGCGACGGCGCCGCGGTCGAGGTCGTCGGACTGGGCGCCACGATCGGCGCCTCCCGGTGGGGAACGAGGAAGAACGCGAGCCCGGCGGCGATCAGCAGCACGACCACCACGAGCGCGATGATCAGCGCGATCCGACCGCCGTTGCGCTTCTTCTCCGGGAAGACCCACACGGCTTCCGGCTTCTGCTCGGTCATCTCAGTCCTCCAACGGCGGCATCGGGCGCCAGGTCCTGTCGCGGGAGATCTTCCCGCCCTCGCGCAGTCCTCGGAACAGGTTGCTGGTTCCGCGCACGGTGCGCTCCACGAACACCAGCCGGATGAGCTCCTTGGCGAACGTCATCGCCGTGCCGAGCCCGAACAGAACCGGGTTGTACACCCCGTGCACGCGGTAATAGTGCTTCAGGTAGGCGCGGTTGCGCATGATGTAGAACCGGTAGGCGTTGCTGGACGCGTTCATGTGCCGGATGCCCATGTCCCACTGCCTGATCTCGCGGGTGCGGCGCAGCACGAACTCGTCCACGATCACGGCCTGCGTCTTGCGGGATGCGAGCCAGCCGTACATCTGGTCGTCCCAGTAGATGAAGAAGCGCGGATCCGGCAGGCCGATCTGCGTGACGATCGAGCGGTGGATGAACATCCCCTCGAAGCAGCCGCTGTTCATCGGCTTGAACCCGGTCGCGTCGAACCCTGCGGGGGCGAACGGGATCGGGATGCCCATCCTCTCCGCGATCCGGTACTGCCAGTAGAACGCGCTGCCGTCGTAGTCGTAGCGGCGGCCCTGGATGCTCTTGAACCGCGGCGCCCAGGCGCCCATCCGGGCGAGCCCGTCCGGGAGCACCTCGACGTCGTCGTCCATCATCCAGATCCACTCGGATCCCAGCTCGTACGCGGTGCGCATGCCCTCGCTGAAACCGCCGGATCCGCCGGTGTTGGTCTCCAGCCGCCGGTAGACGAGCTCGGCGCCCAGCTTCTCGCGGTACGACTCGACGACCTCGGTCGTGTCGTCCGACGACGCGTTGTCGATCACGACGACGCGGCCGGGCTTCGGCTCCATCTGCACGATGCTGTCCAGCAGCCCCGTGAGCAGGTGGGAGCGGTTGAAGGTGACGATGACGATCGTCGCGGTGGCCGGGTCGAAGCCGGCGGACTGAGGCGTCATGAACGTCCTTCGAAGGTCGTGCGCCGCGCCTCGGCCGAGACGAGCTCGGGCAGGCCTGCGCGTTCGAGCGGGAACACGACATGCTGCAGGACGTGGGTCAAGAGGGGTGCTCCGATGATCTGGAATTCGACTCGAGACGAATCCCCTCCAGACTACCTTCCGCGGAACGCGTTCCCGGGGAGCGCCCCGGTCAGCGTCCGGGCAGCGTCGGCGTCGAGCTGGTCTGCGCGGCGTCGATGTTCTCCCGCCAGGACCGCGACTGCCCGGCTCGCAGCGCGCACAGCACGAGCAGGAACCAGCCCGCGTCGATCAGGGTGAAGCTCTCGAACAGGGAATCCACCGCGAGCGTCACGAGCACCAGGGGGGTCCACGCGTACACCACGGAGCGGCGCACGCTCGCGACCAGCCAGGAGCGCACCAGCGCCACGCCGCCGAGCAGCGCGAACAGCAGCATGCCGCCGGCGCCCACCTGCAGCAGTGTGTCGAAGAACGCGTTCAGCGCGCTGCCGTGGTGGTCGTTCGTGAAGTAGTTGATCGAGTTGAACGGGTAGGCGTCCGCGTCCCACAGCCCGAACCAGCCCCAGCCCTGCACCGGGCGCTGGACCGTGTACTGGGAGAGCGTCGTCCACAGCTGCACGCGGGTGTTGAAGTCGCTGCCCGCGTCCAGCACGGCGATGATCCGGTGCCGCAGGAGGTAGGCCGCGATGAGGCCGACCACGACCACGGCGCCGATCGACCACTGCAGCGGAGCCCTGCGCGCGACGGGCGCCTGGCGCACCATGACCAGGGCCACGCTCGCGACGCCGACCGCGGCGGCGAGCACGAGCACCGTCGGCGACGCCGAGAACAGCGCGAGGAATCCGGCCAGCCCGATCGAGGGGATCGCGAGAGCGGCGGACAGCGACTGCGAACGCCACTCGACCACGAAGGTGATCACGGCGACGACGGCGATGAAGCCGAGCATGTTCCTGGTGCCGAACAGGCCCTGGACCGGGCCGCCGTGCGCGATGTTCCCCTGGATGCCGAGGAAGCGGAACGGCAGGTCGAGCAGGATCCCGGACATCATCTCGGCGATCAGGGACGCGACCAGCAGGACCCGCAGGGCGTCTCCGAGCGCGCGCACGGTCTGCAGGGTGTCGCGGATGTGCCCGATGACCACCGCGATCAGGGCGTAGCCCGCGAGTGCGGACCAGGCCTTCAGCGACGGGCTCTGCGCGGTCGACCAGAACGCGCTGGCCAGCGTCCAGGCGAGGAAGGCGAGCAGCGTGGACGGCGCGACGCGGAGCGGGCTGAGCTCTTCGCGCCGCACCACGAGGATCGCCGCGCCGATGACGCACAGCACCGCGACGATCGTGTTCATGGTCGTCGCGGACGTGAACGCGGTGATCGCGAAGGATCCGAACACGCTCAACAGCGCGCAGGTCGTGTAGGCGCGCGCCATCTCGACCGAGGCCAGGAGCCTGGCCAGCCGGCGCCGATGGGTCGTCATGCCGCCCGCCTGCGCCGCCCGCTCCCGCGGGTCTCGGGCGGAGCGCCCTCACCCGGCCCGGTGCCGACCAGCGGCGAGATCTTCATCTTGAACGAGAGCAGGATCAGCAGCAGCCAGCCCCACAGCAGGATCGGCGTGGACTCGGCGAGTCCCAGCACGAGCAGCATCGCGACGAACACGGTCGGCAGCAGCGAGAGCGCCGAGTAGGGGCGGTCCCTGACGAGATCCCAGCGCGGCCGGTCGACCGCGAAGAACCACGCCCGCCAGGCGAAGGCGAGGAACGCGAGCGCGATCAGCAGCACGCCGGCCGCACCGAGCTGCAGAAAGACGTCCAGCCACATGTTGTGCGCCATGAAGACCGTGATGCGGTGGTCCAGGATCCAGTTGTGGAACGCCGGGTCCCAGGGCACCCAGGGCGACGAGAAGCCGTTGCCGAAGAACGGATGCTGGACGGCGCGGGCGAGCACCTTGCGCCAGATCTCGACGCGACCGGTGAGATCCGAGGACTTGCCGAGCGCGCCGAACACGGCGTCGCGCCCCAGCCACAGCACGACGCCGCCGACGGCGGCGACCGCGAGGAAGAGGGCGTACAGCCGGGCGCGCTGCGCGGGCGCCTCCGCGCGCCGCATCAGCACTGCGGCGATCAGCACCAGGATCCCCGCCGCGAGCGAGGCGTAGGACGTCGCGGATCCGGCGCGGATCAGGAGATAGGCGGCCAGCGCGATCCAGATCAGCAGCGCGGGCCGGCGGCGCGCACGCCCCGCGTACAGCAGCGCGAACACGACGAGCGCGAGGGCGCACAGGATCCCGAGGGTGTTCGAGTTGCCGACGATGCCCTGGATCCGGCCGGTGCCGATCAGATCCCCGCGCACCCAGTACCAGTGCGGGTCGATCTTCCCGGGCGGGAAGATCGCGAAGTTCGGCACCAGCGGGTGATGCAGCACGAGCGCGACCCACGCCTCGAGGAGGACGGACAGGCCGAGGATCCACTTGAACGCGCTGGACAGCGCGCGCACGATCTCCTGCCAGCTGAGCGTGAACGCGACGAACAGCGCCACCACGGTGATCGACGCCTGCAGCACCCAGGTGAGGAGGGTGGCCTGCGGCCACCGCGACCAGAGCACCGACGCCAGGGCCAGGGCGAGGTAGACGAGCGCGGCCCACGGCATCCGCCGCCACGGGAACCGGGCAGGACGGGCCAGGGCGATCCGCGGGATCGCGAGCCCGAGCGTCCCGACCAGGAGCACCGCGAGCACGACGGCCGCGCCGTCGATCCCGAGCAGGTTGAACACCGCGGTGTGCGCGAACACGCCGAAGAGGAGCAGCACGATGTGCGCGCGCAGCAGCAGATGCCGGGTCGACTCGCGCGCCGGAGCGCTCGGCGGGAGAGCCGTGGAGAGTCGGGAGTGCTGCGCCATCGAGGATCAGGCTACCGCGTGCGCTCCGCCGCACCGGAAGCCGACGAGAGCGGCCGCCGGGTCGGCATGCGACACGCCGTGCATGCGAGAGAACGTTCAATGCGTGCTTGAGGGTTTACGATCCGCGACTTGACCCACGGGAATGACACGGGTGTAATTAGTAGTGCAACGCGGCCCGCGGGGCATCCGGGGGGAAGACAGGGAGAGGGCGAAATGACGGCTTACCGATCGGACGTTCCCAACGACTGGTTCGTGGATCCGGTCCAGTTGGGCGTGCCGGGCGTCCGTCGCCCGACCGAGGACGACGACAACGCGCTCGCCTGGCAGAGCGAGGCGCTGTGCGCGCAGACGGATCCCGAGGCGTTCTTCCCGGAGAAGGGCGGATCGACCCGCGACGCCAAGCGCATCTGCACCTCGTGCGACGTGCGCGGAGAGTGCCTCGAGTACGCCCTGAACAACGATGAGCGCTTCGGGATCTGGGGCGGTCTCTCCGAGCGCGAGCGCCGCAAGCTCAAGCGCCGCGCCAGCTGACGCTCCGACAGGGCCCACGTGATGCGTCTGCCGGGAAATCGGTGACGCGCCCGGGCGGAACCGTCTGACCGCGGGACCCGCGCTTAGGCTGACCCCGTCATGTCTGCCCGAGTTCACGCCGTTCTCGTCGCCCGTTCCGGCGCGACCTCCCTCGCGCGCCTGCTGCGCGCCCTCGACGCGCTCGCCGCGCAGACCCGCCGGCCGGACGCGCTGACGATCGTCGCGTGCGGGTCCTCGACCGCCGTGCGCACCAGTGCGCGGGTCGCCGCCGCGGCGGAAGCCGTCGTCGAGACCAAGGCGTCCACGACGCTCGCCGCCGCGGTCGCGCTGGCCGCCCCGCGCGTGGCTCAGGACGCCTCGCTGTGGATCCTCACCGAGGACTGCGTGCCGGCACCCGAGGCGCTGGAGCAGCTCGTCGGCGCCCTGGAGCGCTCGCCGTCCTCCGTGGCGGCCGCGGCGAAGCTCGTGAGCGACATCGACGAGCATCGCATCGTGTCGTTCGGGCAGAGCATGACCCGCCTGGGCAGGGCCGTGGATCCGGCACGCGGAGAGCTGGACCAGGGGCAGCACGACGCGCAGGACGACGCTCTCGGCGCCGACGTACGCGGGCTCCTGCTGCGCAAGGGCCGCGCCCTGCTGCCCGACCCGGGTCTCGGCGGCCGTGACGAGGGACTCGACCTGGGCGTGCGCGCCCGGCTCTCCGGGGGGCGCATCGTGCTCACCTCGGGCGCGCGCGTCGCCGTGGACGACGGCGCGGCGGCCGAAGGCAGCGCGGCCGCGGCCTACGCCGCCCGCCGGGCGCAGCTGCACCGCCGGCTCAGCTATGCGCCCGCGGTGGCGGTCCCGCTGCACTGGCTCTCGCTCCTGCCGCTCGCGCTGTGGCGCTCCATCACGCATCTCACGGGCAAGCGCCCGGCCGCCGTGCTGCCGGAGTGGGGCGCCGCGGCCGCCGCCATGGTCTCCGGCTCTGCCGTCTCCCGCGCGCGCCGCGCGATCCGCGCCGAGCGCAGCGCGAGCTGGCTGAGCATCTCGCCCCTCCGGGTCTCCCGGGCGCAGCTGCGGCAGCGGCTGGACGACGGGCACGGCTCCGAAGCGGGCGTGCACCACGAGCTCGGCTTCTTCTCCGGCGGCGGCGCGTGGGCGGTGCTGGCGGCCCTGGTCGTCGGCGTCGGCCTGTTCACGTCGCTGCTGGCCTGGCCCGCGCTCGGCGGGGGCGCGCTCCTGCCGCTGCGGCAGACCGTCGCCGCGCTCTGGCGCGATGCCGCCTGGGGTCAGCGCGGATTCGGCGTCGGGGTGGTGGGTCCTGCGGATCCGTTCGCGGGCGTGATCGCGCTGCTCGGATCGCTCTGGCCAGGCGCGCCGTCCTTCGCGCTGGTGCTGCTCTGGGTCGCGGCGCTGCCGCTGGCGATGCTGGGCGGCTGGTTCGCGGCGACCCGGATCACCGACAAGGCCGCCCTGCGGATCCTCGCGGGAGCCGTCTGGGCGCTCGCGCCGACCTTCCTGATCGCACTCGCACAGGGCCGTCCCGCCGCGGTCCTCCTGCACCTGCTGCTGCCCTGGGTGTTCCACACCGCGCTGGTGGCGCGCCGTTCGTGGGGAGCGGCCGGAGCGGCCTCTCTGCTCACCGCCGCCGCGCTGGCCTGCGCGCCGTCGCTGGCCCCGGCCTTCGTGCTGCTCTGGATCGTCGCGATCGTCTGGCTGCTGGCCCGGCGCACCGTGCGCGGCGCGGTGCGGATGGTGTGGGTGCTCGTGCCGGCCATCGTGGTGTTCGCGCCGCTCGCGGTCTGGCAGCTCGCGCACGGCAGCCTGCTCGCGCTGCTCTCGGATCCCGGTGCCATCGTCGTCGGCCCGCAGGCGGCGGCCGACGCCGCCGGCCGTGCCGCCCTGCTCGGCGGCCTGCCGACCATGGACCAGGCCGGCTGGCCTGCGCTGCTGAACCAGCATGCGGGCACCGCGCCGTGGGCGCTGTGGCTCGCCGCGCCGCTCGCGGTGCTCGCCCTGATCTCGACGATCTCACCGCGCTGGAGCGTGGGGATCGGGTCGCTCCTCGTCGCCGCGACCGGGCTGGCCACGGCCTTCGCCGTGGTCGGCATCTCGGTCGCCTTCGCGCAGTCCGTCCCCGTGCCGATCTGGCCGGGCAGCGCGCTCAGCCTGGCCTGGATCGGGGTGCTCGGCGGGGCACTGGTCACGCTCGACAGCGCGATCACGCTGCCGGCGCTGCGCGGCGCCGCGGCCCTGATCGCGGTCGCCGGGATCGTCGTGTGCGCTGTTCCGACGGCCTTCTCGTTCGTGAACGGCACGGCGGAGATCCGCAAGGGCGATCTGAGCACGCTTCCCGCCTACGTCAACGCGCAGGCCAGGGACGACCGGGATCTCGGCACCCTCGTGCTCACGGCCCAGCCGGGCGGCGGACTGGCCACCACCGTGGTGTGGGGCGCGAGCGCCACGCTCGGCGCACAGGCGAGCATGCTCAACACCGCCACGGCGCCGCAGGGCGAGAAGCTCGCCAAGCTGTCGGTGGATCTGGTCTCGGCACGGCAGTTCGACGCGCCCGCGCAGGTCGGCGCGCTCGGTGTGCGCTACGTCCTGCTGCAGGCGGCCGGGACGCAGGAGACCGGCCCCGAGCGCGCGCTGCGGCTGCAGTCCGCCACGGCGCTCGACCAGCGTGCCGGGTTCGTCCGCGTCGGCGAGACGGCCCTCGGCGTGCTCTGGCGGATGGAGGCGGTCCCCGCCGCGCGCCCCGCACCGAGCACGGCGCAGCGGGCGACCGGACAGTTCGTCGTGACGGTGGAGCTGATCGTGCTCTTCGCCGCGCTGCTGCTCTCGATCCCGACCAGGGCTTCCCGCCGTGCCGCACGCGCCGTGCCCCGGGCGATCGGCGTGCTGCCGGAGCGCACCGCGCGGGCGCCGAGGCCGGGAAGGGAGCCGCGGGTGCGTGCCGCCTCCCGGCGCGTGCGGACGAAGACGCCGAGCGCGTCGGTCGTCATTCCCGAGGCTGAAGCGCCAGCGGACCAGCACGTCGCCGAGCCGGCCGATCCCGCACGCGACGAGTCCGGCTCCGCCGATCCCGCGTTCGACGGGGCCGCATCCGCCGATCCCGCGCTCGACGAGGCCGGATCCGACCCGGCACTCGTCGAGGGCGAGCCCGACTCGGACGCCACGGAGGGCGAGCCCGACGCCGGACCCGGTTCGGACTCTCCGGAGAACGGACCCGACTCGGACGCCGCGGACGGCGAGCGTGACGGCGTTGAGACCGCGACCGCGAAGGGGGCAGACTCATGACCAAGCCGAACGCCGTCCGGATCGCCACCACGGGCGCACGACTGGCCGCGGGAGCCGTGGTCTCGGCCGCCTGCATCGCCGGTGCCGCCCTCGCGGTCCCTGCCGCTTGGCCCAGTGTCGCGCACGCTCCCGGGCGCACGGCGGTCACACCCGTCGCGGGCGACACGCTGCTCACCTGCGCGGGTCCGTTCCTCGCGCTCGGTCGCGACGCCTCGCAGGCCAGTCAGCTGACCGTGGCGGGAACACCCTCGCTCGTCAGCGGCGCGGCCTCCGGCTCCACTCTGACCTCGAAGCGCATCGCGCTGCCCGGGATCGCGGACGCGACGGAGACCCCGATGTTCGCCGCCGCGCCGAACGGGAGCGCGCCCGCTCAGGTGGCCGCAGCCGAATCGGTGACCGTCGCCGCGGACGACGTGAGCGGATTCGCCGCCGCCGCGTGCCGACCGCCGAGCATGGAGTCCTGGATCGTCGGCGGCGCGGCGACGACCGGCGCCAACGACATCCTCCTGATCGCCAACCCTGGTGCGGTGTCCGCCACGGTCACGCTCACCGAGTACGGCTCGCAGGGCGGCGCCCCCAGCACCTCCGAAGTGATCGTGCCGGCCGGAACCCAGTCCTCGATCCCGCTGGCCGCAGGAGCCGCGGGGGAGGCGAGTCCGGTGGTCGAGGTGACCTCGAGCGGTGCGCCGGTGCGGGCCGCGCTGGAGTCCAGCCTGATCCGCACGCTGGATCCCGTGGGCATCGACGTCCAGGACGCGATCGCCCAGCCGGGGACCTCGCAGTCGCTGCTCGGCGTGCGGGCGCTCGTGCCTTCCGCCGACGACGACAACCCCACCACATCGGTGCGGCTGCTCGCGCCGTCCGCCGACGCGACCGTTCTGCTGCAGCCCCGCGACGCGGCGAACGGCAACCCGGTGGGCGGCGCGAAGAAGGTCCAGCTCAGGGCCGGCCAGGTCGGATCGGTCGACTTCTCGGCCCTCAAGCCCGGCCTGTACGCGATCGACGTGACCTCCACGGCGCCGGTGGTGGCGGCGGCACGGCAGACGACCGGACTCGGCAAGGGTTCCGACTTCGCCTGGATGACGCCCGCGCCCGACATCACCGGGACCACGACGTTCGCCGTGGCGGCCGGACCCGCCCCGCAGCTGCACGTGCAGAACGCGTCGGACAAGGCGACGACCGTGCAGCTCGCCCCGGTGAACGGCGGCACAGGGCAGCGCATCGCGGTGCCCGCGAACGGCGCGGCCACCGTGCCGGTGAGTCCCTCGACGGTGTACTCGCTGTCGTCGACGACAGCGGTCCGCGCGGCCGTCGGCTTCTTCGCGACGGGCAAGCTCGCCGGCTATCCGGTCTGGCCGACCGATGCCGCGGCGGCGCCGGTCGACGTCTACCAGCGGTGACGGCGTAGCAACGGCGCGGGAACCGCGTCACTCCTCGGGGTGATGCGGATCCATCTCCCACGGTTCCCGGCCGATGTACTGCGCGGCGGCGCGGAACACGGCCCCCTCGATCGCGACGCGACGATGCGCGGCGTCGTCGTGCCCCGGCTCCATGAGCCGCTCGATCGGCACCCGGAACAGGACGATCCGCTGCGCCGCGGTGTCCACCAGCCAGCGCGGCAGACCGTCGGGATCGGCGTGCGCGGGCATCGCCGCGATCTCGATCCGCACGGGGCGCAGCTCCGGCCACATCGAACGCAGCAGCTCGACGGCGGAGCCGACGTGCAGGTCGAACGTGTCCAGCCGGCCGTCCAGCGGCGGAAGCGGCGGGCGCACCACCGAGCTGCGGCCCAGCCGTCCGTGCCTGCCGTGCCGGTCCCCGCGACGCGGGGCCGCCGTGCGGCGAGGGGAACGGGGGCGACGCATGCGGCCAGTCTATGTGCTCCCTCCCGGCCGCTGAGGCGGTCGAAGCACGGTGCTCCCCGCGCGGCATCCCCGGCGGGCGCGCGCCGGGCCGTACGCTGAAGGCGATGTACGGACGACTCTGCTCCAAGGTGGGCTGCGCACGCGAGGCCGTGGCGACCCTCACCTACGACTACGACGACCAGATGGCCGCGCTCGGGCCGCTCGGCGCCGAGAACGATCCGCACGCGCACGACCTGTGCGCGATCCACGCCGACCGTCTGTCGGTACCCGCGGGCTGGATCGTCGTCCGGCACGAGACGCTGCGCGCCTGATCGCGGCGCGGGGCGGAGCAGGCCGAGGCGGCCGACCGACCGGCGTGACGGGCTTCAGCCGCCGACGCGGATGCCGCTGAGACGCTCCACGCGCTCGTCGGCCAGCGCCAGTGCGCGCCGCTCGCGCTGCCGGCGCAGCACCGTCGCCGCGACGAGCACGGCTTCGGCGGGTGCCGTCGGCACCGGCGAGATGTAGGCGGAGGCCTCCGTCAGCAGGTCCTGGGCGATGCGCGCCCGGGATGCGGGATGCAGCTGCGCGGCGTTCTCCAGGAACTGCGAGATCCGCCGCGCCAGGCGATCCGGCATCCGGGCGACATCGGCGATCGCCGCCCACGACTCGAGTCCGGCCGGCATCACCGGCGCCCGGGCGGGAAGCGCGGGCGTGCGCACCTTCTGGCTGTAGGTCCCGGCGACGAGGTCGCCGAGCCGCTGCGAGCGGCCGCTGAACGCGCCGGTGAGGAACGCCACGGCGCCGAAGGTCATGTAGATCTCGAGCACGCCCAGCAGCGCGCGGATGAAGGCATGCCGGAAGCCGGCCGCGCCGCCGTCCATCCGCACGATGCGCCCGCCCACCGCCAGCCTGCCGAGGCTCCGGCCGTGCGTCAGGGTCTCGACCGCACACGGCACCACGACGAACGAGGTCACGATCGCCAGCACAGAGAGGATCCTGTCGAGCGCGCCGTCGCCGGTCGCGCCGAGCATCCAGTACCGCACCGCGATGTAGCCGACGAACAGCGCCCAGGACAGCAGCATGTCGATCATCGCGCCGAGCGAGCGCATGAAGACGCCGACCGGCTGCACCTCGATCGCGACGGCCTCGCCGGAGAGCACCTCGTCGTCGCTGTCGAGGACGCCGGCGCCGTGGCCGTCCGGGTTCTGACTGCTCGACATGAGTACAGTAAATCAGGTGGACGCCGACGCACTCGCCGATGCCAGGAACCGGGAGTGGGCGCGCCTGGACGAGCTGAGCCGGGGACCTCTCGACGGCGCCGGCGTCGACGAGCTGATCACCCGCTACCGGGCAGCGTCGGCCGATCTCGCCGACCTGCGCTCCTCGGTGGGCAGCTCCCCGCAGAGCGTGCACGTCTCCACCATCCTGGCGCGCGCCCGCCTGCGGCTCACCGGGCAGAGCGAGAACGTGCTGCGCCAGACGGCGCGGTTCTTCACCCTGCAGCTGCCCGCGGCCCTGTACCGGCTGCGCTGGACGACGCTCGCGATCGCCCTCGCCAGCCTCGCCGTGATCGCCGTGGTCGCCGTGTGGATCTCGTCCGATCCGGCGCTGGTCGCCGCACTCGGGTCGAAGGCCGACCTGAAGCACTACACCGAGCACGCGTTCACCGACTACTACACGGAGAATCCGGCGGCCGAGTTCGCCGGGATGGTGTGGACGAACAACGCCTGGATCGCGGCGCAGTGCGTGCTCTTCGGCGTGACCGGGATCTGGCCGGTCATGGTGCTGATGCAGAACGCGGTGAACGTCGGCGTCGCCGTGGGCGTGATGTTCGCGTTCGGTCGCGGCGACGTGGTCGTGCTGTATCTGCTGCCGCACGGCATGCTCGAGCTCACCTGCGTCTTCGTCGCGGCGGCCGCGGGCCTGCACATCTTCTGGGCGTGGCTCGTGCCGGGCGAGCGCACCAGGGCAGCCGCGCTGGCCGCCGCGGGACGCTCGCTGGGCACGGTGGCGCTCGGGCTCGTCTTCGCGCTCGCCCTGGCCGGCACGATCGAGGGCTTCGTGACCGGGTGGGGACTGCCGTGGCCGGTGAAGATCGGGATCGGCGTGCTCGCGCTCGGCCTGTTCCTCGGCTACATGCTGGTCGTCGGCGGCCGCGCGCAGCGGCGCGGCGAGACCGGCGACCTCACCGAGTTCGAGGCGGGGACGCCCACGCTCGTGGTCGGCTGAGCCGGCGCGTCCTCAACGCCGGGACGTGGCGGCTGCCCCGTCCGGGCTCGCGCCGTCGAACAGGGCGCGATAGGTGAAGCCGGCGATCAGCGCGCCCAGGATCGGGAACACCAGGAACACCCAGAGCTGCGAGAGAGCGGTGACGCCCCCGTAGATCGCCGTGGCCAGGGAGCGCGCGGGGTTCAGGGAGGCGTTGTCGATCGGCAGCGTGGCCAGCACGCCCAGCGTCAACGTGAGGCCGATCGCGACGCCCGCGAACGGCGTGCCGCGCACGGGATGCGTGACGCTGAGGAACACGAACAGCAGGAGGGCGGTGAACACGACCTCCGCGACGATCGCGGCCCACGCCCCGAAGCCGCCAGGGGAGAGCGTGCCCCAGCCGTTGCTCGCGAAACCCGCATCCTGGGCCTTGGCCAGCCAGCCCTCGGGTCCGAACGTGCCGATCAGCGTCAGCACGGTGGACGCCACCAGACCGCCCACGGCCTGCGCGACGATGTACGGCCCGGCCTCCCGCCACGGGATCCGTCCCGCCGCCGCGACGCCGAGGGTCACCGCCGGATTGAAGTGACCGCCCGAGATGGGGCCGAAGGCGTACATCCCGATGAGCACGGCGAGGCCGACGGCGAGCGCCACGGCGAGGTACGCGCCGGACTGGCCGCCCGGATCGGGGAAACGGCTCGATGCGAACAGCGCGGTGCCGATCGCCCCGGCGACCAGCAGGAACGTGCCGAGCCCCTCGGCGACCAGACGCGGGGTCAGCGCCGGGGCCGCCGAGTCCGGTGTGTCGATGGGGGAGGACATCTCGCTCCTTGCTGGTCGGGGGCGGGCTGCGCCGCTGTCCGTGAGCGAGATTACTCGCGCCGCCGCTCATCCCGTCGGCACCCTGCCGACGCAGCCGAAGGTCGTCTCATCCGATGACGCGCTCGAACGTCTCGTGATTCGTCATCGGGCGCGGGAACGGCCCGCCCCGCGAGGGGACGGGCCGTTCCTGAGGACGTGCGGTCAGCGCACGTCGAAGCGGTCGAGCTCGGCGACCTTGACCCACGCGGCCACGAAGTCGTCCACGAACTGGTCCGCCGCGTCATCGCTGCCGTAGACCTCGGCGACCGCGCGCAGCTCCGAGTTCGAGCCGAACACGAGGTCGGCGCGGGTGCCCACCCACGTCCTCTCGCCGGTGCGGTCGTCCGTGGCCTGGAAGGCGTGCGAGCCGGGGTCGAGGGGCTTCCACGTCGTGTTCAGGTCGAGCACGTTGACGAAGAAGTCGTTCGTGAGCACGCCGGGCGTCTTCGTGAAGACGCCGTAGGGCGAGCCGTCCCAGTTCGCACCGAGCACACGCAGCCCGCCGACGAGCACGGTCATCTCGGGCGCCGACAGCGTGAGCAGGTTGGCCCGGTCGACGAGCAGCTGCTCGGCGGGGATCGCGCGGGCGACGTCGCTGACGTAGTTGCGGAAGCCGTCCGCCTGCGGGTTCAGGTACATGAACGACTCGACGTCGGTCTGCTCCTGCGTGGCGTCCGTGCGCCCAGGCGTGAACGGGATCTGCACCGAGCGGCCTGCTGCGGCCGCCGCCTGCTTCACGCCCACGTTGCCGGCGAGCACGACCAGGTCGGCGAAGGACACCTGCGCGCCGCCGGCGGCGTTGAAAGCGGCCTGCACGCCCTCGAGCGCGGCGATCACGCGGCCGAGCTCGTCGGGGCGGTTCACCTCCCAGCTGCGCTGCGGCTCGAGGCGGATCCGGCCGCCGTTCGCGCCGCCGCGCTTGTCGCTGCCTCGGAACGAGGCGGCGGCCGCCCACGCGGTCGACACCAGCTCCGAGACGGTCAGGCCGGTCTCGGCGATGCGCTGCTCGAGCGACGCGACGTCTGCGGCGTCGATCAGCGGTCCCTCGTGCGCGGGCAGCGGATCCTGCCAGATCAGGTCCTCCGCGGGCACCTCGGGGCCCAGGTAGCGGGACTTCGGGCCGAGGTCGCGGTGGGTCAGCTTGAACCAGGCGCGGCTGTACGCGTCGGTGAACGCGGCCTGGTCCTCCTTGAACCGCAGCGAGATCTCGCGGTAGATCGGATCCTCGCGCAGCGCCAGGTCGGTGGTGAGCATGCGCGGCTCGCGACGGCCGTCGCCGTGCGCCTCGGGGACCATGTCGCTTCCCGCGCCGTCCTTCGGCTTCCAGTGCTTGCCGCCGCCGGGGCCGGTGGTCAGCTCCCAGTCGTAGGCGAACAGGATGTGGAAGAACTCGTTGTCCCAGCGGGTGGGGTGGTAGGTCCAGGTGACCTCGAGGCCGGATCCGATGGTGTCCGCGCCGTGTCCGGCGCCGTGGCTGTTCTTCCAGCCCAGGCCCATCTGCTCGATCGGCGCGCCCTCGGGCGACTCGCCGACGTTGCCGGCCTCGGGAGCCGCGCCGTGGGTCTTGCCGAAGGTGTGTCCGCCGGCGATGAGGGCGACGGTCTCCTCGTCGTTCATCGCCATGCGCGCGAACGTCTCCCGGATGTCCTTCGCCGCGAGCAGCGGGTCGGGGTTGCCCTCGGGACCCTCCGGGTTGACGTAGATCAGGCCCATCATGGTCGCCGCGAGCGGCTTCTCCAGCGAGCGCTCACCGGCGTCGTCGGCGGAGATGCGGTCGGCACTGTCCAGCCAGACCTTCTCGGAGCCCCAGTACACGTCGTCGTCCGGCTCCCACACGTCGGGGCGGCCGCCGGCGAAGCCGAAGGTGGGCATGCCCATCTGCTCGTGCGCGACGTTGCCGGCGAGGATCATCAGGTCGCCCCAGCTCAGCGCCCGGCCGTACGTCTTCTTGACCGGCCAGAGCAGGCGGCGCGCCTTGTCCAGGCCCACGTTGTCGGGCCAGCTGTTCAGCGGAGCGAACCGCTGCTGGCCGGTGCCGCCGCCACCACGGCCGTCGAACACGCGGTACGTGCCCGCGGAGTGCCAGGCCATCCGGATCATCAGCGGCCCGTAGTTGCCGAAGTCTGCGGGCCACCACGGCTGCGACTCGGTCAGCACCGCGGCGATGTCCTTCTTCACGGCCTCGAGGTCGAGCGCCGCGAACGCCGCCGGGTAGTCGAAGTCGGGACCGTGCGGGTCGGCGACGGCCGGGTTCTTCGAGAGGAGGCGCAGGTTCAGGCGCTCCGGCCACCAATCGGTGTTGCCGGTGCGGCGGGCGGCGGGGCGCGGTGCCGCGGCGCCGGAGTGGTCGGCGGATCCGCTCGCGGGGCCTCCGGTGGCGCCGGTCACGGGGCAGGTCATCTCGTCAGTCAATGCTGATCCTTTCCTCGGGGTGGTCTGTCGGGTCGGCCGGTGCGGCATCGCACTCGCGGCAGATCGCGCGGTAGGTCACGGAGGCCTCGAGCAGGCGCATGCCGTGATCCTCGGCCGGGTGCAGACAGGGTGCCGCTCCGACCGAGCACGACACGACCTCGAGCCGGCCGCAGCGCACGCACTGCATGTGGTGGTGGTTGTCGGACGGTTCGACCTCGAACAGCGCGCGGCCGGCGTCCGGGAGGCTCACCCGGCGGATGATGCCGGCCGTGGCGAGATCGCCGAGGATCGCGTGCACGGTGGGCAGCGCGATCCCGCTTCCGGCGACGGCGGTGTGGATCCGGTCCGCGGAGCTGTGCGGCGCGAGCGCCAGAGCCTGGAGCACAGCGATGCGCTGCACCGTGACGCGCAGGCCCGCGTCGCGGAGGATCGACGAGGTCTCCATACCGACAGGCTACCTTTTTCTGAATCATTCAGGAAAAGCCGCGGTGGCACGGGCGTGTCGAGACCGTGGAGGCCGTGGTGTCAGAGCCTGCCAGCGGCCTTGAGCTCGAGGTACCGGTCGGCGATGCGCGGCGGCAGGTCCTCCGGGTCCGCCGCGAGAGGCTCGCCGCCCGCGCGCCGGATCGCGTCTGCGACCCGGGCGGCGTCCTGCAGGGTGCGCTCGGCGGCGGCGGCGAGGTAGACGTCCTCGCGGGAGTCCCTGCCTCGCGCCAGCGCGTCGATCGACACGTCGGTGGCGGATCCGACCAGGATCGTCGTGGCGCGCGACGCGTTCGGGAAGGCGCCGAGGAACGAGCGGGCGCTCTCCACGGCGTCCTGCGCGGTGAGCACCACGATCAGCGACGGGCGCGTGGTGACGGTGCGGATCGCGGCGAACGCCGCGCCCCAGTCGGTGTCGACGAGCCGGGCGTGCACCGGGGCCATGGCGTCGGACAGCGCCGGCAGCAGAGCCGGGCCTTCCACGCCGCTCACCCTGCCCCGCACGGCGCGGTCGAACAGCAGCAGGTGCACGTGGTCCCCGGCGCGCTGGGCGAGCGCGGCGAGCAGCAGAGCCGACTCGTACGCCGCGTCCAGCCGGGTGCCGTCGCCCACGCGCGCCGCGGCGGTGCGGCCCGTGTCGATGAGGATCACGACGTGCCGGTCGCGCTCGGGGCGCCAGGTGCGCAGCATGGTCGTGCCGGCACGGGCGGTCGCGCGCCAGTCGATCGAGCGCACGTCGTCGCCGCGCACATACTCGCGGAGGGAGTCGAACTCGGTGCCCTGCCCGCGCACCTGCACGCTCGTGTTGCCGTCCAGCTCGCGCAGCCGGGCGAGGCGCGACGGCAGGTGCCGGCGCGAGGCGAAAGGCGGCAGGATCCGGATCGCGCCGCGCACGCGGTGGCGACCCTGTCGCCCGGCCAGCCCCAGCGGGCCGGTCGAGCGCACCGCGACGAACTCGCTGGACAGCTCGCCACGCCGGCGGGGGAGCAGCGCGATGCCGATCCGGCGCCGTTCGCCGCCGGGCAGGTCGAGCCGCGCCCTGCCGCGCTCGGCCGCGCCCGCGGTCGGCTGCCAGGCGTCGCGGAGGAGCCCGTGCAGCCGCCGCTCGCCGAGGTTCTGCACGATCACGGTCGCGGTGACCGGCTCGTGCTGCCGGCCCTTGCCCGGCACCTCGCGGGTGATCCGCAGGGCGCCGACGGGGGCGGCGAGCAGCACGTCCAGCCCGGCCAGCACCGCGCACAGCACGAGCCAGCCCAGCAGCGTGAGCCACGGCGACACGCGCGCGCCGTCGAGCAGCACCATCGGGACGACCCCGACGGCGGCGACGATCGCGAGACGGCCGGTGAGGAACACCTAGATCGGCACCCTGGTCTGCTGCACCACCGAGGTGAGCACGGCGTCGGGCGAGACGCCCTCCATCTCCGCGTCGGGGCGCAGCTGCAGGCGGTGCCGCCACACCGGGATGAGCATCGTCTGCACGTGATCCGGGGTGACCGCGGACGACGCGTTCAGCCACGCCCAGGCCTTCGCCGCGGCGAGCAGAGCGGTCGAGGCGCGCGGGCTCGCGCCCAGCTGCACGGAGGGGGACTGCCGGGTGGCCCTGGCGAGGTCGACCACGTAGCCGAGCACGTCGTCGGTCACCCGCACGCGGCCGGCGGCGCGCTGCGCGGCGAGGATCTCGTCCGCCGTGACCACGGGGTGCAGGTCGGTGAGCTCTCGCGGCGAGAAGCCGTCGGCGTGCCGGCGCAGCACCGAGACCTCGGCGTCGCGCTCGGGCACGCCGACCACGAGCTTCATCAGGAACCGGTCCAGCTGCGCCTCCGGGAGCGAGTAGGTGCCCTCGTGCTCGATCGGGTTCTGCGTCGCCGCGACGAGGAACGGATCCGGCAGGGCGAGGCTCGCGCCGTCGGACGACACCTGGCGCTCCTCCATCGCTTCGAGCAGCGCCGCCTGGGTCTTCGGAGGTGTCCGGTTGATCTCGTCGGCGAGCAGGATGTTGGTGAACACGGGCCCGCGACGGAACTCGAACTCGCCGGTGCGGGCGTCGTAGACGAGGGATCCGGTGACGTCGCCCGGCATCAGGTCGGGCGTGAACTGCACGCGCTTGGTGTCGAGCCCGAGCGCGCGCGAGAACGAGCGCACCACGAGCGTCTTCGCGACTCCCGGCACGCCCTCGAGCAGCACGTGGCCGCGGGCGAGCAGCGCGACGAGCAGCCCGGTGACCGTGCCGGCCTGGCCGACCACGGCCTTGTCGACCTCGGCGCGCACCCGCTGCATGGCCCGGCGGAGGGCGGCATCGTCGTCCGGGACGGGCCCGGGTCCTCCGCTCGGCGCGACTGCCGCGGCTGGTGCGGCCGTTGCCGTGGGCGCGGCCGGCGTCGGCGCCGCGGCGGGCGCGGGCTGGGCCGCCGCCGCAGGACCGGCCGGGGGCGGCGGTGCGGAGGAGAACTGCGGGGCGACGGCGTGGCCGTCGGGCGAGCCGCTTCCTGGGCTCGTCTGCTCAGTCACGGGTGCTCCTTTCGATGCGGACCGCGTCCTCGACGGCGGTCTCCAGGTCGGTGAGGTCTCGGGCGAACGGCACGAGCTCCGCGTCCGTGGACGGCAGCGGGCCGGTCAGCAGGGCGCGGCACGCGGCGCGGTCGATGCGGATGCGGTCCGCGGCGGCGTCGGCCACGGACGCGGGATCCGCGCGCGCGGCGAGGCCCAGCCGCTTCGCGAGGCGGGCGTTGGTCCCGGCGCGCAGCGCGTCCGCCGCGTGTGCGGCATCCGCGGCCTTCGCGGTGAGCCGGGCGCGGCCGAGCATCGTCTCCGAGGCGCGCACCGTGACCGGAAGCGTCTCCGCCACGAGCGGACCGAAGCGCCGCCCGCGCCAGGCCGCGGCGAGCAGGGCCGCGACCATCAGCAGGACGATGGCCGGGGTCACCCAGCCCGGGGTCAGGTCGGCGAGCGACTTCTTCGGGTCGGCGTCGGTGCGATCGGAGTCGGCGAGGGAGGGCACGTACCAGACCACGTGCGGCTGGGCGCCGAGCAGTGCCAGGCCGAGCGCGGCGTTGCCGTTCTCGGCGAGGTGCGCGTTGGTGAACAGCCCGGAACCGTCCACGATCGCCCTGCGCTGTCCGCCGTCGTCCGACATCAGCACCGCCGCCCCCTCGGCGGCGTCGCCGAAGCAGGCGGTGACACCGGGATCGGGCAGGAACAGCTGGCCGGGCGCGATCGGGCCGACGTGGGCGAACGCCCCGACCCGGCAGCCGGGCTCCGCACGGGACGGGGAGACGGCGGACGAGTAGCCGCCGAGCCCGAGGATCCGCAGCATCCGGGCGCTCGCCGTGATCAGCACGACGTCGTGCGCGCGATCGACCAGCCGCTGCGCCGCGCTGTCGCTGAGCGGATACGGGTCGCTCATCACCAGTGTGGTGCGGTCGTCGAGCCGCTTCTCGGCGGCGTCGCGCGAGCGCACCACGTCGACCGTCACGCCCTGCTGGCGGAGGATCTCGGCCAGCGCCTTGGTCCCCTCGGGACCGGGCAGTTCCGGATCGTAGGTCTCGCGCTGCGCGCTCGAGGGGACGGTCAGCAGCAGGCCAGCCCCCGCGACCACGATCACGAGCACGACGACCAGCAGCCAGCCGAGGCCGCGCCGCAGCCGCCCAGGGTCGCGTACGAGGGTCCCGGCCCCGGCACTCTCCGGGGCGGCGTCGCGGGTGGGCGGAGCGGAGACGGTGCCGGTCATGCGTGCACCTCCTGCCGGCCGTCCGCCGGCTCCTCCTGCGGGCGCGAGGCCGCGAGCCGGTCGTCGGTGCCGATCAGTTCGCGGTAGAGGTCGGGACTCCCGGGACGGCCGAGATAGCGGACGTCGTCGAAGACCACCGCAGCCGCATGCAGCGCCTCCGCCTCGCGGGGGAACGGACGCACCGCCTCCCGTGCGATGGTCTGCGCGGTCGCGCCGGGCGCGGGTGCGATGAGGTCCCGCTCCATCAGGGCGCGGGCGATCGCGCGGTAGCGCAGCACGATCGCCTCGGCCCAGTCCTCGTCGCGCGCCGCCCGCTCCGCCTCGGCGCGCAGCTGTGCGGCGGTGCGGTCGTCCACGGCGCCGAGCAGGACGGATCCTCCGACGCGGGACCGGGAGCGCCGCGGTCGCCCCCAGATCACGAGCACCGCGACCAGGGCGGCGGCCAGCACGATGCCGATCACGATGGCGGCCCAGGGCCCGAGCCCGCCGACGTTCCGTCCGGTGAGCAGATCGTGCAGGAAGTCGACGATCCCTCGTGCCCACTGGTCGATCAGCGTCGGCTTGGCGGCCTGGTACTCCGGCTTCGCGAGCTCCTGCTCCGCGAGCCGGCGCGCGCCGTCGCCGTCCGGGATCAGCGGGATCGCGGACATCGCACGCGTCAGGCCGAGCAGGATCATCGGTCCCGGGATCCGGGCGACGTCCAGGGACCGTCATCCTGGGGGCGCGCCCAGGGGCTCTGCTGTGCCGGCGGGATCGGGGCAGGGGGAGGCGGCGCGGCAGGCGCGGCGTCAGGTGCGGGCGCCGCCGAGGGCTGCGGCGGGTATCCCTGCGATGTCGGGTACGCCTGCGGTGCGGGATATCCCTGCGACGTCGGGTATCCCTGCGGTGCGGGATATCCCTGTGGTGCTGCGGAGCCGGGCGCGGCGTAGCCCTGCGGCGGCGCATATCCGGGTGCCGTGTAGCCCTGCGCTCCGTAGGCCTCCGGGGGATAGTAATAGGGAACGGCCGCCGGGGCGGGCGCGGGGCGGAAGCCGGCGCGCACCGCGCGCCCGTGGTCGACGCGGAACGGATCCGACCCGTCGTCGTACCCGGCCGCGCGCCGTTCGGTCGCCGCCAGCAGATCCTGATCCAGTCCCTCGTAGCGCATGCGGCAGTCGATGTAGACCAGTGCGCCGGCGGTCGACTGCACCACTGCGCTGATCGACTGCACCACGATGAGCACGATCTCGGTGATCACGAGGGAGACGATCGTGGCCGTGCTGAACGAGCTCAGGGTGTCGCCCGTGGGCTGCAGCACCGAGCCGAAGAGCGATGTGATCAGGCCCACCGCCATGTTGAGCACCTGGGACAGCACGTAGAAGATCGCCCCGATCACGAAGGCGATCCCGAACGCGAACCAGAACCGTCCGCGGGTGAGCCGCCACGAGCGGACGATCGCCTCGCGGACGCCCGCCCCCTCGAGCACCAGCAGCGAGGGCACGAGCATGAGCTTCGTGCCGAACCATATGGCCAGCACCACGATGCCGAGCATGCCCACGATCGTGACGATGACCGTCAGCACGAGACCCGCGCCGCGGAACCCGGACGGGATCCCGATCGCGCCGAAGGCGATGCCGAACACGAGCCCGACGGCCAGCACGCCGCCGAGGCCGTAGAGCAGGATATAGCCGATCAGCCGCCACGCGGCCGGCTTCACCCGGGACCAGAGCACGGGCAGCGTCGCCGGCTCGCGGAGCACGGCCGCGCGCACGTCCGCGGCGACGATGCCCTGCACGATCGCGCTGAACGCCGCCGAGAGCAGACCCACCAGCAGCCCGGCGAGCACGACGAAGGCGGCGGATCCGACGCTCAGCGTGATCCAGTCGTCGCTGCCGGGCTGCACGGTGCCGAGACGGGAGAAGGCCAGGACCGCGACCGCGCCGACCACGCCGCCGACCACGATCAGCACGGCCAGCTGCACGACCACTGCGAAGCCGAACAGCACCTTCGGGTTGTGCCGCAGCGCCGCGAACGACTTGCCGAGGACCGTTCCGAACCCGAGCGGCCGCAACGGGATCAGGCCGGGTCTGGGCGCCGGGGTCCACCCCTGTGCACCCGCAGTCTGTTCGCTCACGAGTCCTCCGGTTCGCGTCTTGGCTCCATCGTGGCACACCGCTCCGACACGGATCGGGCGGAACGTGCCGTCGGGGATCAACGCTTCCGCATACTTCGCAAAACCGTGAAGTACGCTGGACGGACGTGCGGGCGCTGACATGCGCCGGCACGCCGTGGACGAAAGACGACTGGGCACAATGACCTCACGCATCCTCGTGGTCGATGACGATACGGCTCTGGCCGAGATGATCGGAATCGTGCTGCGCACGGAGGGCTTCGAGCCCGTCTTCTGCGCGGACGGCGCCAAGGCCGTCGACGAGTGGCGCACGCAGCGTCCCGACCTCGTCCTGCTCGACCTGATGCTGCCCGGCATGGACGGCATCGAGATCTGCACGCGGATCCGCGCGGAGTCCGGCGTCCCGGTGATCATGCTCACCGCGCGCAGCGACACCGCCGATGTCGTGCGCGGGCTCGAGGTCGGCGCGGACGACTACATCGTGAAGCCGTTCAATCCGAAGGAGCTCGTCGCCCGGATCCGCACGCGGCTGCGGCCGACGCCGCAGTCCACCACCGAGGTGCTCCGGATCGGCGATCTCACGATCGACGTCGACGCGCACGAGGTCCGCCGTGGCGGCGCGCCGATCGCGCTCACTCCGCTCGAGTTCCAGCTGCTGGTGGCGCTCGCCTCCAAGCCGCAGCAGGTGTTCTCCCGGGAGATGCTGCTCGAGCAGGTGTGGGGCTACCACTACAAGGCCGACACGCGCCTGGTGAACGTGCACGTGCAGCGGCTGCGGGCGAAGGTCGAGCTCGATCCGGACAACCCGCGGATCGTCACCACGGTGCGCGGCGTCGGATACCGGGCCGGGAGCGTGGCCTGACGTTCGCGCAGGCCGCGAGTGCGTCCATGTCGCAGAGCGCGGTGGCGCGGAGCGCCCGGCGCAGCGCACGCCGGCTGGCCCGGCTGTGGCGGCGGTCGCTGCGCTTCCGCACCCTCGTCATCACGCTCGGGCTGACCTCGGTCGCGGTGCTCGTCACCTGCGTCGCGATGGCGCTCGCGGTGCAGAACAACCTCTGGGAGGCGCGCAAGGACCAGGCGCTGCACGACGCGCTGCGGGCGGTCGACTCGGTGCAGTCCGCCGTCTACTCTGCCGACACGCAGGGCAACCGCACGGCGCTGCTCGGCCTGATGGGAGACGTGAACAGCCGGTTGAGCTCGGTCTCCAGCGCCCAGATGGTCGGCGTCTTCCCGATCGACAACGGATCGGCGCAGGCGGCGCCTCCCGGCTTCCTGAGGGACGGGTTCACCGAGGACCTGGTCTCGGATCAGATGCACCAGCGCGTCTCCAAGGACGACACCAAGCAGTGGTGGCAGCCGGTCGCGCTGCACGACGCCGACGGATCCCAGCACGCCGGCATCATCGTCGGCCAGCAGCTGAAGGTGCCGGAGGCGGGCGCCTACGAGCTGTACATCGCCTACGACCTCGCCGACACCGAGCAGACCCTCGTGCTGGTGCAGAGCAGCCTGTGGGCCGCCGGCAGCGTGCTCGTCGCCCTGATCGGCGTGATCGCGTGGTTCTCGCTGCGCTCGGTGGTGCAGCCGATCACCGAGGCCGCGGAGACCAGCGCGCGCTTCGCCGGGGGCGACTTCGACGTGCGGCTGCCGGTGCGCGGGCAGGACGAGCTGGCCACGCTCGGGCGCTCGTTCAACGCGATGGCGGACAGCATCGAGGCGCAGATCAAGGAGCTCGGGGAGCTCTCCCTGGTGCAGCAGCGGTTCGTGTCGGATGTCTCGCACGAGCTGCGCACCCCGCTCACCACGATCCGGCTGGCCGCCGAGATGCTCAACGACCAGCGCGAGGAGTTCGACCCGACCACCGCGCGCACCGCCGAGCTGCTGCAGACCCAGGTGCACCGCTTCGACACGCTGCTCGCCGACCTGCTCGAGATCAGCCGGTACGACGCCGGATCCGTGCAGCTGGAGACCGAGGCGACCAGCCTCGCGCATCTCGCCGAGGACCTCGTCGACGACATGCGCCCGCTCGCCGAGACTCACGACACCGAGCTGCGCTTCGTCGCCCCCGGCGGGCACACCCCGGTCGATCTGGACCCGCGCCGGGTGCGCCGGATCCTGCGCAACCTCATCGGCAACGCGATCGAGCACGGCGAGGGCCACCCCATCGTGATCACGGTCGACAGCAATCAGAACGCGGTGGCCGTGGGCGTGCGCGACAGCGGCCTCGGCATGTCGGCGGAGGACGCCGAGCGCGTCTTCGACCGGTTCTGGCGGGCGGATCCGTCCCGGCGGCGCACGATCGGCGGCACAGGGCTCGGCCTCTCCATCGCGCTCGGCGACGCGCGGCTGCACGGCGGCACGCTCGCCGTGTGGTCCGAGCTCGGGACCGGAACGCACTTCGTGCTCACCCTGCCGCGCAGCTCCCGCCCGCTCGAGGGCGCATCGCCGATCCCGCTCGAACAGCCGGAGCCGATCGCGGAGATCGGACTGGCCACCGCGCCGATCGAGATCGCGAAGCCCTCCGCGCCAGCCCAGGAGGAGGACTCATGAGACTCGCACGCGCCCTGCGCAGCGCCCTCGTGGTCGCCGCGGCGTTGAGCCTCGCCGCGTGCGCCTCCCTGCCCACCACGGGAGACGTGCGTCCCGGCCTCGCCGCCGACTCGAGCGACAAGAGATCCGACGTCGCCTACCTCCCGCAGGGCCCCTCCAACGGCATGGACCCGGAGCAGATCGTGCGGGGCTTCATCGACGCCGCCTCCAGCCCCAAGGACAGCTGGGGCGTCGCGCGGGAGTATCTCACCGCGGCCGCGGCGCAGAAGTGGAAGCCGGACAGCGGCGTCACGATCGACACCTCGCTCTCCGATCGCACCTACAGCCCGCCCGATGCCGACAAGCAGGCGAAGAGCACCACGGTGCGGCTCGGGCTGCGGCCGGCGGCGACGGTCGACGAGAACGGGAACTACTCCACGAGCACGGCGAGCGGCTCGGCCGAGTTCTCGTTCGCGCTGAGCAAGGACAGCGACGGGCAGTGGCGGATCTCGTCCGCCCCCGACGGCATCGTGCTGGACGCGCAGTCCTTCGCCGACGGCGACGTGCTCGCCCCGTACACCCTGCAGTACTTCGACCCCACCTGGACCTATCTGGTGCCGGACGTGCGCTGGTTCCCGAAGCGCGAGAACACGGCCAGCCGCATCGTGCAGTCGCTCGTGAGCGGCAAGCCCAGCCCGTGGCTGGCGAACGGCGTGCGCACCGCGTTCACCGGCGACGTCGCGCTCGCCCGCAGCACCGTGACCGCCGATGCGCAGGTCGCCGAGGTGGCGCTCACCGACGCCGCGCTGAACGCGGACGCGTCGACCCTCGCACGCATGCGCACGCAGCTGGAGCGCAGCCTGTCCGGGGTCGGCGTGCTGCAGGTGAAGCTGACGGCCGGCGGCCGCGATCTCAACGCGGGTTCCGCCTCGGTGGCTCCGACCGGCGTCGACACCCGTCCGCTCGTGCTGACCGACAAGGGCTTCGGATTCCTGGCCAACGGAGCGATCGCGCCGGTTCCCGGGGTGTCCTCGGAGCTGACCTCCCTGCAGAAGCCGATCACGGCGATCCGGGCGGCCAGCGGCGCGCAGCGCGTGGCCATCCAGACCGGCGACGGCACCGTGTACGCGGTAGCGGACGGGAGGATCAGCGAGGTGGACGGGCGGCCGGGGCTGCTCGCGCCCGCGCTCGACCCGTTCGGCTTCATCTGGACCGTTCCCCAGCAGGCGCCCCGGTCGATCATCGCGTGGTCGACCGGGGTCTCGCCGACGCCCATCGACGGGCCGCAGGACGCGTCCGACATCTCCGCGGTCGCGATGAGCCGCGACGGCTCTCGGCTCGCGATGGCGGTCACCGCCGCGGGGCAGAGCAGGGTCGAGGTGGCCGCGGTGACGCGCGACGACAGGGGAGCGCCCACCGGGATCGGGCAGCAGAGCGTGATCGCCTGGCCGCCCGGCGCGGTGAGCGACATCACCTGGCTCGACGACACGACCGTCGGCGTGCTCACGGCGGACGGCAGCCATTCGGTGCTGCTGGAGCAGCCGGTGGGCGGACCGGCGACGACCGTCGAGGTGCCGGACGGGACGCGGACGGTCGCCGCGTCGTCCCCGACGTCGAACATCCGCCTGCTCGGCGGGGACGGCACCCTGCGGGTGCGCAACGTGCAGACCTGGCAGCAGGAGAGCACGAACGTGAAGGTGCTCGGGATCCAGCTCGGCGGGTGATCGCGGCCGGGGAGGATCCCGTGACGTCCCGCACAGGTCCGCTCGTGGTCCGGTTCTGCACGGATCCGGGAGGCCAGCCCGTCTGCGCGCCCTGCGGCGGTCAGGATCGGAGGATGTCCGCAGAACCGCTGCGCCGGCTCCTCCGGGAGATCGCCGATCTCGCCTTCGCCTCGGCGTGCGCCGGATGCGGAGCCGCGGGCACGGCCCTCTGCCCTGACTGCGGGCGCGAGCTCGTGCCGCACCTGCTCCGCCCGCGATCCGACGCGGTCCCGCTCCGAGCCGGACTCGCCTTCGAGGGCGTGGCGGCCTCGGTGCTGCGGGCGGTGAAGGAGGACGGGCAGACCTCCCTGATCCGCGTGCTCCGGCCCGCGCTCGCTGCGGCCGTCGACGATCTGCTCGCGGGCCGGACCGGGGGCGATCCCGGCCGGCGGCGACCCGTGGACGTCGTCGTCCCCGTTCCGACCTCGCGCACCGCCTTCCGCCGCCGCGGCTTCCGGGTGCCCGAGCTGCTCGCCCGCGGCACAGGGATCCCCGTGCAGCGCGCGCTGACCTACGCGCGTCGCGTCGAGGACCAGCGCGGTCTGACCGCCGATGAGCGCCGTCGCAATCTCGGCGGGGGGCTGATCGCGACCCGCCCGGGGGAGGGGCGTCGTGCGCTCATCGTGGACGACGTCGTCACGACCGGCGCGACCTGCGCGGAGGCGGCCAGGGCGCTGCGCGCGGCCGGCTTCGAGGTGGTCGGCGCGGTGGCCGTCGCGGCGACCCGCCGGCGCGGCGATCGACCGCGCACCGCCGGGGAGCACAGCTCTGGGCGAACGCCCATGACACGCAGGTGAATTGTGGGTGACAGGGCGGTGTCGCCCGACTACGGTAGGGATTCACAAAGGCGACCACGGTCCGCCCTTGGCCGGGTGGACCGGAACAAGGAGGTCAGGATGGAAACGAACATCGTCGGTGTCGGAGTCGGCATCAGCGATCGATTCCGAGCGGTGGTCGAAGAGAAGACCGCACGGATCACGACTATCGCGACGAAGGCGCAGCGTCTCGACGTGAAGGTCACCCATCGTTCCTATCGCGGCGGTCACGTGGAGGACGAGACCGTCGAACTCACCCTCGTCGGAAAGGGCCCGCTCGTGCGCGCAGAGGCGCGCGACGCGGACAAGTTCGTGGCGCTCGACCTCGCCGTCGACAAACTCTGCGAGCAGGTGCGGCGCGCCAAGGAACGCCGCATCGACGGGCGCCACCATCCCCGCGGCGCGCACCTCGAGAAGAGCACCGGCGAGCTGGCCGGGATCGACGTGCACCCGGTGTCGGCGGATACGCTGCACGCCGTGTCGACGGGGGCGATCCCGACGCTCGAGCTCGAGGAGGAGTACTCGCCGGTCGTGATCCGGTCCAAGAGCTTCGAGCCGGAGTGGATGACGGTCGAGGAGGCCGTCGACCGCATGGAGCTGGTCGGTCACGACTTCTTCCTCTTCGTGGACGCCCGCACCGATCACCCCAGCGTCGTGTACCGCCGCAAGGGCTGGGACTACGGCGTGATCGCGCTGGCCACGCAGGCGGCCCCCGCCGAGGAGGAGCTCGTCGGCTGACGCGCTCCCGCAGGACCAGAACGCGGCTCGGGGCGATCCCCGGGCCGCGCTCCTGTGCACGGGCGGGTGTCAGTCGAAGATGTCGCCGAGCAGGCCGCCGATGACGAGGCCGCCGAGCACGCCGCTCACGATGTCGCCGCCGCCGGAGCTGCGACCTCCGCCGCCCCAGCCGCCTCCGCCGCCCCAGCCGTTCCCGCCGCCCCAGCCCTGATCCGGGCGCGAGCGGTCGATGTCGTGCTGGGCCAGCTGCAGGGCCTCCGCGGCGAGCTGCGCGATCCGCCGCGCGGTGCTCAGCGCCTGCTCGCGCGTCTCCTCGGCGGGCAGCAGCGACGGAGCATCGACCCGCAGTCGCTCCGCCTCGGCGAGACGGGTGCGGGCATCCGCACCGATCCAGCCGCGGTGGCCTTCGATCAGCCCGCGTGCGATGCCGAGCTGGCGGTCCGCGTCGTCCAGGGCGTGCTGCACCGTGTCCAGTGCCGGCAGGGGATGGTCGGCCCGGTAGCGGGCGGTCGCGACGGCGGCGTCGAGCGCCGTGTTCGCCGCACGCAGCCGGCTGAGGTCGCCGAACGGATCGCTGCGCGATCCTGCGGGCGGGAGCGCGTCGAGGGCCTGCTGCAGCGCGCCGGCCGCCGCGGTGACCTCGGGCGTGGCGGGCACGGACGGCAGCGCCGAAAGATCGTTCCGGGAGTCGGCGACGACCTCGGCGAGCGTCGACTCGGCGCGCAGCGCCTCGATCTCGAAGTCGTCGACCGCGTCGAGCAGGGACGCCGCCCGGCGCGTCGCCTCGGTCGCCGTCTCCAGCGCCAGAACGGCCTCCTGGTTGCGGCCGGCCTCGCGGCGGCGCTCGAACACGTCCGCGCCGTGGTTCGCGAAGACCACGAGCTGCGCGGCCTCCTCGGCGCTGCGGGCGACACGCTGCATCGCCGCGTCCGAGTAACGCGTGGCGAGCCGCTCCACGGACGCCTGCGCCTGGGGCACGCGGGCCTCGAGCGACGCGGCGTCCGCGCGCACCCTCGCCACGACCTGCGGCGCGTTGCGCACCCGGTTCACGGCGTCGGCGATCGCCGCGGACTTCTCGTCGATGAGGTCCTCGGCCCACTCGCACAGCTGCACGATGCGCGCGTTGCGGGTGCGCAGCTCCTCCGGGGTGTCCGGGATCTCGTCGTGGTTCAGCTGGTGCAGCTGGAACGCCTCGCCCATGTGCGTGCGCACCGCGTCCAGCGCGGCCCGGAAGTCGGCCGTCATCTCGTCGCCGAGCTCGGCCGAGGCGAAGGCCAGCTCGTCGGCCGACATGCGGATCCGTTCGTCGGCCGCGACGATGGCCTGCTCGGCGTTCCGCGCGAGATCCGCGTCCTGCGCCTGCAGCTCGTCCTGTTCACGTTTGCGTCTGCCCCAGAATCCGGCCATGGGGCGATCCTATGATCCGGGGCCCTGCGCTCGCTGAGGATCCGCTACGCCCTGCGCGATCAGGCGGGTGCGTCGCGGCTCCGGCGACGCGCGGGTCAGCCGAGCGGCCAGCCCGGCGACGGTCGCGGCGGTCAGGCGATCGCGGTGCGGTGGGTGAGCTCCGCCCGCCGCGGACGCACCAGCCAGGCGAGCCCGGCGATGAGCAGCGGGAGGCCCACGGCGAGGGCGGCCAGCCACCACAGCGGAAGGTCGCCGGGGGAGACGTTGTCCGGATTCGCGAGCACCATGCTCCACGCCGGCACCAGCCCGCTGAGCACGCCCAGCAGTGCGCCGAGTCCGGCGATGATCACCGCCTGCCACGCGTTGACGTTGCGACGCAGGACGCGATGGGCGCCGACCGCGGCCAGCGTCGCATCATCGGGTCGTCGTTCGAACCGGCTCAGTCCGAGGCTGATCGCCGCCGACCCGAGCACGATCACGCCGGCGACGCCGGCCACCAGTGTCAGCCAGCCGGCGATGGGGGTGGGGCCGTCCTCCTGCATCACGGAGACGTGCGTTCCCGCACCGCTCAGCCCGTCGGCTTCGGCGGTGAGCCGGTCGATCGTCGCAGTATCGGGCGGGGTGTCGTAGACGCCGACCAGCATGAGAGGGGCGGTCGGGATCCCGAGCCGCGCGGCGGTCGCCGGGGTGATCAGGGCGTCGAAGCGCGAGCGGACCATCGGCACGGTGACGAGCGGGACCGTCGCGGAGGTCGTTGGCGTCTCCTGGCCGGTGAATGCGCCGCCGAGTGTTCCGGCCGGATAGCCGTCGATCCGTGCGCGGTGCGGCGGCTCCCCGGGGGTGATCGCGCGAGTGGTCAGGAGCGCCCCGTCGCGCAGCGCTCGCCGCTGGTCGTCATCGAGCAGATTCCCGAACAGCGCCTTCACGGCGTCCGCGTCGGCGACCGTGAGAGTGCCGAAGCCGTACGCGTCGCGGCAGGTGTCGCACCCCTCCGGCATGACCCTGTACTCCTGCAGCTCCGAGGGTTCCGGGCGTCCGGTGTCCGGGTCGTAGGGCGCCTGCTTCGGCGTCGCGATCTCCAGCACGGCACGCGGATCCGTCCCGTCCAGGAGCTGCCGGGCGTCCTTCTCGACCTGCGCGGCGTCTGCGCCGTCCGCGCCGAACGTCACCGAGACCGAGCCCAGCGGACCGCTCCACGGGTACTGGCGCGCGTTCACCGCGGCGGTGCTCGCCATCACCGCGAGCACGAACGTCGCGATGAAGACGCTCGCCGTGATCGCCGTGAACGCGGGCACGGTGCGCGTGGGATTCGCGGCGGCGTCGCGGGCGGCCAGCCGCGGCGCGAGTCCGAGCGGGGAGAGCAGCCGTGCCACGCCGCGCAGGAGCGCATGCCCGGTGAGGATGATCCCGATCTGCAGGAGGATCGGCCCGCCGATCATCATCCACAGCGCGACCCCGCGGAGCACGTCCGTCCCCGCCGTCCCTCCCGCAGGGACGTACGTCGCGAACGTGCGCGGTGCGGAGACCGTGGCCGTGATGACGCCGCCCGCGAGCGCGACGGCAGCGCCCACGCACACCAGCACGATCCCGATGACCGGCGCCTTCCGGCGCAGGACCGCGGGCCGGCGCGCGCCGCGGAGGGCGCCGAGCGTGTCGCCGCGGGTCGCGGTGCGTGCCGGCGCGAGGGCCGAGAGGGTGCCCACGAGAGCCGCGAACACGATGATCGCGATCGCGGCGTCCCAGGGGATCCGGAAGGCGAAGCTCGACCAGAACCGCCCCTGCACGCCCGGGTCGAAGAGGCGCAGGGCCACGGCCACGGCGGTGCCGCCCAGGACGGCGCCGACCACGCCTCCGGCGAGGCCGAGGGAGAGCCCCTGCAGCACGACGATGCGGAACAGATCCCCGCGGGTCGCCCCGACGCTCGCCGCGACGGCCAGCGAGCGCTGCTGACGCCGGGCGGCCACCGCGAACGCCGCGCCGGCGAGGAGCGTCACGAGGAAGCCGCTGGCGACCGCGAACACCGCCCCCACCGCGAACGAGGTCCAGCGCGCCTGGGGTGTGCGTGCGCTGTTCGCGGTGATCGCACCGGGCGGCGGATCCAGCACGACGTCGCGCGCGTACACGCCGTATCCCTCGCGGTTGAACGCGGCGAAGTCCTGGTACCGCGGCTGCCAGTCGGTGACGAACCAGGAGCGCGAGGCCCCGTCGAGCGCCGCTGCCGGCAGTACACCGGCCGGCGCGTACAGGGTCGTCGAAGGATACTTCTGCGCGTCGATCGCCTGCAGGGCTCCGGTGATGGTGAGCGTGGTGTCCGAATCGGGAAGCGCGACCCGGTCGCCGACCGCGATGCCCAGCCGGCCCAGCAGGCCGGGACCCGCCATGGCCTCATGCGCTCCGGTGGGGGCGCGGCCGGAGAGGATCCGGAACGCGCCCCTGAGCGCCGGGTCCCACGCGTCTCCGCTCACCGCGGTGAAGTTCGCGATCCCGGCGCGGGTGTTCAGGCGCACCACGCCCTGCTCGATCGGGATCACCTGCGCGCTCGCCGGCACGAGGCTGCTGAGCTCGGTCGGCGGCGGATCCATGGGTGGCCGCCCGTCGCCGGAGACCGGGCCGACCGACTGCGACATCGACGGCTCGTCGATCGCCTGCCGGTATCCGTCCGGGAGCGGGGAGATCGGCACCAGCTGGGCCTGGGCCTGCCCGAGGCGCAGCGTCACGGCTTCCTCGGGCGTCGGGGTGCGGCTCTCCAGGAACACCGCCGCGCCGAACAGCCCGGCCACGGGCAGCGCGACCAGCAGCGTCACCAGGATCGAGGATCCCTTCGCGCGCAGCACCTGGCGCCAGGAAAGGCGCAGGTCGGCCCGCATCCGGGAGCCGACGCGCGGAGCGCCGAGCGGTCCGGTGCCGCGCCGCCGCGGTGCCGGCTGCGGCGGGCGGGCGGAACGGCTCGCCCTGGTGCGCGTCCTCGACGCGGCGCGCCGGCCCGCGCGGGTCCCGCTCATCGCGTCACCAGCAGATCCGCGGCGTCGTCGCGTCGGGTCTGATCCACGATCCGGCCGTCGCGGAGGAACACGATCCGGTCCGCCCAGGCTGCGTGCCGCGGTTCGTGGGTGACGAGGATCCCCGCCGCGCCGCCGTCGACGCGCTCGCGCAGGACGCGCAGCACCGCCTCTCCGGTCACGGAGTCGAGGGCGCCCGTGGGCTCGTCCGCGAGGATCAGCCGCCGCCCGCCGACGATCGCGCGGGCGATCGCGACGCGCTGCTGCTGCCCTCCGGAGAGATCGTCGGGATAGGCGGCACCCTTCGTGTCGAGCCCGACCGCGGCGAGGGCGTCCTTCGCCGCGCGCTTCGCCGCGCGGCCGGAGATCCCGTCCAGCTCGAGGGGCAGCGTCACGTTCTCCAAGGCCGTGAGCGTCGGGATCAGGTTGTAGTCCTGGAAGACGAAGCCCAGGGACCGGCGCCGCAGCGCCGCGACCTCGCGCGGGCTCGCGGAGCTGAGGTAGGTGTCCTCCACGATCACCTCGCCCGCCGTGGGCGTCTGCAGTCCGCCGGCGATCGCGAGAAGCGTCGACTTGCCGGACCCGGAGGCGCCCATGACGGCGACCAGCTCGCCCGCGGACACCGTGAGATCCACGCCGGAGAGGGCGCTGACCGAGGTGGCACCCTGCCCGTACTGCTGCGACACGCCGATGAGCTGCAGCACCGGGGCGGTCATGCGTCTGCGCTCGCGACGGTCGCGGGTGCCGCGTTCGCGGCCGGGCCCTTGGCGGCGCCGTCGCCCGGGCCGACCTTCGCCGGGTCATCGCCCGCGCCGACCTTGACCGGGCTCAGGGACGGCCGGCCCCGCTTGGGACGCTCGGTGGACAGCTCGAGCTCGAGGGAGTGCTGCGGATGCTGCGCGAGGCGCTGCTCGGTGTGGTCGAGCCAGCGCACCTCGGCCTCTGCGGCGAAGATCATGGAGTCGATCACGAGCGTCCACGCGAGCTCTTCAGGGCTGTCCGGCTTCGACCCCGCGTACTTGGTCCGCTGCAGCTCCTGCAGCTGGGCGAGCGACGCTCTGCGCTGCGTCTGGATGACGGCGGTCACGTCGACGCCCGGGAGCGTCGCGGCGACAGCGAGCTTGATCGCGAGTTCGTCCCGTGTGCCGGTGGCGCGCTCGACCGGGGAGGAAAGCCACCCGGCGACCTCGGCGGAGCCGGCCCCGGTGATCGCCCAGTAGACGTGCCCCTGGTCGTCGGCCTCGCCGCGCTCGACGAGCCCGTCGCGCTCCAGGCGCTCCAGGGTGTTGTAGATCTGGCCGACGTTGAGCGGCCACGTCGAACCGGTGCGCCGGTCGAACTCAGCGCGCAGCTGATACCCGTAGCACGGGCCTTGATCGAGGATGGCGAGGAGGCTCTGACGCACCGACATGGAATGTCCTTTCCCGGAATCTGTTTCCGAGTATATGCATACTGGGAAATGTTCGGTGCAGGGCGTTGCCGGCGTGTCCGATGGGCTGTGGCGTTGCGAGCTTTCGCGAGCCCCGGGGGCCTCTGGCCGCCAGCGGTGCACTGCCCCGAGCGGGCCGCAGCCCCTGGGATCTCGGTCGTTTCCCGGGTCTCGATTCTGTGATCTTTTTGTGATGTTTTCGGGGGTTGATCTGGCTCTTTTCGGGGCTGGAATGTCGGTGGCCGGGGGTTGACTGGGGTCATGAGCAGCTCGAGCGGCACGGTGGTGGATCCGGTGGATCCGGTGATGGTGTTGCGGATGCTGGGGGAGAGTCTGGTGGTGACGGAGGCGTCGATCGTGCAGTTGCAGGCGTTGCGGGAGGCGCATCTCGGGGTCGCGCAGCACCTCGCGGAGGACCTCGCCGCGCGTTCTTCCGGGTCGGGGGTGGTGCGGGGTGAGGCGGTGGATCTTGCGGCGCGGTCTGTGGCGGCGGAGTTGGCGGGGGTGCTGCGCATGTCGGATCGGGTGGTGCAGGGCCGGATGGCCCGCGCCGGGGATCTGGTGGCCCGGTTCCCGCAGACGGTGCGGGCGTTCAGTGAGGCGCGGATCAATGCTGCGCATGTGCGGGTGATCCAGGACGCCGGCGCCCGGTTGGACGACGATGCGGTGCGGGCGGGGTTCGAGCGGCTCGCGGTGGCGGCGTGTGTGGGGGAGACTCCGCATCGGGCGCGGCGGGTGGTGGAGCGGGTGGCGGAAAGGCTCTGCCCGCGGGGTCTC
>NZ_JBQEOZ010000001.1:258518-380962 GCF_052045495.1 Microbacterium sp. 22242 | reverse complement strand
GCAGAAAGGCCACCCTGCTTTGGGTGGCCTTTCTGGTAAAGGAAGTCCGGCGGTGTCCTACTCTCCCACAGGGTCCCCCCTGCAGTACCATCGGCGCTGTGAGGCTTAGCTTCCGGGTTCGGAATGTGACCGGGCGTTTCCCTCACGCTATGGCCGCCGAAACACTATTGACGTGTCTCGAACAAGCACAAACATGAATGTTTGATGTGTTCGCGGTTTCGACCGTACGTCGAGAACCACAAAGTGGACGCAAGCACCAGGAACGGTGTGTTATCAAGTCATCGGCTTATTAGTACCAGTCAGCTGCACGCATTGCTGCGCTTCCACATCTGGCCTATCAACCCAGTAGTCTGGCTGGGAGCCTCTCACCCGAAGGTATGGAAGTCTCATCTTGAGGCCGGCTTCCCGCTTAGATGCTTTCAGCGGTTATCCATCCCGAACGTAGCTAACCAGCGGTGCTCCTGGCGGAACAACTGGCACACCAGAGGTTCGTCCAACCCGGTCCTCTCGTACTAGGGTCAGATCCTCTCAAACTTCCTACGCGCGCAGCGGATAGGGACCGAACTGTCTCACGACGTTCTAAACCCAGCTCGCGTACCGCTTTAATGGGCGAACAGCCCAACCCTTGGGACCTACTCCAGCCCCAGGATGCGACGAGCCGACATCGAGGTGCCAAACCATGCCGTCGATATGGACTCTTGGGCAAGATCAGCCTGTTATCCCCGAGGTACCTTTTATCCGTTGAGCGACAGCGCTTCCACAAGCCACTGCCGGATCACTAGTCCCGACTTTCGTCCCTGCTCGACCTGTCAGTCTCACAGTCAAGCTCCCTTGTGCACTTACACTCGACACCTGATTGCCAACCAGGTTGAGGGAACCTTTGGGCGCCTCCGTTACTTTTTGGGAGGCAACCGCCCCAGTTAAACTACCCACCAGGCACTGTCCCTGAACCGGATCACGGTTCGAAGTTAGATATCCAGAGTGACCAGAGTGGTATTTCAACAATGACTCCACGGTAACTGGCGTCACCGCTTCAAAGTCTCCCACCTATCCTACACAAGCCACACCGAACACCAATACCAAGCTGTAGTAAAGGTCACGGGGTCTTTCCGTCCTGCTGCGCGTAACGAGCATCTTTACTCGTAATGCAATTTCGCCGAGTTCGCGGTTGAGACAGTTGGGAAGTCGTTACGCCATTCGTGCAGGTCGGAACTTACCCGACAAGGAATTTCGCTACCTTAGGATGGTTATAGTTACCACCGCCGTTTACTGGGGCTTAAATTCTGAGCTTCGCCGAAGCTAACCCGTCCTCTTAACCTTCCAGCACCGGGCAGGCGTCAGTCCGTATACATCGTCTTGCGACTTGGCACGGACCTGTGTTTTTAGTAAACAGTCGCTACCCACTAGTCTCTGCGGCCACCACACCCTTTTCCACGCAAGGCGGTATAAGTGGATGGCCCCCCTTCTCCCGAAGTTACGGGGGCATTTTGCCGAGTTCCTTAACCACGATTCTCTCGATCTCCTTGGTATTCTCTACCTGACCACCTGAGTCGGTTTGGGGTACGGGCGGCTAGAACCTCGCGTCGATGCTTTTCTTGGCAGCATAGGATCACCCACTTTTCATCCGCATCGTGTCTCAGCCTGAATGAGAGACGGATTTGCCTATCTCTCGGCCTACGCACTTGCACCAGGACAACCATCGCCTGGCTTGGGCTACCTTCCTGCGTCACACCTGTTAATACGCTAGCCGCACCAGAATGGGGTCGTACGCTAGGCCCCACGCCATCACCCGAAGGATCCGGTCGCAGGGATTCAGATACTTAGCACTACTGGATTGACTGGGGCGGTTCTTCGCCGGTACGGGAATATCAACCCGTTGTCCATCGACTACGCCTGTCGGCCTCGCCTTAGGTCCCGACTTACCCAGGGAAGATTAGCTTGACCCTGGAACCCTTGGTCTTTCGGAGGACGTGTTTCTCACACGTCTTTCGCTACTCATGCCTGCATTCTCACTCGTGTGGCGTCCACGGCTGGATCACTCCGCCGCTTCACCCGCCACACGACGCTCTCCTACCCATCAACACGGCTGGACCACGAAGGCCTACCATTAATGTCAATGCCACAACTTCGGTGGCGTGCTTGAGCCCCGTTACATTGTCGGCGCGGAATCACTTGACCAGTGAGCTATTACGCACTCTTTCAAGGGTGGCTGCTTCTAAGCCAACCTCCTGGTTGTCACAGCAACTCCACATCCTTTCCCACTTAGCACGCGCTTAGGGACCTTAGATGGTGGTCTGGGTTGTTTCCCTCTCGACTATGAAGCTTATCCCCCACAGTCTCACTGCTGCGCTCTCACTTACCGGCATTCGGAGTTTGGCTGACGTCAGTAACCTTGTAGGGCCCATCGGCCATCCAGTAGCTCTACCTCCGGCAAGAAACACGCAACGCTGCACCTAAATGCATTTCGGAGAGAACCAGCTATCACGAAGTTTGATTGGCCTTTCACCCCTATCCACAGCTCATCCCCTCAGTTTTCAACCTAAGTGGGTTCGGCCCTCCACGACGTCTTACCGTCGCTTCAGCCTGGCCATGGATAGATCACTTCGCTTCGGGTCTAGGACACGCGACTGAATCGCCCTATTCAGACTCGCTTTCGCTACGGCTACCCCACACGGGTTAACCTCGCCACGTATCGCTAACTCGCAGGCTCATTCTTCAAAAGGCACGCTGTCACCCCTACTAAGGAGGCTCCAACGGTTTGTAAGCAAACGGTTTCAGGTACTATTTCACTCCCCTCCCGGGGTACTTTTCACCTTTCCCTCACGGTACTTGTCCGCTATCGGTCATCTGGGAGTATTTAGGCTTATCAGGTGGTCCTGACAGATTCACACGGGATTTCACGGGCCCCGTGCTACTTGGGATACTCTTCACGCCAAGCCAGGCATTTCGACTACGGGGTTCGCACCCTCTATGACCGGCCATTCAAAACCGTTCGTCTATACCTGCTTGTAACGCTGAAAGTTCGGCAGAACAATCCAAAAAGTCCCACAACCCCGAGCATGCAACGCCTGCCGGCTATCACACACACCCGGTTTAGCCTCATCCGCTTTCGCTCGCCACTACTCACGGAATCACATGTTGTTTTCTCTTCCTGTGGGTACTGAGATGTTTCACTTCCCCACGTTCCCTCTACCCGCCCTATATATTCAGGCGGGAGTCACTAGGTCGGCACGCCGCCCAGCGGGGTTTCCCCATTCGGACACCCTCGGATCAAAACTCGCTTATCAGTTCCCCGAGGCTTATCGCAGATTGCTACGTCCTTCTTCGGCTCCAGATGCCAAGGCATCCACCGTTTGCTCTTAAAGACTTGAAATCACATGAGTTCATCAAGAATCGGAACCAAACCCCGAAGGATCCGGTTCGAAATTGACTAATGATCTTTAAGATCATCAAAACGAGACAATCCGAAGATCGTCTCGAAGATGCTCGCGTCCACTGTGTAGTTCTCAAAGTACGGGCGGTGCTCATCCCCACCAGCACAAAACCGGCGGCGAAGAGCCCGAGGAACAGCTGCGATCCGAAGATCACATCCGGTCCCTCAGGACCCAACAGCGTGCAGGCACCCCGCTCACCCATCCCCACGTTCCCACCAGACCCGAAGGCCCGACGTACTAACGAAGATCAGCTGCGCTGATGCCATGTCAAATGTTCCACCCATGAGCTAACCGGCAAGACACATTCGGTCTCGACCCGGCGCCTGGAAGACCGAAGCCTCCAGATGCTCCTTAGAAAGGAGGTGATCCAGCCGCACCTTCCGGTACGGCTACCTTGTTACGACTTAGTCCTAATTACCGATCCCACCTTCGACGGCTCCCTCCACAAGGGTTAGGCCACCGGCTTCAGGTGTTACCGACTTTCATGACTTGACGGGCGGTGTGTACAAGACCCGGGAACGTATTCACCGCAGCGTTGCTGATCTGCGATTACTAGCGACTCCGACTTCATGAGGTCGAGTTGCAGACCTCAATCCGAACTGGGACCGGCTTTTTGGGATTCGCTCCACCTCACGGTATTGCAGCCCTTTGTACCGGCCATTGTAGCATGCGTGAAGCCCAAGACATAAGGGGCATGATGATTTGACGTCATCCCCACCTTCCTCCGAGTTGACCCCGGCAGTATCCCATGAGTTCCCACCATTACGTGCTGGCAACATAGAACGAGGGTTGCGCTCGTTGCGGGACTTAACCCAACATCTCACGACACGAGCTGACGACAACCATGCACCACCTGTTCACCAGTGTCCAAAGAGTCCCGTATTTCTACGGTGTTCTGGTGTATGTCAAGCCTTGGTAAGGTTCTTCGCGTTGCATCGAATTAATCCGCATGCTCCGCCGCTTGTGCGGGTCCCCGTCAATTCCTTTGAGTTTTAGCCTTGCGGCCGTACTCCCCAGGCGGGGAACTTAATGCGTTAGCTGCGTCACGGAATCCGTGGAAAGGACCCCACAACTAGTTCCCAACGTTTACGGGGTGGACTACCAGGGTATCTAAGCCTGTTTGCTCCCCACCCTTTCGCTCCTCAGCGTCAGTTACGGCCCAGAGATCTGCCTTCGCCATCGGTGTTCCTCCTGATATCTGCGCATTCCACCGCTACACCAGGAATTCCAATCTCCCCTACCGCACTCTAGTCTGCCCGTACCCACTGCAGACCCGAGGTTGAGCCTCGGGATTTCACAGCAGACGCGACAAACCGCCTACGAGCTCTTTACGCCCAATAATTCCGGATAACGCTTGCGCCCTACGTATTACCGCGGCTGCTGGCACGTAGTTAGCCGGCGCTTTTTCTGCAGGTACCGTCACTCACGCTTCTTCCCTGCTAAAAGAGGTTTACAACCCGAAGGCCGTCATCCCTCACGCGGCGTTGCTGCATCAGGCTTCCGCCCATTGTGCAATATTCCCCACTGCTGCCTCCCGTAGGAGTCTGGGCCGTGTCTCAGTCCCAGTGTGGCCGGTCACCCTCTCAGGCCGGCTACCCGTCGACGCCTTGGTGAGCCATTACCTCACCAACAAGCTGATAGGCCGCGAGCCCATCCCCCACCAAAAAATCTTTCCAACCAGTAACCATGCGGTTCCAGTTCGTATCCAGTATTAGACGCCGTTTCCAGCGCTTATCCCAGAGTGAGGGGCAGGTTGCTCACGTGTTACTCACCCGTTCGCCACTAATCCCCCAAAGCAAGCTTCGGGTTCATCGTTCGACTTGCATGTGTTAAGCACGCCGCCAGCGTTCATCCTGAGCCAGGATCAAACTCTCCGTAAAAGAAAAAAACAGGACCACCAGGGAAAACCAGCGACCTGCGAGTTTGAAACTGACCAAAGAGACAAAATCAACTGACTTCATCCGAATGCCAACCCCGAAAAAAGGAGTTGGTCTTTGATCCAAAGGAATTTCTCAAACCAGCCCAAAAAGGACCGGAACGAGGAATAAATTGGCATTTGACAAGTGCACGCTGTTGAGTTCTCAAGGATCGGATGCTCCTGCGTTCCGGCCTCTCAGCCTTCCCTTCAGGGCAACTTCTCTATCTTATCCGTGTCGCTCAGGCTGTCAAATCGACGCGCCGTGAGGTTTGGACCAGATCCGCTGTCTCGTTTCCGAGGCAACTTCTCAAGCTTAGCCCTCCCGGCCAGTCTGTCAAATCGACGATCCTGGCGGACGGCCACCATTTCGAGCGCACGCGCTCGACCCCGCCGCAGGACGAACCTGCGAAGAGGAACCAGCTTCCGGAGAAGGAGGTGGGCGGTTGTTCGCCGCTTGGGGAGTCAGGCCTTCCGGCCCTTCGCTCTACCGCTTGGGGCGAACAAGTAATAAGTTACGCGGATCCCCGGGTTCCGGCAAATCGCGGCGCCCGCCCGGGCGTGTCGCACCCCCGGAGCCGGCCCGACTCACAGGCCGAGAGCGTGCACCGCGGCCTGACTGCGGGCGACGAGCTCGGTGCGCTGCTCCGCCACGCGCACCGGCGCGGTGCCGCCCACGCCGTCGCGGCTCGCCACAGACCCTTCGATCGTGAGCACCTCGCGCACCGCCGGCGTCAGGTGCGCGGACACGTCGGCGAGGAGCGCGTCGTCCGCGTCCTCGAGACCGATCCCCCGCTGCTCGCACGCGCGCACCAGGGATCCGGAGATCTCGTGCGCCTCGCGGAACGGAACCCGGTTCTTCACGAGCCATTCGGCGACGTCGGTCGCGAGCGAGAAGCCCTGCGGCGCGAGCTCCGCCATCCGGTCGGTGTCGAAGCGCAGCGTGGCCACCATGCCGGTGAACGCCGGCAGCACGACCTCGAGAGTGCGCACCGAGTCGAAGACCGGCTCCTTGTCCTCCTGCAGGTCGCGGTTGTACGCGAGCGGGAGGCCCTTGAGCGTCGCCATGAGCCCGGACAGGTTGCCGATCAGCCGGCCGGACTTGCCCCGCGCGAGCTCGGCGATGTCCGGGTTCTTCTTCTGCGGCATGATGCTCGAGCCGGTCGAGTAGCCGTCGTCGAGGGTGACGAAGCCGAACTCGCGGGTGTTCCAGAGGATGATCTCCTCGGAGATCCGGGACAGGTTGACACCGATCATCGCCGTGATGAACGCGAACTCGGCGACCACGTCGCGCGAAGCCGTGCCGTCCAGGGAGTTCTCTGCGGGACGGTCGAGCCCGAGCTCGCGGGCGACGAGCGCGGGATCGAGCCCCAGGGTGGATCCGGCCAGTGCTCCCCCGCCGTACGGCGAGACGCCGGCGCGCGCGCGCCAGTCCACGAGCCGCTCCAGATCGCGCACCAGAGGCCACGCGTGGGCCTGCAGGTGATGCGCGAGCAGGACCGGCTGCGCGTGCTGCAGGTGGGTACGGCCGGGAAGGATCGCGTTCTCGTGCGCCTGGGCCTGGGCCACCAGCGCGTCGATCAGGCCCAGGAGTTCGTGGGCGATCACCCTGGCGTGGTCGATCAGGTACATGCGCACGAGCGTCGCGATCTGGTCGTTCCGGCTGCGGCCGGCACGCAGGCGGCCGCCCAGATCCGCGCCGACCTCGGCGATCAGCGCCGCCTCGAGCGCCCCGTGCACGTCCTCGTCCTCGGGCCGCGGGAGCAGGCTGCCGTCCGCGATGCGCGCGGCCAGGGCATCGAGCCCGGCATGCATCCGCGCGGCCTCGTCCGCCTCGAGGTAGCCGGCCGCCTCGAGGGCCGTGGCGTGCGCGTGCGAGCCCGCGATGTCGTAGGGCGCGAGGACCCAGTCGAAGTGCGTCGACCGGCTCAGCTCCGCCAGCGCATCCGACGGGCCACCGGCGAAGCGGCCGCCCCAGAGGGCGCCGGCGTTCGTCCCGTGCGCGGCGCTCACCGCTGGTCCTGCTTCCCGATGAGCCACACCAGCAGCGCCTTCTGCGCGTGCAGTCGGTTCTCGGCCTCGTCCCAGACGACGCTCTGCGGGCCGTCGATCACCTCGGGATCGACTTCGTAGCCGCGGTCGGCGGGCAGGCAGTGGATGAAGATCGCCTCCGGGTCCGCGAGCGCCATCGTGGCGGTCGTGACCTTGTAGCCGCCGAGGTCGCGGATCCGCTCCATCTTCTCCTCCTCCTTGCCCATCGACACCCAGGTGTCGGTGACGATCACGTCGGCGCCGGCCGCCGCCTCGTCGGGGTCGGTGAGCAGGGTGAGGGATCCGCCGGTCTCCGCCGCACGGCGGTGCGCGTCTTCGACCACGTCTGCGCGCGGAGCGTACGCCTCCGGAGCGGCGACGCGCACGTGCATGCCCGCGGTGACTCCGGCGAGCACGTACGAGTGCGCCATGTTGCTGCGCCCGTCCCCGAAGAACGAGAGGGTGAGCCCGGCCAGGTCGCCCTTGTGCTCACGGATCGTGAGCAGGTCGGCCAGGAGCTGGCACGGGTGGAAGTCGTCGGAGAGCGCGTTGATGACCGGCACCCGCGTGCCCTCGGCCATCTCCTCCAGACCGGCTTGCGCGTAGGTGCGCCAGACGATCGCGGCCACCTGGCGCTCCAGCACCCTGGCGGTGTCGGACGGCGTCTCCTTGCCGCCGAGCTGGCTGTTCGCGGTCGAGATGATCAGCGGGGACCCGCCGAGGTCGGCGATGCCGACCGCGAACGACACCCGCGTCCGGGTGGAGGACTTGTCGAAGATCACCGCGACGGTCTGCGGGCCTGCGAGCGTCTTGTCCGCCCAGCGGTCCTTCTTGAGCTCGAGGGCGAGATCGAGGATCTCGGTCTGCTCGGCGGTGGTCAGGTCGTCGTCGCGCAGCAGGTGGCGGGTCACAGGTTCGTCTCCGTCAGGGCGGTGGCCGCGACCTCAGCGAGGGCGGCCGTGAACAGGTCGATGAATTCGGCGATCTCGGCGTCGCCGATCGTGAGCGCGGGGGCGATCCGCACGGAAGCCGGGTTGGCGGCGTTCACGATGAGGCCCCGGCGCTGCGCCGCAGCGACGATGTCAGCCGCGACGGGGGCGGCGAGGGCCACCCCGATGAGCAGTCCGCGCCCGCGCACGCCGGCGACCAGCGGGGATCCGATCCCCGCGATCGCCTGCCGCAGCTGCTCGCCGCGGACGCGCGCGTTCTGCACCAGGCCGGCCTGCTCGAGCTCCTCGAGCACGGCGTTGCTCACCGCGGTCGCCAGCGGGTTGCCGCCGAACGTGGATCCGTGCGATCCGGGCTGCAGCAGCGCCGCCGCCGGTCCGAACGCGACGAGCGCGCCGATCGGGAAGCCGCCGCCGATCCCCTTCGCCAGGGTGATCGCGTCGGGGGCGATGCCCTCGTGCTGGAAGCCGAACCAGTCGCCGGTGCGACCGGCGCCGGTCTGGATCTCGTCGACGATGAGCAGCGCCCCGTGCTTCTCGGTGAGCTCGCGCGCGGCGCGGAGGTAGCCCTCCGGCAGCTCGAGCACGCCGGCCTCACCCTGGATGGGCTCGACGAACAGCGCGGCGACACGGTCGTCCATCGCGGCCTCGAGCGCCTCGATCGTGGCCGGGATGTGCTCCACGCCCCCGGGGAGCGGCTGGAACGGGTCCCGCATGGACGCCTTCGCGGTCAGCGCGAGCGCGCCGATCGTGCGGCCGTGGAACGCGTTGTGCAGGGACAGGATGCGCGGACGCTCCGGCCGGCCGTCGAGCGACAGGCCGTGCAGGCGGGCGAGCTTGAACGCCGCCTCGTTGGCCTCGGTCCCCGAGTTGCAGAAGTACACCCTGCCGTCGTCGCCGGCACCGGCGAGGCGCTTCAGGCGCGCCGCGAGCTCGAGCTGCGGCGGCGTCGCGAAGTAGTTCGAGACGTGCGCCAGGGTGGCCGCCTGGCGGGACACGGCCTCGACGAACACCGGGTGCGCGTGGCCGAGCGCGGTGACCGCGATGCCCGCCAGGAAGTCGAGGTAGCGTCGCCCCTCGCCGTCCCACAGGTGCGATCCCTCGCCGCGGACGAGCAGCTCGAACCGCGGTCCTGCATTCAAGATCAGGTCACGGTCCGCACTCTCGCGCCAGGTCCCCTCAGGTTCCCACGTCATCCCGCCACCACCTCCGTTCCGATTCCCTTGCTGGTGAAGAGCTCGACGAGCACCGAGTGCGGCACCCGTCCGTCGATGATGGCCGCCGCGTTCACGCCGGACTCCACGGCCTCCAGGCACGCGTTCATCTTCGGGATCATCCCCGACTCGAGCGACGGCAGGAGGCGCTTCAGCTCGCTCGTCGTGAGATGCGAGACGAGCGAGTCCCGGTTCGGCCAGTCCGCGTACAGTCCGGGGACGTCCGTGAGGATCACGAGCTTGACCGCGCCGAGCGCGGTGGCGAGGGCCGCCGCGGCGGCGTCGGCGTTCACGTTGAGCGACTGGCCGGGGTGATCGAGGTCCGGCGCGATGCTGGAGACGACCGGCACCCGGCCGGCGGCGAGATGATCCAGGACGGGCGTCGGATCCACCTCGACGACGTCGCCGACGCGGCCGAGGTCCACCATCTCGCCGTCCAGCTCGACACCGCGCCGACGGCCGCCGAACAGGCCGGCGTCCTCACCGCTGAGCCCGGTCGCGATCGGCCCGTGGCTGTTGATCTTCGCCACGAGCTGCGGGTTGATGTGCCCGGTGAGGACCATCCGGACGACGCTGATCGCCTCGGTCGAGGTGACCCGGTAGCCGCCCTTGAACTCGCTCGGGATCGCCAGTCGGTCGAGCATGTTCGAGATCTGCGGGCCGCCGCCGTGCACGACCACCGGCTGCACCCCGACGTAGCGGAGGTAGGCGATGTCCTGCGCGAAGGCCTCCTGCAGCTCGTCGCTGATCATCGCGTTGCCGCCGTACTTGACGACGACGATCTGGTCCCGGAACTTCTTCAGCCAGGGCAGCGAGTCGATGAGGGTCTGCGCCTTGACGGCGGCTTCCTCGGGTGCGGTGTCCTGAAGGTCGCTCATGAGGAGTACGCGCTGTTCTCGTGGACGTAGTCGTGGGTGAGGTCGTTCGTGCGGATCGTGGCCGTCGCGTCGCCGCTCTTCAGGTCGATGACCAGGTCGGTCGCGCGCGGGGTGAGATCCACCTCCTCGCGGGGACGGTCCGGACCGCCGGCCGTGCAGACGCGCACGCCGTTCATCCAGACGTCCGTGTCGTAGGGGTCGAACGCGGCCCGTGTGGTGCCGATCGCGGCGAGCACCCGGCCCCAGTTCGGGTCGTTGCCGAAGATCGCGGCCTTGAACAGGTTGTTCCGGGCGACCGACCGGCCCACCTCCACGGCGTCCTGCTCGGTCGCCGCCCCCTGGACGACGATCGTGATGTCGTGGCTCGCCCCCTCGGCATCGCCCTGGAGCTTCTTCGCGAGCTCGTCGGCGGCCTCGGTCAGCGCCGCGGCGAAGACGTCCGGGTCGGGCCGGATCCCGCTCGCGCCGTTGGCGAGGAGCGTCACCTGGTCGTTCGTGGACATGCAGCCGTCGGAGTCGAGCCGGTCGAACGTGACGCCGGTCGCGCGACGCAGAGCCGCATCCGCGTCCGCCGCGTCGAGGTCGGCGTCGGTGGTCAGCACGACGAGCATCGTGGCCAGGCCCGGCGCGAGCATTCCGGCGCCCTTGGCCATTCCGCCGATGGTCCAGCCGTCCCGGCTCACCACCACGGTCTTCGCGACGGTGTCCGTCGTCATGATCGCCTCGGCGGCCGCCTGCCCGCCGTCGGCGCTCAGCTGCGCGATCCCGGCCTCGACGCCCGCGAGCACCTTGCCGCGGAAGACGTCGTCGCCGGTGCCGATGAGCCCGGTGGAGCAGACCACGATGTCGCCGGCGCTCACCCCGAGCAGGTCGGCTGCCTTCTCGGCGGTGAGGTGGCTGGTCTGGAACCCGAACGAGCCCGTGAAGCAGTTCGCGCCGCCCGAGTTCAGCACGACCGCCTCGACGGTGCGGTCGGCGACGACCTGCTGCGACCAGATGATCGGGTTCGCCTTGGCCCGGTTGCTCGTGAACACCGCGGTGCCCACCTTGCGCGGGCCGCGGTTCACGACCACGGCGACATCGGCCTTGCCGGTGGATTTCAGGCCGGCAGCGACTCCGGCCGCCTCGAACCCCTGGGGTGCGGTCACGCTCACGGGGCGACTCCGTTCATCGAGAGCGCCGTGGTCTCCTCGAGACCGAGCGCGATGTTCATGGACTGGATGGCGGCGCCCGCGGTGCCCTTGACCAGGTTGTCGACCGCGGTGACGACGACGACCCGGTTGGCGGCGCGATCGATCGCGAGGCCGATCAGGGCGGTGTTCGCGCCGAGCACGTCGGCGGTGCGCGGCACGGATCCCTCCGGCAGCAGCTGCACGAAGGTCTCGTCCCCGTAGGCGCTCTGCCAGGCGGCGCGGATCTCCGCGTCGGTCGCGCCCGGCACGATCGGCGCGGTGGAGGTGGCCAGGATCCCCCGCGCCATCGGCACGATGACGGGGGTGAAGGAGATCCGGATGTCGTCGGGGGCGGCGGCGCCCGTGGCCGCGAGCGCCTGGCGGATCTCCGGGATGTGCCGGTGCGTGCCGCCGACCGCGTACGGGTTCGCGGATCCGAGGATCTCGCTGCCGAGCAGGTGCGGCTTCAGGCTCTTGCCGGCGCCGGAGGGGCCGACGGCCAGCACGCTCACGATGTCGGACGGGTCGATCACGCCCGCCGCGACACCCGGGGCGAGGCTGAGGCTGACCGTGGACGCGTTGCAGCCGGGGGCGGCGATCCGGGTCGCGCCGCGGAGCTGCTCGCGCTGCTTCACGATTCGCCGTTCGCGCTGGTGGGCGCCGTTCACGAGCAGCTCGGGCACGCCGTAGCTCCACGGCTCGTGGAAGTCACCGCCGTAGAACGCGTCCCACGCGGACTGCGAGGTGAGACGGTGGTCGGCGCCGGCGTCGATCACGAGCGGCACGTCGCCGAGCGCGTCGGTGTACTGCCCGGACTGTCCGTGCGGCAGCGCGAGGAACACGATGTCGTGGCCGGCGAGGATCTCGGGGGTGGTGTCCTGCAGCGTGAGATGGGCGAGCGAGCGCAGGTGCGGCTGGTGCTCGGAGAGCGGCTGCCCGGCGTTCGAGTGCGCCGTGACGGTGCGGATCTCGATGTCGGGATGGTCGGCGAGCAGGCGCAGGATCTCGCCGCCCGCATAACCGGATGCGCCGGAGACGGCGACGGTGTACGTCATGCTTCCACCTTAACGGTCGGGTCTGCCGACGACGCCCTTGAAGACGGCGCGCGACAGGAGAGCAGAGGTCGGGCCGGAGGCGGCGACACCGGCACTCGACCGCGTGCGACGCGGGAGCGCGGGGTCGCCTAGAGTCGGCGGTCGCCCGAACGGCGTCGCTCCACGACGATCCCGCCCACCAGGGCGGTCGTGTGCGGAGCCGGAAGCATGCCGCGACGATATCGCGGGGTGGGGCGCTCGGCCAAATCGAGCGTCCCACCCCACCGCGGACGGCCGCCGCCGAGCCCTCAGAGTTCGGGCCCGGCGGCCGCGAAGAAGGCGTGCTCGTGCTCGGCCGACCGTTCGAAGGCCGCCTGCATCCGGGAGCGGGTCTCCGGATCCGCGGCCGCGGCATGGGCGGACACGATCCGGACCGCAGCCTCGCTCGCGAGCGCGAACGCGGGGTCGGCGTACTCGTCGAGCCAGGACGCGAACGGGTGATCCGGATCCCCTCCCGCGACGGCGTGCAGCCGCGTGCCGACGTCGGCGTAGATCGTGTAGCAGGGCAGCAGCGCCGCGATGAGCACGCGGTAGTCGGCGGCGGTCGCCGCCTCCCGCAGGTGCGCGAGATACGCGGTCGTGGCCGGGGCGGGATCCCCTCGGAGCACCGCCCCGTCTGCGGCGGCGGGCGACAGCCAGCGTGCGTGCAGCTGCAGCTCGCCGCGCAGGCACTCCTCCGAGCGGCCCGCCCAGAACTCCCGGTCCTCCGGGTGCGGAGCGATCCGGGCGGCCTCGGCGAGGAGCGCGGCGAACTCGCCGAGGTACAGCGCGTCCTGAGCGATGTACTCCCGGAACGCTGCCTCCGGCAGAGAGCCGTCGGCGAGGCGGCGGAGGAACGGCAGGTCGTCGATCGCCTGGCGCACCGGCGCGATGCGGTCCCACCACTCGGTCACGACCGATGCCGATGCGCGTTCCGGTTCCGATGCGCGTTCCGCGTCCGGTTCCGGCGAAGGTTCCGGCGCCGGTTCCACCGTCAGTCCGGCGCGCTGCCAGAGCCCGGCGAAGTGGTGCACGGGGCCGTGGCCGGATCCCACCCGCAGCCCCTCGCCGGCGGCGATGGACTCGCGCAGCCAGGCACGGACCTCGGCGACCGCCTCGCCCCACTCGCCGCCGACGGCGCGGCGGGTGGCGAGCGCGGAGGACAGCGAGCAGCCGGTGCCGTGCGTGCTGCGCGTGCGGATCCGCCCACCCGGATACTCGCGGAGAACCCCCTCGGACCCGACCAGCGCGTCCGGGGCCTCATCGCCGTCGAGATGGCCGCCCTTGACGAGGACCAGGGATCCGGTGGCCGCGGCGAGCCGTCCGGCCTGGGCGAGGGCCTCGGGCCAGGTCCTTGCCGGCTCCTCGCGCACCAGCACCGCGAGCTCGGGCAGGTTCGGCGTGATCAGGTCGGCGAGCGGCAGCAGCGCCCGCAGCGCCTGCTCGGCGTCGGTGCCGAGCAGCCGGTCCCCGCTCGTCGCGACCATGACCGGATCCAGCACCACCGTCGGAGGGCGTTGGGCGCGCAGCCAGGATCCGACTTCCGCGATCACTCCGGCACCGGCGAGCATGCCGATCTTCACCGCGTCGATCCGCACGTCGGCGGAGAGGGCGTCGAGCTGGGCGCGGAGGAACTCCGCGGGCGGCACATGCACCCCGGTCACGCCGCGGGTGTTCTGCGCCGTGAGCGCGGTGACCGCGGCCATGCCGTAGCCGCCGTTCGCGGCGATCGACTTGAGGTCGGCCTGGATCCCGGCCCCTCCGGAGGGGTCGCTGCCCGCGATGCTGAGGACGCGCGGCACGCCGCCGCTCCCCCAGGCGCGCAGCAGGTCCCGTGCGGCGGCCTCCGGATCCGGAGCGGCGCACACGGCGGAGACGACCGCGACCCCCGCCGCACCCGCACGGCGCAGCGGCGCCGCATCGTCCGGGCCGATGCCGCCGATCGCGACGCAGGGCAGCGGGCTCGCGGACGCGAACGCCGCGAAGCCGTCCACGCCGAGCTCCGGCGGATGATCGGGCTTGGTGCGGGTGGGATGGATCACGCCCGTGCCGAGGTAGTCGACGACGCCCTCGGGCAGCGCCCGCACGGCGTCGAGGTGGGCGGGCTGGTTCGCGGTGAGCCCGATGATCGCGTCGGGCCCGAGCAGCGCGCGAGCGGTCGTCACGGCCGCGTCGGACTGCCCGAGATGGATCCCGTCCACGCGCGATCCGCGGCGGCGCGCCTCGACGAGCGCCTCGAGCCGGTCGTCCACGAGCAGCAGCGCGCGTCCGGCGATCACCGCGGAGAGCTCGATCAGCTGGGCCACGATCGCGGCGTCGTCGGCGTGCTTGTCGCGCAGCTGCACGATACGGACGCCGCCCGCGACGGCGGCGTCGACGACCGCCGGGACCCCGCGCTCGCCGCACAGGCCGGGATCGGTGACGAGGTAGAGGGCCAGGTCGTCCTGGTCGAGGCGGCTCATGCCGCGACCGCCCGCACGGCGTCGACGTGCGCCCGCGCGGCGAGCTCCGACGGCTGGACCGCGGCGAGGGCGTCCAGCAGCCGGACCGCGAAGGATCCGGGCCTTGCCGCGCCGCGCGCGGCGTCCTCTGCGGCGACCGTGTAGACCAGGGTCGCGGCGGAGGCGGCGATGAGAGGCGTGTCGCCGGTCTGCCGCGCCGCGCCCAGGAAGGCCGCCATCACGGCGCCGAGTGCGCAGCCGCCGCCGGTGACGCGGGTGAGCAGGGCGTCGCCGTTGGCGATCCGGATCTCGGTGTCGGCGTCGACGACGAGGTCGACCGGACCGGACACCGCGACCGCTCCCCCGGTGCGGCCCGCGAGCTCGCGCGCGGCGTCGGCGGCCGCCTCTGTGCCGTCCAGCGCGTCCACGCCGCGACCGCCCAGGGTGCGGCCGGCGAGCGCGAGGATCTCCGAGGCGTTGCCGCGGATCACCGTCGGACGCAGCGCCAGGAGGTCGTGCGCGAGAGCCGTCCGCACCGGGAGGGCGCCGACCGCGACCGGGTCCAGCACCCACGGCGTGCCGGCGGTGCCGGCCCCGCCGACGGCCTCCCGCATCGCGGCGCGCTGCTCGGGCGTGGGCGTGCCGAGGTTCACCAGCACCCCGGACGCGATCGCGGCGAAGCCGCCCGCTTCGCCCGTGATGTCCACCATGGCCGGTGCCGCGCCGAGCGCGAGCAGGACGTTGGCGGTGAAGCCGGTCACCACCGCGTTCGTGATGCACTGCACGAGCGGGGGGTCCGCCCGCAGCACGGAGAGGAGGTTCGCGGCGCTTCCCGCCACGGACTCGGAGGACGTTTCCAGACGCGCGTTCATCACGACATCCCTTCGCTAGTACGACCTAGATCAGGTTCGACGGGTGTGATCTCAGCCGCGGTCGCGGCACCCCGTGTCACTGCCGGTCAGTCTAGCCAGACGCCCCGGTCCGCAGGCGGGCCGGGGCGTCTTCGTGACGGATCGCGATGCGAGTCAGTCGCGGATCGCGGCTCCGAATCGCTCCGCCGCGACGGCGACACCGGCGAGCTTGGCCTCGCTCGCCTCTGCCGCGGTCAGGGTGCGGTCGTCGGCGCGGAACCGCAGCGCGAAGGTCAGGCTCTTGGATCCGGCCGGAACGCCCTCGCCGCGGTAGTCGTCGACGAGACGGATCGACTCCAGCAGCGCACCGGCGCCCTCGCGGAGGGCGGCCCCGAGCTCGCCGGCCGGAACGTTCGCGGCCACCACCAGCGACACGTCCTGGGTCGCGGCCGGATACGGCGACAGCGAGGCGGCGACCACGCGCTCGCCCGCGAGCGACAGCACCAGGTCGAGGTCGAGCTCGAGCACCACCGCACGACCCGGGAGGTCGGCATCGGCCGCCACCTGCGGGTGCAGCTCGCCGACATAGCCGACCTCGATCGTCCCGGCCCCTGAGCCCGTCGCCGGGGTTGCCGCCTCGCGCACCTGCAGCACGCCGGTGCGCCCGGGGTGCAGCGCCGCGCGGCTGCCCTGCACGACGTCGATCGCGACACCGGCGGCGTCGGCGATCACGCGCACGGCGTCCAGCGCCTCGCTGAGCCCGTACTCCTCGGCGGCACGGCCCGGCTGGCGGGGCGTGACATGGCCGGAGAACAGGGCGGCGACGTGGCGCGCCTGCGGCGGGATCGAGGCGTTCAGCGCCGCGAGGGTCTCGTCCGAGGGGCGGACGCCGAGCGGCGGCACCTCGTCGGTTCCGTAGACGGCACCCGGCTCGGGCAGGAACACCACGCCGATCTCGAACAGCGCGAGATCGACGAGCCCGCGCGCGATGTTGCGATGCGCGGTCTGCAGCAGCCCCGGGACCAGCGAGCGCCGCAGGTACGGCGTCTGGCCGTCCAGCGGGTTCGTCAGGCGCACGCCCGGCAGCGTGCCGCCGGTCGCGGATCCGTGCAGGTCGTTCTGCTCCTGCGTCGTGAACGGGAACGCCGGCGTCTCCACGAGGCCGGCCGCGGCGAGGGCGTTCGCCACGCGACGGCGTCCCTGCTGCAGCTCGGTGAGGCCGCGACCGGACGGCGGGGTGGGCAGGACGGACGGGATCCGGTCCAGACCGTGGATGCGCGCGACCTCCTCGGCCAGCGTCCACTTGTCGGTGAGGTCGGGGCGCCAGGTCGGCGGGATGACCTGCCAGCCGCCGTCGACCGCGGTGATCTCGGCGCCGATCGTCTCGAGCGCGCCGACGACCTCCTCGTCCGCATAGTCCACGCCGATGAGGCCCTGCACGAAGCCCGCAGGCAGGTCGATCCCCTCGATCTGCACCTCGGCGAAGAGCGCACCGCCCTCCTCCGTGAGGGTGCCGCCGGCGAGGGAGACCATGAGGTCGGCGACCCGGCGCGCGGCGGCGAACGGGATGAGCGGATCCACGCCGCGCTCGAACCGCTTGGAGGCCTCGCTGGGCAGCTTGTGCCGGCGGGCGGTGCGCGCGATCGTGATCGGGTCGAACGTCGCCGCCTCGATCAGCACGTTGCGGGTGGTGCAGCTCATCTCGGTGGTGCCGCCGCCCATCACGCCGGCGAGGCCGATCGGGCCTGACGCGTCGGTGATGAGCAGGTCCTCGCCGCTGAGCGTGCGCTGCTGGCCATCCAGGGTGACCATGGTCTCCCCGGGCGTCGCACGGCGGACCACGATGCCGCCGTCGAGCTTGTCCAGGTCGTAGCCGTGCACGGGGTTGCCGAGCTCGAGCATCACGTAGTTGGTGATGTCGATGAGCACGCCGAGCGAGCGCATGCCGGCGAGCGTGAGCCGGGCGATCATCCACGGCGGGGTGGGCCGGGACGGATCCACGCCGCGCACCACACGCGTGACGAACTCGGTCGCGCCGACGTTGCCCCGGATCGGCGCCGTGTCGTCGACGACGGCCGTGAACCCGGTGCCGGGCTGCAGCTCGGCGAAGTCGCGATCGGCCGGGTCGCGGAACGTCGCTCCGGTGGCATGCGCGTACTCGCGGGCCACGCCGCGGAGCGAGAACGCGTAGCCGCGGTCGGGCGTCACGTTGATGTCGACGGCGACGTCGTCCAGTCCCAGCAGCGCGATCGCGTCGGTGCCGACGGGCGCGTCGATGCCGAGCTCGGACAGGATCAGGATCCCGTTGTGCTCGTCGCCCAGCCCCAGCTCGCGGGCCGAGGCGATCATGCCGTCGGAGACGTGCCCGTAGGTCTTGCGGGCGGCGATCGGGAACGGGCCGGGCAGCACGGCGCCGGGCAGCGTCACCACGACCTTGTCGCCGACGGCGAAGTTGCTCGCGCCGCAGACGATGCCGCGGACATCGTGATCGGTCCCTGTCGCTTCGACAGGCTCAGCGACCGGGAGCGGGCCCACGTCGACCTGGCACCAGCGGATCGTCTTGCCGTTGGACTGCGGCTCCTCCTCGAAGGAGAGCACCTGACCGACGACGACGGGGCCCGAGATGTCGAAGCCGATCAGCTCCTCCTCCTCGAAGCCGACCGAGACGAGCGCCGCGAAGACGTCGTCCGGCGTGACGTCCTCGGCCACGTCCACGTACTCACGCAGCCACGAAAGCGGGACGCGCATCACACCACCATCCCGAACTGCTCGCTGAAACGGACATCGCCCTCGGCCATGTCGCGCATGTCCTGCACGTCGCTGCGGAACATGAGCGCGCGCTCGACCCCCATGCCGAACGCGAAGCCGCTGTACACGTCGGGGTCGATCCCGGCCGCGCGCAGCACGTTGGGGTTGACCATGCCGCAGCCGCCCCACTCGATCCAGCGCGCGCCGCCCTTGAAGGTCGGGTGCCACAGGTCGAGCTCGGCGGAGGGCTCCGTGAACGGGAAGTAGTTGGTGCGGAAGCGGGTCTTCGCCTCCGGGCCGAACAGCTGGCGCGCGACGTGGTCGAGCGTGCCCTTGAGGTGCGCCATCGAGATGCCCTTGTCCACGACGAGGCCCTCGAACTGGGTGAACACGGGCAGGTGCGTGGCGTCGAACTCGTCGGTGCGGTAGACCCGGCCAGGGCAGAGCACGTAGATCGGCAGCTCGCGATCGAGCATCGAGCGCACCTGCACCGGGCTGGTGTGCGTGCGCATCACGAGGTGGCGGGAGGAGGGATCCACGTAGAACGTGTCCTGCTCCTGGCGCGCGGGGTGGTCGACGTCGAAGTTCAGCGCGTCGAAGTTGAACCACTCGTGCTCGAGCTCGGGGCCCTCCGCGATCTCCCAGCCCATCCCGACGAACACGTCGCAGATCTGCTCCTGCAGCAGCGTGAGCGGGTGCCTGGCGCCCACGCGGGTGCGCGAGGCGACCGCCGTGATGTCCACGCGCTCGGCCTCCAGGCGGGCCGCGGTCTCGGCGGCCGCGAGCTCGGCCTCCTTCGCGGCGAGCGCCTGCGTGACACGGCCGCGGCCCTGTCCGATGAGCTTGCCGAAGGCGGCCTTGTGCTCGGGCGCGACCTGACGCATCGACGCGTTCAGGATCGCGAGCGGCGAGCCCTCCGCGACGTGCGCGGCACGCGCAGCCTTGAGCTGAGCGGTGTCGGCCGCGGACCCGATCGCGGCGAGCGCGGCCTCGACGGCGGTCTCCACCGCCTCGGGGCTGATGTCAGGAGTGGTCTGTGCGTTGTCGGACACGAGAGTCGAGTCTACCGGCGCGCCGGAACGGGCCCGTGCCGGGGCGGACTCCGTCAGAGCGGGCCGAACATGCCGGTGCGCCGGTCGGGCGCCCACGTGACGCGCTCGCGTTCCAGGGTCGCCATGAGCCGCGGATCCCGGGCCGCCTGCCGGCGCAGGGCCGGCCGGGCCGAGCCGAGGATGGCGGGCGGGACGACGAAGCCGGACACCAGCAGGAGCACCAGCCCGAGATCGACCAGGACGAGGGCGGTCGCCTGGCCGGTCGTGAACGCGCTGATCACGAGGAAGACGTTGACGAAGAACAGGATCGTGCCCGCCGCCCACAGGCCGCCACGCAGGCTGCCCGGTCCGCGAGTGGAGACCGAGGCGCCGGGTCGCGGGATCCAGCGGTGCGTCCGGCGCAGGAGCAGCACGCTCGTGACAGCCACGACGACGCCAACGATCGCCCACGGCAGCGTGGGGGCGACCTGCCCCGTCACGACGAGCATCACGAGCGAGAACAGCGCGGCAGAGGCGCCGAGACTCGCGAACGCGGCCCACATCGCCGCCCTGCCGGCCCTGGCGTCCGCGATCTCGCGCAGGCGCGTGCCGAATTCCGGCGGGCAGGAGGCGGCGAGAACCGGATCCAGCCACTGCTCGAGGGTCCGGCTCACGGCGGCCGGATGCTCCGAGACGGGTTCGACGTGCATCGTCCCGATGCTACGGGAGCGCCCGCTCAGACGCGGGGACCGGCGCCGGTGCCGTCGAACTTCCCGGCCCCGCGTTGCATGGCGATGACCTCCGTCACCGTGCTGCCGTCATGGATCCGCGGGTCGTGGTCGCCGGAGTCGGACAGGTAGCCCCTCACCTTCGGCGAGCGCCGGGTGCGTCCTTCGAGCCACTTCGCGACACCGGACAGGATCAGGCACATCGCGATGTAGATGACGGCGACGATCAGCCCGGCCTGCAGCAGCGGGCGACCCGGCTGCGAGCTCAGGTACTTCGCGTAGTAGATCAGCTCGGGGTAGGTGATGATGAAGCCGAGCGCCGTGTCCTTGAGCGTCACCACCAGCTGCGCGACGATGACCGGCAGCATCGCCCTGATCGCCTGCGGCAGCAGGATGAACGCCATCACACCGGACTTGCGCAGCCCGATGGCGTACCCGGCCTCCTTCTGCCCGCGCGGCAGGGACTCGATGCCGGCACGGAGCACCTCGGCGAGCACGGAGCCGTTGTAGAGCACCAGGCCGATCACGACCGCGGCGTACGGCGTCATCTTGACGGCACCGCCGGGGATCGAGTTGATGCCGTAGTAGAAGATCATCATCATGACCAGCACCGGCACGGCGCGCAGCAGCTCGACCACGACCGTGACCGGCACCCGCAGCCAGGCGTGCTCCGAGAGCCGGCCGAGCGCGAGCACGAAGCCGAGCACGAGGCTGCCGACCGCAGCGGCGAGGAACGCGCTGACGGTGGCCCACAGCGCCTGCACCATGCCCTGCCACACCAGCGTGTAGCTGAACAGGTTCCAGCGTGCGGCGTCGAACTGCCCCGTCGCGGCGAACCGGTAGACGACGAAGCCGATGACCGCGAGCACGACGAGCACGGTCGCGGCCCCGAGGATCCGGTTCCGCAGCACGGCGCGGGGACCGGGGACGTCGTAGAGAACGGATGCGCCGCTCATCGGGCGATCCTCCACTTCTTCTCGAAGTGCCGCTGAGCCAGGCTCAGCAGCGTCACCAGCACGATGAAGACGACGGCGACCCAGAGCAGGATCTCCATGACGGTACCCGGCCGGTTGCCGGAGTCGGCGACCGTCGCGCGGAGGGCGGCGAGCTCGGCCACGCCGAAGCCCGCCGCGATCGTGGTGTTCTTCAGCAGCGCGATGAACACGCTCATCATCGGCGGGACGACGGAGCGGAACGCCTGCGGGACGATGACCAGGGTCATCACCTGGCCGAAGGTCAGCCCGATCGCGCGAGCCGCCTCGGCCTGGCCGACGGGGACGGTGTTGATGCCGGCGCGGAGCACCTCGGCCACGTAGGTCGCGGTGTAGATGCCGATCGCGATGATCGCGAGCGGCAGCGCCGGGATCTCCGGCAGGTCCAGCTTGGGATAGCCGAACACGAAGAAAAAGAACACCAGGGTGAGCGGGGTGTTGCGGATGAGGTTCACGTACACCGTGCCGACCGCGCGGGCGATCGGCACGGGCGAGACCCGCATCGCGCCGACGATCGTGCCCAGCACGAGCGCCAGCACCCCGCCGCCGAGGAACAGCACGACGGTGTTCAGGATCGCCTGCCCCCACAGGTCGAGATTTCCCAGCAGTGCGTCCACGCGATGGCTCCTTCAGGACGGGACGTGAGTGACGGATGTCGACGGGAGGTGCGGCCGGGTGCCCCCCGGTTCCGGCCGCACCGTCTCGGGGCCTACTGCTCGACGGCGGGCTGGGTGACCTTCATGCCGCTCGCGCCGAGGTTCTTGTCGAAGATCGCCTTCCAGGTGTCCCCGCCGTCGGTGAACATCTTGTCGACGAAGGTCTTCATCGCGGTGTCGCCCTTGGCCAGGCCCACGCCGTACTTCTCGGTCGTGAACGGCTCGCCGACGACCTTGAGCTCCTCGGGGTCCTGTGCGGCGTAGCCGATCAGGATCGCCTGGTCGGTGGTGACCGCGTCGACCTGCTTGTTGATCAGCTGCTCCACGCAGGCCGAGTACAGGTCGAGGCCGACCGCCTTGGTCTGCGGGAAGTTGGCCTGGATGTTCTGCAGCGGCGTCGAGCCGGTCGCCGAGCACACCGTCTTGCCGGCGAGATCCTTCTCGCTCTTGATGGTGTCCTCGCTCTTGCGGACCAGCAGGCCCTGACCCGTGACGAAGTACGGGCCGGCGAAGTCGATCACGGCCTTGCGCTTGTCGGTGATCGAGTAGGTGCCGACGTAGTAGTCCACGTCGCCGTTCACGATCGCCTGCTCGCGGTTCGCGGACGGGATCGCCTTGTACTCGATCTTGCTGTCGTCGTATCCGAGGGACGCGGCGATCCAGCGCGCGATGTCGATGTCGAAGCCGCTGCGCTTGCCGGTGGTCGCGTCCTTGTAGCCGAGGCCGGGCTGGTCCTCCTTGACGCCGATCGTGATCTTGCCGTTCTTGGTGATCCGGTCGAACGTCGGGCTGCCCGTGAGCTTCACGTCCTTCGCGACCTCGAACAGCGGCTTGTCGCTCGTCGGGGTGTTCCCCTCGCCCTTGGCTCCGGGCGAGGTGGGGCTGCCGCTGTTGCAGCCGGTGAGTGCGAGCAGGGCGGCGACCGCGAGGCCGACCCCCGCGAGGGTGCGTGTCTTCAGCATGTGCGTCTCTCCTTCGGTGGTGCAGGTTGCTGTGGTGCAGGTGCTGTGGTGCGGGATCAGTGCGTGAGCAGCTTGGACAGGAAGTCCTTGGCGCGGTCGCTCTGCGGATTCGTGAAGAACTGCTCCGGCTCGGCCTCCTCGAGGATGCGTCCGTCGGCCATGAAGACCACGCGGTTCGCCGCCTTGCGCGCGAACCCCATCTCGTGGGTGACGACGATCATGGTCATGCCGGACGCGGCCAGCTCGATCATCACGTCGAGGACCTCGGTGATCATCTCCGGATCGAGCGCGCTGGTGGGCTCGTCGAACAGCATCACCTTGGGGTGCATCGCGAGCGCGCGCGCGATCGCGACGCGCTGCTGCTGGCCGCCGGAGAGCTGCGCGGGCAGCTTGGACGCCTGCTGCGCCACGCCCACGCGCTCGAGCAGCTGCATGGCCTCCTTCTCGGCGGCGGCCTTCTTCATGCCGCGGACCTTGATCGGGCCGAGCGTGACGTTCTCCAGGATCGTCAGATGGGCGAACAGGTTGAACGACTGGAACACCATGCCGACGTCGGCGCGCAGCTGCGCGAGCCCCTTGCCCTCGGCCGGGAGCTTCTCGCCGTCGATCGTGATGGATCCGCTGGTGATCGTCTCGAGGCGGTTGATCGTGCGGCAGAGCGTCGACTTGCCGGATCCGGACGGGCCGATGATCACGACCACCTCGCCCTTGTGCACGGTGAGGTCGATGTCGGCGAGCGCCTGGAAGTCGCCGTAGTGCTTCTGCACGTGGTCGACCACCACAAGGGGTGCTCCGGGAGACGCGGTGGCACGGGCATCGGTCATGGCTGACTCTCCAGTGAATCGACGGTGCCGGAGACCCGGCGGTGACGCCCTGAGGCTATGCGCCGGAGAGCGCTCCTGTCTGCTGCCTTGAGGGATTCTTGAGGAGAGTGCGAGAAATGCGCCGACCCCTCAGCCGTGCGTCTCGCGGTAGTACCGGATCGCGCCGGGGTGCAGCGCGATCGGGTCGGTGAAGATCGCCTGCCGCCGGTCCAGGAGCGCGGCCGCCGGGACGTCCTTGGCGATCGACGCGCGCGCGTCGAACAGCACGCGGGCGACGTCGTGGATGAGGCTCTCGGGAGCATCCGCCCTGCTCACCAGATAGTTCGGCACCGTCATCGTGACCGTGGCGGAGGGGACGCCGTAGACGCCCACGGGGAAGTCCGCCTGCCGGTAGGCCCCCGCGTGGGCCGCGTTGACGGCGTCCACGACCGCGGGCGGGATCGACAGCAGCCGGATGGGCGTTCCCGCGGCGAGCTTCTCGATGCCGGGCGTCGGCAGCCCGCCGACCCAGAAGAACCCGTCGATGTCGCCCCGCTGCAGCGCGGTGATCGAGGCCTCGAGGCCGAGCTGCGGATTGCGGATGGCGGCCGCGTCGACCCCCGCGCCGGTGAGGATCCGATGCGAGACGACCTCGACGCCGGATCCCTTCGCGCCCAGGGACACCGCGCGACCGGCGAGATCATGCACGCCCTGCACGTCGGATCCGGCACGCACGACGATGTGCACGTACTCGTCGTACAGCCGGGCGACCGCGACGACGGGGATCCGCCGGTCGAAGGCGCCCGTCCCGGCGGCGGCATCGGCGACGGCGTCGCCCTGGGCGAAGCCGAGCACGGCCTCGCCGGAGGCGACCCGCTGCAGGTTGTCGACGGATCCGTTGGTCGACTGCACCGAGAACCGCGCGCCGAGCTGCTCCGAGAGAGCGGCGGCCAGGTGCGCGCCGTACGCGTAGTACACGCCGGTCGTGCCGCCCCCCGCGATCGTCTGCGGCCGGTCCGCCCAGCCGCGGTCGGCCGGCGCGCACCCTGGCAGCGACACCAGGCACAGCGCGGCCAGGCACAGGCCGACGAGGGCGACGGAGATCCTGCGGGCGCGGGCGATCATCGCGCCTCCGCCGCGGGCAGGAGCAGCAGCACGCGCAGTCCTCCGCCGTCCGCCGCCTCGACCCGCAGGCGCCCGCCGACCGTTGCGAGCAGGTCGTTCGCGATCGCGAGGCCCAGCCCCGATCCCGGCGTCGAGCGGGTGCTGGCGCTGCGCCAGAACCGGTCGGTCGCGTGCGCGAGCTCGTCCTCCGGGATCCCTGGCCCGCGGTCGCGCACGGCGAGCACGCAGCCGTCCGCGTCGCGCTCGGTGGACACGTCGATCGCGCTGCCCGCCGGCGAGAACTTGACCGCATTGTCGATGACCGCGTCCAGCGCGCCCTCGGTGATCGTCTCGTCGGCGGCGCCGAGCAGCGGGCCGTCGAGGTGCAGCGCGAGCGACACGCCCTTGGCCGCCGCCGCGTCTCGCCAGGCCGCCACCCGGCGCTCGGCGAGCGCGGCGAGGTCGATCGGCTCGCTCAGCGCTGCACGGTCGGCGCCGCGGGCGAACCCGAGCAGCGTGTCCAGGATCCGGGTCATCCGGCGGCCCTCCTCACGGGTCGCCTCGACCTCCGCGTCCCAGCTGCGGTCGAGCCCCGTCGCGAGCGACTCCAGGCGCAGCAGCAGCGCGCTGAGCGGGTTGCGCAGCTCGTGCGAGGCGTTCAGGGCGAACTCCTGCTGCCGGGACACCACCCGCTCGATCTCCCCCGCCATCCGGTTGAACAGCAGGATCATCCGCCGCAGCTCGGGCGGGCCGGTGTCGTCCGCGATCCTCGCGTCCATGTCGCCGCGCTCGATCGCCTCCATCGCCAAGTCGACCCGGTGCACCGGTTTCAGCACCCAGGTCGCGAGCCGCACCACCACGAGCAGGCCGACGCCGATCGCGAGCACGCACACGATCGCGAGCACGATCCACTGGCGCTCGATCTCGGCGCGCGGGGCGTCGACGCTCGCGGACATCACGACGGCGCCGATCACGTCGCCGTCGTCGACGATCGGCTCGACCAGCGCCTGCTCCGCGAACTGCCAGGGCAGCAGCACCGGTTCTGGCAGGTCGCCGCGCCGCCCGGACAGCGCGAGCTGCACCTTGCCCGCGGTGGGCTCGTCCAGCACGAGGGAGGCGTCCTCGAGCGGGGCCCAGGGCCGGCCGGTGCGGTCCACCACGACGACCCTGGTGCCGTACAGCTCCCGGTAACGGCGCAGCTCGCCGTCCAGCACGGTGGCGCTGCCCGAGTGCAGCGCCTGCCTGGCGCTCGTCACGAAGGTGCCGAGATCGCCGACCTGCTGGGTGTAGAACGCCTGCTGCACGCTGCGCGAGGTGGCCCAGCCGTAGGCGCCGCCGAGCAGCACCAGCACCGCGGCGAGCGGCACCAGGAACACGACGAAGAGCCTGCGGCGCACGGCTCAGAGCCCCGTCAGCCGGTAGCCGACCCCGCGCACGGTCTCGATCAGCGCGGGCCGGCCGAGCTTGCGCCGGATCGAGGCCACGTGCACCTCGAGCGAGCGCGCGAAGCTCTGCCAGTCCGTGTTCCACACCTCGCGGATCAGCCGCTCCCGGGGCACGGCGACGCCCGGGTACCGGGCGAGCACCGCGACGATGTCGAACTCCTTGCGGGTCAGCTCGACAGGCTCGCCGTCGACGAGCACCCGGCGCGCGACCAGGTCGATCCGCACGCCGTCGATGTCGATCCCGACCGGGCCGGTCTCCCCCGGCAGCGCCTGGGCGCGGCGGGTGACCGCCTCGATGCGGGCGAGCAGCTCCTGCACGTCGTAAGGCTTGACGAGGAAGTCGTCCGCCCCGGCACGGAGCCCGCGGATCCGCTCGTGCACCTGGCTGCGGGCGGTCGCGATGAGCACGGGGACACCGCTGACCGCTCGGATCCGGCGGCACAGCTCGATCCCGTCGATGTCGGGCAGCCCGAGGTCGAGGAGCACGACCTCCGTGTCCGTGCCCAGCGCGGCCATGGCGCTGCTCCCGTCCATCGCCCGTTCCGTCGCGTAGCCGGCGCGCCCGAGGAAGCCCGCGAGCGCGTCCCCGACGCGCTCGTCGTCCTCGACGATCAGGATCTTCATGCGCGCCCTCGCCCCGGGCGTCTGTCCCTCCGGACGCCCGTGCACGCTGTCAGCCGGCCCATGAGGAACCCGATCAGGCGCGCTGCGCGAACGCGCTCTCGTACAGGCACACGCTCGCGGCGGTCGCGAGGTTGAGGGACTCGGCGCGGCCGAAGATCGGCAGCCGCAGCGCGCGATCGGCGAGCTCCAGCGCCCCCTCCTCGAGGCCGTGCGCCTCGTTTCCGAACAGCCAGGCGGTCGGCCCCGCGAGCACGCCGTCGGCCCGGGCCGCGAGCAGGTCGTCGCCCTTCACGTCGGCCGCGACCACCTGCAGCCCCGCCGCGTGCGCGCGCGTGACGACGTCGGCGAGGTCCCCTCCCACCGAGACGGGAAGGTGGAAGAGCGAACCCGTGGTGGAGCGCACCACCTTCGGGTTGTACAGGTCGACCGTGCGGCCGGTGAGCACGACCGCGTCGGCACCGGTGGCATCGGCGGCGCGGATGATGGTGCCGAGGTTCCCCGGATCCCGCACCTCCTCGCAGATCGCGACGAGACGGGGGTTCGCGGCGAAGATGTCGCGCACCGACGTGGGGGTCTGCCTGGCCACCGCGATCACGCCCTGCGGCGTGACGGTGTCGGCCATCGCGGAGAGCACGAACTCGGTGACGTACTCGAAGCGCACGTCGACGGCGGCCGCCGCGGTGCGCAGGTCGACGTGCTTGTCCCACGCGGTCGGGGTCGCGAACAGCTCCACGATCGCGTCGGGCCGGTAGGACAGCGCCTCGCGCACCGCCTGCGGACCCTCCAGCAGGAACAGACCGGTCTCGGTCCGGGCGCTCCGCTTGGTCAGCTTGGCGACGGCGCGCACGCGCGGGGATCGGGGGTTCTCCAGCACGCTCACAGTCTAGAGACCCCGAAGGGGCGCCGTCCGCACGGACGACGCCCCTTCGAGCCCTACGACGGGCTCAGAGTTCGTGCTTACGCAGCCGACTTCGGCGCGTTGACGTCCGCCGGCAGAGCCTTGCGGGCGACCTCGACCAGAGCCGCGAAGGTCGCGGGCTCGTTCACCGCGAGTTCGGCGAGCATGCGGCGGTCGACCTGGACGCCGGCGAGACCGAGGCCCTGGATGAAGCGGTTGTACGTGATGCCGTTCTGGCGGGCAGCGGCGTTGATGCGCTGGATCCACAGACGACGGAAGTCGCCCTTGCGCTTGCGACGGTCGCGGTACGCGTAGACGAGCGAGTGGGTGACCTGCTCCTTCGCCTTGCGGTACAGACGCGAGCGCTGGCCGCGGTATCCCGAGGCGCGCTCGAGGATGACGCGACGCTTCTTGTGAGCGTTGACGGCGCGCTTGACTCTAGCCATTTTCGTGTGTTCCTGTTCGTGAGATCGGGCGCGTCAGCGGCCGAGGAGCTTCTTGGCGACCTTGGTGTCAGCCTTCGACAGCACCTGGTCCTGGTTGAGGCGGCGGGTGCGGCGGCTCGACTTGTGCTCGAGGTTGTGGCGCATGTTCGCCTGCTGCTTCTTCAGCTTGCCGCTGCCGGTGATCTTGAAGCGCTTCTTGGCACCCGAGTGGGTCTTCTGCTTCGGCATCTTCTCTTCCTTCGTATGGCGCCCGTGTGGGCGACAGGGTTCTGCCCGCGCGTTGCGGGAGTCTGTGGGGCTTCGCGCGCCGCGCGGATCACTCCGCGGACGGCGCGGGAGCGGCCGGCGCGCCGGGCGCCTTGGCGTCGCGGGCGGCCTGCTTGTTCGCCGCGCGCTGCGCGTCGCGCACCGCGTTCTGCTCGGCCTTGGCCTCGGACTTGTTCTTCAGCGGGGCGACCACCATGACCATGTTGCGTCCGTCGATGGTGGGGTTGGACTCCACCGTGCCGAACTCGGCCACGTCCTCCGCGAACTTGCGGAGCAGGCGCACGCCCTGCTCGGGGCGGGACTGCTCGCGACCGCGGAACAGGATCATCGCCTTCACCTTGTCGCCGGCCTTCAGGAAGCCCTCGGCGCGCTTGAGCTTGGTCGTGTAGTCGTGCGCCTCGATCTTCAGACGGAAGCGCACCTCCTTGAGGATCGTGTTCGCCTGGTTGCGGCGAGCTTCCTTCGCCTTCTGCGCAGCCTCGTACTTGAACTTGCCGTAGTCCATGATCTTGACCACGGGAGGCTTCGAGTTCGGGGCCACCTCGACGAGATCGAGGTCGGCCTCCTGTGCAAGACGCAGTGCGGCCTCGATGCGGACGACGCCGATCTGCTCACCCGCGGGGCCGACGAGGCGGACCTCGGGGACGCGGATGCGCTCATTGGTGCGGGGATCGCTGATGCGGACTCCTTAGACGATGGTTTCGGCCTCCGCGATCCGGATGGATCACGGGCGAAAGCGGAATCGTCCCACCCGCCGGCACTCAGACGCCGGCGGCACCCTCCCCGGGTCTCCTCGGGGCCGACCGCAGTCGGACTGCCGACGTGAATCGGCGGAGTGCTGAACCCGGTAGCCTTGAGCGGCAAGCGCGGGTGGGAAGTGAATCCTCTTTCGTGCCGGGACGCGAAGTCCCGGAGCCCGCAGAAGTCTATCAGAAGGCGACCGCCTTCAGAAAGTCGGCAGAAGTGACCTCTCCCGCCTCCGACGGCCACGAGCACGTCTCCCCCGCGTCCCCCGATGTCGCCGCCGAGGCGACGCGCGACATCGCGGACGTCGCCGCCGTGGAGGTGATCACGACCGCCGCCGTGCACCTGCTCAGCGCCGCGGCCGTCAAGGTGGGCCTCGCGGACGACCCCGAGACGCAGAAGGACCTCGACGAGGCGCGCAAGCTGATCAACGCGCTGGCGGGCCTGATCACGGCCGCGGCTCCCGAGATCAGCGACATGCACGCGCGCTCGCTGCGCGACGGTCTCCGCTCGGTCCAGCTCGCGTTCCGCGAGGCGTCGGTGATCCCCGACCCGATCGGTCAGGGGCCGGGCGAGAAGTGGACCGGCCCGGTCAGCTGACCGGCCGCCTGAACCGCTCCGCGAAGGCGGCTCAGGCGCTCGCGCGCAGTTTCACGGTGAGCGAGTCGACCAGCACCGCGATCCTGTCGTCGGCCGCCCAGCGCTGCGCGAGGCGCGCCAGCACCGCGTCCAGCGTCTCCCGGTCCAGGCCCTCGACCAGCTCGAGCGTGACGACCAGCTCCGGACCGCGCAGCCGCGCTTCCGGGTCGCCCGCCGAGACGGCCACGTCGATCACGGCGAGCTCGGTGCCGACGCTCTCCTGCAGCCCGGCGTAGACCTCGGGCGACAGGAAGCCGGGCTCCCACGCCTGCCCCTGCGCGACCGCCCACACCGCGGGGCGGCGCAGCACGAACTCGGTGTCGGATCCAGGATCCAGCACGATCAGGTCCGCGTCCCCGCTCGAGGCGGACAGCGCCACGCGCACCGCCTCGGCGGGGATGGGACGCGCCTGGGGATCCCACGCGCGCAGGGTGTCGACGCTGCTGAAGGCGGGCTGCACGGTGCGCCCGTCGGGAGCGGCGACCGTGACCAGCGAGAGCTCCTGGGTCTTGTCCACCGCGAGTCCGGAGGGCGCGACGCCCTCCTCCCCCTTCTCCGCGACCAGCGGCACGAGCACGCGGGCCGCGCGGAACGCGTCGACGACTTCCGTCTGCGAGCCCAGACCTGCCCGGAACCGCGTCAGCGCGTCCCAGAGGGCCGGATCCGCGGATCCGTCATCGCCCGCGCGAGGGTTCTCCTGGAACGAGCGGCCCGCCCAGGGGACGCCCGCGGAGTCCGCCGCGCCGTGGTCGTGACCGTGCGCGCCGTGGTCGTCGTGACCGTGCGAGCCGTGGTCGCACGCTGGCGCAGCCGGCCCGACGGGCGACGAGTCGTCAGGCTCCGGCGACATCCAGTGCCTCGGCCAGGGTGAACGCGCCCGCATACAGCGCCTTGCCGACGATCGCACCCTCGACGCCGAGCGGAACCAGCTCGCGCAGGGCCGCGATGTCGTCGAGGTTGGCGATGCCGCCGGACGCGACGACCGGCTTCGGCGTGCGCGCCGTGATCTCGCGGAGCAGCTCGAGGTTCGGGCCGCGCAGCGTGCCGTCCTTGGTGACGTCGGTGACGACGTAACGGCTGCAGCCCGCGTCCTCCAGGCGGTCCAGGACCGTCCACAGGTCGCCGCCCTCCTTCGTCCAGCCGCGTGCGGCCAGGGTGGTGCCGCGCACGTCGAGGCCCACCGCGACCGCCTCGCCGTAGCGGGCGATCACGTCGGCCGCCCACTCCGGGTTCTCCAGCGCGGCGGTGCCGAGGTTGATCCGGGCGGCGCCGCTCTCCAGGGCCGCCTCCAGGCTGGCGTCGTCGCGGATGCCGCCGGAGAGCTCGACGTTCACGCTGCGGAACTGCTTGATGACGCGGCGCAGGATCGGCGCGTTGCTGCCGCGGCCGAACGCGGCGTCGAGATCGACGAGGTGGATCCACTCGGCGCCCTGATCGGCCCATTCGGCGGCCGCGTCCAGCGGGTCGCCGTAGCTCGTCTCGGATCCGGCCTCCCCCTGGGTCAGCCGGACCGCCTGCCCGCCGGCGACGTCGACCGCCGGGAGCAGGGTCAGGGAGGGTGCCTGTGCGAACTCGTTCATGTCGTCCTTGGGTCGGGGAATTCGTGTCGGGTGGTTCGGAGGGGTGCTCAGAGCGTCGAGATCCAGTTGCCCAGCAGCCGGATGCCGGCTTCGCCGGACTTCTCCGGGTGGAACTGTGTCGCCGACAGCGGGCCGTTCTCGACCGCGGCGAGGAACCGCGAGCCGTGCGTGGCCCAGGTGAGCGCCGGCGCCGGGAACGGCGGGATCACGTCGAGCTCCCACGACTGCGCGGCGAAGGAGTGCACGAAGTAGAAGCGCTCGTCCTCGATGCCGCGGAACAGCGTGCTGCCCTCGCCGGGCTCGACGGTGTTCCAGCCCATGTGCGGCAGCACCGGCGCGTCCAGCTCGGTGACCACGCCGGGCCACTCGCCGAGACCGTCGATCTCGACGCCGCGCTCCACACCGTGCGCGAACAGCACCTGCATGCCGACGCAGATGCCGAGCACCGGGCGTCCGCCGGCCAGGCGGCGTTCGATGATCTCGTCCCCGCCGTGCGCGGCGAGGGCCTCGCGGACGGCCGCGAACGCGCCGACCCCGGGCACGACCAGACCGTCGGCCTCGAGCGCCGCCGTGCGGTCCCCGGTGAGCTCGGCGTCGGCGCCCGCGCGGATCAGCGCCTTCACCGCGGAGTGCACGTTGCCCGAGCCGTAGTCGAAGACCGCGACGGTGGGCCGGCGCCTCTCTGCGGCCGCGCTCATAGAGCGCCCTTCGTGGACGGCACGCCGGACACCAGCGGGTCGAGCGCCTTCGCCTGACGGAACGCGCGCGCGAACGCCTTGAACTCGGCCTCGGCGATGTGGTGCGGATCGCGGCCGCTGATCACGCGGACGTGCACGGTGAGGGCGGCGTTGTACGCGATGGCCTCGAACACGTGCCGCACCAGCGAACCCGTGAAGTGCCCGCCGATGAGGTGGTGCTCGTATCCGGCGGGCTCGCCCTCGTGCACGAGGTAGGGACGGCCGGAGATGTCGACGACGGCCTGCGCGAGCGCCTCGTCGAGCGGGACGAGCGCGTCGCCGTAGCGGGAGATGCCGGACTTGTCGCCCAGCGCCTCGCGGATCGCCTGCCCGAGGACGATCGCGACGTCCTCGACGGTGTGGTGCGCGTCGATGTGCGTGTCGCCCGAGGAGCGCACGGTGAGGTCGGTCAGCGAGTGCTTCGCGAACGCGGTGAGCAGGTGGTCGAAGAACGGCACGGAGGTGTCGATGTGGCTCTGACCGGTGCCGTCGAGGTCGATCTCGAGTTCGACGGTGGACTCGGACGTCGAACGGGTGCGGCGCGCGACCCGCGCCGCGGTTGCATTCTCGGCGGTCATGACGCCGATCCTACCGAGGCCAGAGCCTCCAGGAACGCGGTGGTCTCGGCCTCCGTGCCGGCCGTGACCCGCAGGTGGCCGGGGATCCCGACGTCGCGAATGAGCACGCCCTTGTCGTACAGCGCGCGCCACGTCGCGGCGGGATCCGTCACGCCGCCGAACAGCACGAAGTTCGACCACGACGGGTGCGGGTCATAGCCGAGGGCCTCGAGGGTGGCGGAGATCCGATCGCGCTGCGCGACGATCTCGTCCACCATCGCCAGCATGATCGGCGCGTTCCGCAGCGCTGCGATCGCGGCGGCCTGGGTGAGCGCGCTCAGGTGGTACGGCAGCCGGACGAGGCGGAGCGCGTCGATGAACGCGGGGTCGGCGGCGAGGTAGCCGACGCGGGCCCCGGCGAAGGCGAAGGCCTTGCTCATCGTGCGCGACACGGCGAGCCGCGGACGTCCCTCGAGCAGGGTGAGCGCGGAGGGCGAGTCCTTCGGCGCGAACTCCTGGTACGCCTCGTCCACGATCACGATCCCCCGCGCGGCGTCGTACACCGCCTCGATCACGTCGAGCGGCAGCGGCGTGCCGGTGGGGTTGTTCGGCGCGCACAGCAGGATCACGTCCGGCTGGTGCTCCTCGATCTGCGCGACCGCGTCGGCGGCGGTGAGCGCATAGTCGGGGTGGCGCACACCGGCCACCCAGGTCGCCCCCGTGCCCTGCGCGAGCAGCGGGTACATCGAGTAGGTGGGCGCGAAGCCGAAGACCGTGCGGCCAGGCCCGGCGAAGGCCTGCAGGATGTGCTGGAGCACCTCGTTCGACCCGTTGCCGGCCCAGATGTTCGATGCCTCGAGGCCGTGCCCGAGGTAGCCGGCGAACGCCTCGCGGAGCTCGGTGAACTCCCGGTCGGGGTAGCGGTTGACGTCGCGGAGAGCGACGGCGACCTCGTCCAGGATGTCGCTCGCGACCCTCTCCGGCACCGGATGCGTGTTCTCGTTCACGTTGAGCGCCACGGCCAGCGAGGCCTGGGGCGCGCCGTACGGGCGCAGCCCGCGGAGATCGTCACGGAGGGGTAGGTCTTCGATCGAGACAGTCACTCTGCCATGCTAGGCGGCCACGCTGTGCCGTGACTCTTCGTGACGCGTCGGCGGTCGTCCCGCCGGTGCCGCGGCGGCCCGTCGGGGACTGCTTCCGCCCCCCGCGAGGACTGCTTCAGCGGCCCGTCGAGGAGTACTTCGCGGGGATCGCGAGGTGCTGGCCCACGCTGATCGCACCGCCGTCGATGACGTTCAGCGTCGAGATCTCCGCGACCACGTCGCGCGGGTCGGCCTGCGGCGCGATCTCGCCGGCGATCGACCACAGCGTGTCGCCGGGCTGGACCGTCACGGTGGCGAACGTGCTCGTGCCGGAGACCTCGCCGGACGCGAGCGCGGATCCGCCGCTCACTGCCGCGAACGCGATCGCGCCGGCGATCGGCAGCGTCACCAGCGCCGCCAGCACGCGTCGGCCGCGCACGGTGATCCGAAGCCGCGTCCCGCGCCGGGCCGCAGTGGAACGGCTCAGGGCGGGACGGCCCAGGGCGGGACGGCCCAGGACCGGGCGGTTCGTGGCGAAGGTGACGCTGCTCATGGTGCTTCTCCTTAGATCTGCTGTCGGTCCGCCTCCCCCCGGAGGAGGTCCCTCTGTCTGAGGAAATCTCGCTCCGGGCCTCTGGGGAGGCGAACCTACGTTCCGAAGATACTTTCGAGGTCGAACATCTGTCAACCGTTCTTCGAAGATCGTCTCGACGACAACTCCGACACACTCGAACAGATCTTCCGAATCCGCGCGGTTCTCGGATACGGTTTCGATGTACAGACCTCATCACGGACCACCGACATTCGAATCGCCTCCCGCGGTTCGAGCAGATGACGCCCCGGTCCGGCCACGTTGAGGGCATCGCGCACACGAAGGAGACGGCATGAGCGACGGCGCGACCACCGAGTCCGAGGCTCCGCGGACGCGGCGCCGGAAGAGCCTCAGCGCGAAGCAGATGGCCATCCTCGAGGTGATCCAGTCCTCGATCGCGCGCAACGGCTATCCGCCGAGCATGCGCGAGATCGGCGACGCGGTGGGCCTGAAGTCGCTGAGCAGCGTGACCCATCAGCTCGGGCAGCTCGAGCTGAGCGGCTACCTGCGCCGCGACGCCGGCAAGACCCGCGCGATGGAGGTGCTCATCGACCTGCCGGGCTTCTCGACCGAGAACCCCGCCGATTCGGGCCCCTCCGTCGGGGACGCGGCGCTGGTGCCGCTCGTGGGCCGGATCGCCGCGGGCGTGCCGATCACGGCCGAGCAGCAGGTCGAGGAGATCTTCCCGCTCCCCCGCCAGCTGGTCGGCAAGGGCGACCTGTTCATGCTGAAGGTCTCCGGCGAGTCGATGATCGACGCCGCGATCTGCGACGGCGACTGGGTCGTCGTGCGCTCCCAGGGCACGGCGGAGAACGGCGAGATCGTCGCCGCGATGCTCGACGGCGAGGCGACGGTGAAGACGTTCCGCCGTCGCGACGGCCACGTCTGGCTGCTTCCCCGCAACAGCGCCTTCGAGCCCATCCTCGGCGACGACGCCGTGGTGCTCGGCAAGGTCGTCGCGGTGCTGCGCGCGGTCTGATCCGAGCCGCCCCTTTTCGCTCGCCCGCGCGCCCGCCCGCTCGCCCGCGGCCTTTCCGTGTCGAGGCCCCCTCTCAGCANTGGGAGGGGGCCTCGGCGCTACGAGGGGGCCTCGACGTAGAAGTCCGATGCAAGCCGGTCAGGCCGTGACGACGACGTCCTCGCGGACGCGGCGGGTGGCCTCGACGATGTTGCGCAGCGAGGCGTTGGTCTCCTCGTAGCCGCGGGTCTTCAGGCCGCAGTCCGGGTTCACCCAGAGCTGACGCGTCGGGATCTCCTGCACGGCGCGGCGCAGCAGCGCCTCGATCTCGGCGGTCTGCGGCACGCGCGGCGAGTGGATGTCGTACACGCCCGGGCCGATGCCGTGGTCGAAGCCGGCCGCCGCGATGTCGGTGACGACCTCCATCCGGCTGCGCGCGGCCTCGATCGAGGTCACGTCGGCGTCCAGGGCGCGGATCGCGTCGATGACCACGCCGAACTCCGAGTAGCACAGGTGGGTGTGCACCTGCGTGGCCGTCGCCGCCCCGGCCGTGGAGAGGCGGAACGAGGCGACGGACCAGTCCAGGTACGCGGGCTGGTCGGCCTTCTTCAGCGGCAGCAGCTCGCGCAGCGCCGGCTCGTCGACCTGGATCACGCCGATGCCGGCGGCCTCGAGGTCGGCGATCTCGTCGCGCAGCGCCAGTGCCACCTGGTTCGCGGTCTCGGCGAGCGGCTGGTCGTCGCGCACGAACGACCAGGCGAGGATCGTGACCGGGCCGGTCAGCATACCCTTCATCGGCTTCGCGGTGAGCGACTGCGCGTACTGCGACCAGGCGACGGTGATCGGCGCCGGGCGGGACACGTCGCCCCACAGGATCGACGGCCGGGTGGCGCGGGATCCGTACGACTGCACCCAGCCGTTCTCGGTCACGTCGAACCCGTCGAGGTTCTCGGCGAAGTACTGCACCATGTCGTTGCGCTCGGGCTCGCCGTGCACCAGCACGTCCAGGCCCAGCTCCTCCTGCAGCGCGACGACGCGGCCGATCTCCTCGCGGAGGAAGCCGTCGTACTCGTCCGCAGTGATCTCGCCCCTCGTGAACTGCGCACGGGCGCGGCGGATGTCACCGGTCTGCGGGAAGGATCCGATCGTGGTCAGCGGCAGCGCCGGCAGGTCCAGGGCGATGTCCTGCGCGGCGACGCGGGCGTCGTAGTCGCCGCGGTCGAAGTCGGCGCCGGTCAGCGCGGCTGTGCGGGCGCGGACGGCGTCCACGCGCACACCGGGCGCGGAGAGACGGTCAGCGAGGGCCGCCGACGCGGCGTCGAGCTCGGCCGCGATCGCGACGCGACCCTCGGCGAGGCCGCGGGCGAGCGTGACGACCTGCGCGACCTTCTGGTCGGCGAATGCGAGCCAGCTCACCAGCCGCGCGTCGAGCCTGGACTCGTCCTCGACGTCGTGCGGCACGTGCTGCAGCGAGGTCGAGGTGGAAGCCGCCACGCCCGCCGCGCCGAGACCGCGCAGGGCCTCGAGCGTGTCGAAGGCGGCGGACAGGTCTGCGCGCCAGATGTTGTGGCCGTCGATCACGCCGCCGACGAGAACCTTGTCCGACAGCCCGGGGACGGCGGCGGGCACGGTGCCGCGGACCAGGTCCAGGCCGATCGCCTCGATCGGCGCGGCGGCGAGCACGGCGAAGTTCGCGTCGAGCGCGGCGTAGGGCGCGGCGACGAAGATGGCCGGACGCTCGGCGAGACCGCCGAGGACCGCGTAGGCGCGCTCGGCGGCCGCGCCGAGGTCGGCCACCGAAGCGGGAAGCGACTCGCTCACGAGCGCGGGCTCGTCGAGCTGCACCCACTCCGCGCCCGCGGCCTTGAGCGCGGCGAGCAGCTCGGCGTACACCGGGACGAGGTCGTCCAGGCGCGACAGCGGGTCGAAGCCCTCGGGGGCGTCGTCGGCGGCCTTGGCCAGCGCGAGGAACGTGACCGGCCCGACCACGACGGGGCGAGTCAGGAAGCCGGCGTCGGCCGCCTCGCGCACCTGGCGCACGATCCGGTCGCTGGAGAGCGAGAAGACGGTGTCGGGGCCGATCTCCGGCACGAGGTAGTGGTAGTTCGTGTCGAACCACTTGGTCATCTCGAGCGGCGCGCGGTCGCCCTCGCCGCGGGCGATCGTGAAGTACGCCGGCAGGCCGATCGTGCCGTCGGCGGAGCGCAGGTCCTCGAAGCGCGCGGGGATCGCGCCGACCGTGACGGCGGCGTCGAGCACCTGGTCGTAGTAGGAGAACGACTCCGGGATCGCGGAGTCGGCGCGGCCGAGGCCCAGGGCGGCGAGGCGCTCGCGCGTGGCCGCACGGAGCTCCGCCGTGGTGGCCTCCAGCGCGGCCTCGTCGATCCGCCCGGCCCAGAACGCCTCGACGGCCTTCTTCAGCTCGCGGCGGCGGCCGATGCGGGGGTAGCCCAGGATCGTGCCCTCGGGGAATGCGGTCATGACGGTCCTCTCTGACGGAAGGGGGAGGGAAGGCGGCTCAGCGCGCGCCGTTGGTTCGGGAGGCGGTGGCGGGCAGGATGCCGGCGTCCTCGAGGACGCCGAGCACGGTGCGGTGCTGGTTGAACGCGTACAGGTGCACGCCGGGGGCGCCGCCGTCGACGAGCTCGCGCACGAGGGCCGCCGCGTGCGCGACGCCGATCTCCGTGCGGCCCTCGACGGTCGGCTCCACCTCGAGCGCGATCGACAGCGCGGAGGGAAGCTCCTCGCCGCTCAGCTCGAGCACCCGCCGCAGCCGCGTGGGCGAGGTGATCGGCATGATCCCGGGCAGGATCGGGATCGTCACGCCGGCCCGGCGCGCCCGCTCGACGAACGCGAAGTAGTCGTCGGCGTGGAAGAACAGCTGGGTGATGGCGAGGGTCGCTCCCGCGGCCTGCTTCGCGAGCAGCGCCTCGACGTCCTGGTGGCGATGGGCGGAGCGGGGATGCCCGTTCGGGTACGCCGCGACGGCGATGTTGACCTTCTTGCGGGGCGTCACCTGCACCGCGCCGGGGACGCCGGGGATGGGCCGCTCGGTGTAGGGGGCGCGCTCGGCCTGGGCTCGGTCGATGAGCTGCACCAGTTGCGCGGAGCTCTCCAGATCGCCGAGGAACGGCTCGGTCTCGTCGAGCGGCGGGTCCCCGCGCAGGGCGAGGAAGCTGATGATGCCGGCATCCAGGAACTCCCGGATCAACCGTGACGCGCCCGCGTAGGTGTTGCCCACGCAGGTGAGGTGGGCGAGCGGCTCGACCGAGGTGTGCGCACGGATGTAGCGCAGCACGTCGAGCGAGCGACCGCCGACGGATCCGCCGGCGCCGTACGTCACGGAGATGAACCGCGGCGACACGGAGGCGAGTCGCTGGATCGTCTCGTGCAGCGCCTCGACGGGGGCCGGGGTGCGCGGCGGGTACAGCTCGAAGGAGATCGGCACGCGCGGCGAGACGGCCCCGGTCGGGGCGAACGGCGGCGCGTCGAAGGACATCGGTCTCCAAGGTGGGTGCGGTCCCCCCACGCTAAAGCGTGCGCGCGCGCGGGGCCCGCTGTGTTTCACGATGTGTCGGTCCTGGCGCGGCGCCGCCCGGCGGACACTCTTCTAGGCTCGAGCCATGACCGCCCCGCACGGCTCCTGGCCCTCTCCGCTGTCCGCCGCCGATCTCGCCGTCGCCGGCGTCCGGATCGACGGAGCCCGCTACTCCGACGAGGCGATCTGGTGGAGCGAGTCGGTGCCGCAGGACCGCGGGCGGATGACCGTGCTCCGCGAGGACCCGGACGGCACCGTGCACGAGGTGCTGCCGGCGCCGTGGAATGCGCGCTCGCGGGTGCACGAGTACGGCGGCGGGGCGTGGACGGTCACCCCCGACGGCGCGCTGCTGTTCGTCGACGGCGAGGATCAGCGCGTGCACCGGCTGGACCCGGGTGCCGACGCACCGGTCCCGCTCACCGTGCCGGGGCCGCGCCACGGCGGCCTGCGCGTGCAGCAGGGCCGGCTGTTCGCCGTGCGCGAGGATCTGCGGCCCACGCCGCACGAGCGGGCCATCGTGGAGATCCCGCTGGACGGTTCCGGCGCCGAGGACGACGGCGCGATCGCAGTGATCGCGCGCGGGCCGGGCTTCTTCGCACATCCTGCCCTCTCCCCCGACGGCTCCCGCCTGGCGTACGTCGCGTGGGACGAGCGGCGGATGCCGTGGGAGACCGCCGAGGCGGTCGTCGTCGACCTCGGGAGCGCGGCGCGCACGGTCCTGCCGGCCCGCACCGCGCTGCAGCCGGAATGGCTGTCCGACGAGGACCTCCTCCTCGCGGACGACCCCACCGGGCGCTGGAACCTGTACCGGGTGCGCACGGACGGGCAGCCGCGGCCGGTCGCGCCGACGGACGCCGACACCGGCGGCGGACTCTGGGTGCTCGGGCAGCGCTGGTCACGGCTGCTCGAGGACGGGCGGATCCTGGCGGTGCGCACGAACGGCTCCGACGGCCTCGTGCTCATCGAGCAGGTCGCCGGCGAGGCCGAGCCGCGCGTCCGCGAGCTGACCGTCCCGTTCGACGCCGAGCTGAGCCTCGAGGACGCGCGCGGATCCCTGGTGCTGATCACGGCTCAGGGAGCGCAGGTCACTCCGGGCCTCTGGGAGCTCGACGTCGACTCCGGCGCCGTGCGCCCTCTCCGGGGCGGCGACCGGGTGGACCCGGCCTGGGTCCCCGGCGCCCGGCCGGTCACGTTCGACGGTCCGCACGGGCCTGTGCACGCCTTCGACCACGCGCCCGCGAACCCGGACGTGGATCCGGATCCGGCCACCCTGCCGCCCTACATCGTCCACGTGCACGGCGGTCCGACTGCGCACGCCACCGGGGCCCACGCGGGCTGGATCAGCTACTTCACGAGCCGCGGCATCGGCGTGCTCGAGGTCAACTACGGCGGATCGACCGGCTACGGGCGCGCGTACCGTGAGCGCCTGGACGGGCAGTGGGGCGTCGTCGACGTCGACGACGTGCTCGCCGCGGCGCAGGGGCTGTCCGACGCGGGGATCGCGGATCCCGCGCGCATCGCGATCCGCGGCGGGTCCGCCGGCGGCTGGACCGTATTGTCCGCCCTGGTGCGCGGCGGCGCGTTCGCGGCCGGGATCGACCGCTACGGCGTCGTGGACCTGCGCCGACTCGCCGAGGACACGCACGACTTCGAGCGATACTACCTGGACGGGCTCGTCGGGCCGCTGCCCGAGGCCCAGCAGGTCTACCTCGAACGCTCCCCGCTGACGCACGCCGACCGGATCGACGTGCCGGTGCTGATCCTGCAGGGCGAGGACGACGCGGTCGTGCCGCCCTCGCAGTCGGAGGCGATCAGGGACGCGCTCGCCGCACGCGGAGTGCCGCACGACTACGTGCTGTTCCCCGGCGAGGGCCACGGCTTCCGTCAGGCGGAGACGATCATCGCCGCGACGGAGGCCGAGCTGCGCTTCCTGGCCGCGGTGTTCGGGTTCGACCCGCAGCCGTAGCGGTCCCCGAGCGCCGCAACCGGCCGGGTTCACTCCCCCATGCGGTTGCGGCTGCGCATGGCGCGCTCGGCCTCGCGGGTGTCCTGGCGCTCGCGCAGGGTCTGCCGCTTGTCGTACTCGCGCTTGCCCTTGGCCAGGGCGATCTCGACCTTGGCCCGGCCGTCCGAGAAGTACAGCCGCAGCGGGATGAGCGTGTAGCCGCCGGCGGAGACCGCATGCGAGAGCTTCGCGATCTCCTCGCGGTGCAGGAGGAGCTTGCGGATCCGCTTGGCGGAATGGTTGGTCCAGTGCCCCTGCGAGTACTCCGGGATGTGCACCGCGTCGAGGAACGCCTCGTTGCCCTTGATGAACGCGTAGCCGTCGGTCAGGTTGGCACGCCCCTGGCGCAGCGACTTGACCTCGGTGCCGGTGAGCACGAGTCCCGCCTCGTACGACTTCTCGAGGTTGTAGTCGTGACGTGCGCGACGATTGGTCGCGATGACCTTCTCCCCGCGTTCCCTGGGCATGACGATCTCCTGATTCCGTGCCGTGCGGGCGCACGGCAGCCAGTCAGCCTATCAGGCGCGCAGCCAGCGGCGGATCGCGAACCCGGCGCTGAGGGCGGCGAGGATCACGCCGATCCCGATCAGCACGGGCACCACGAGGGCCGCGTCCTGCAGTCCCACCCAGGTGGTGATGAACGGCACCCGCTTGCTCAGGTAGTCGTGCACGCCGAACTGCACGCCGAGCAGCACCGCGGCGCTCGCGAGCACGGACCCGATCACCGCCGCGAACACGCCCTCGAGCACGAACGGGGTCTGGATGAACCGGTTCGACGCCCCCACCAGGCGCATGATGCCGATCTCCCGCCGCCGCGCGTACGCCGACAGCCGGATCGTGGTGCCGATCAGCAGCACCGCCGCGATCAGCATCAGCACGGCGATCCCGACTGCGATGTAGGTCGCGACAGTGAGCGCGTTGAAGAGCGGATCCAGATACTCCAGCTGATCCTTCACCTCGTCCACGCCTTTGACGCCCGCGAACGCCTCGACGATCACGGGAGACTGGGTCTGGTCCTTCAGGTTCACCTTGAACACGGCGTTGACCTGGTCCGCCGTCAGCACGCCGGCGTAGTCCTTGCCGACGAGTTTCAGCGTGTCCTGGTAGGCCTGGTCCGCGGTCTGGAAGTCGATCTTGGTGATCAGCGGCTTGAGCGTGCTGCCCTCGAGCTCGGCCCGCACGGCGTTGATCTGGTCCTGCGTCGCCGGCGCTCCGGCGCAGTCGGCGGACGTCGACACCGAGGAGCACAGGTAGATCGCGACCTGGGCGCGGTCCTGCCAGTACGCCCGCATCGTGCCGATCTGCCCCTGCATCAGGATCGCGGCACCGACGAAGGTGAGCGAGACGAAGGTGACCAGCACGACGGAGATGACCATCGACGCGTTGCGGCGGAGCCCGGTGAGGGCCTCGCCGATGATGAGTCCGAACCTCATGACGTCGGACCCACTTCCTCGTCGTCGCCGGTATCGAGCCCGAGCCGGTCTGCCACGCCGAGCTCGGCGAGCTCGACGGCCGGGACCGTGATCGGATGCGTCACCGGACGCGCCTCGTCCGCCGGCTTCACGGTCGCCTGCGCGGGCTGCGCGGCGGGATCCTGCTGATGCGGGCGCTCCTGCGCGAACGTCGGCCCCGCGGTGCCCGGGCGGTTGGGCTCGGCGATCGCCGCCTCCGTCTCGCGGTGCACCTCGAGCACGGCCGTGAGGGCGGCCGTGGCCGCGGCGCCCTTGATCGCCTCGGGGGTGAGGCGCGGCACGTTGGAGGTGTCGCCGTAGCCGCCGCCGACCTCGTCGCGGACCATCTCGCCGTCCCGGAGCTCGATCACGCGGCGCTGCATCTGGTCGACGAAGCCGGCCTCGTGCGTGGCCATGAGCACGGTCGTGCCGCCCGCGTTGATCCGGGCAAGCAGCTGCATGATGTCGACCGAGGTGGCCGGGTCGAGGTTTCCGGTCGGCTCGTCGGCGAGCACGATCTGCGGTCGGTTGACGATCGCGCGGGCGATCGCCACGCGCTGCTGCTCACCGCCGGAGAGCTCGTGCGGCAGTCGCTTCTCCTTGCCGGAGAGGCCGACGAGGGCGAGCGCCTCGGGCACCGCCTGCTGGATGAACCCGCGCGAGGCGCCGGTCACCTGCAGGGTGAACGCGACGTTCTGGTACACGGTCTTCGACGGCAGCAGCCGGAAGTCCTGGAAGACGGATCCGATGTTCCGCCGGAAGTAGGGGACCTTGCGGTTGGCGATGGTCTTCAGGTCGCGGCCGAGCACGGCGACGCGGCCCGAGCTGGGCGACTCCTCGCGGAGGATGAGCTGGAGGCAGGACGACTTCCCGGAGCCCGACGCGCCGACGAGGAAGACGAACTCGCCTCGCAGCACCTCGAAATCGACCCCGGACAGCGCGGGGCGCTTCGTCCCGCGATAGCGCTTCGTGACGTTCTCGAATCGGATCATGGCGTCTAGAGCCTAAGCGGGCGCCGCGCGGAGCCGAAGAGCGACACCCCGCTGCGCCGTTCGCGCGCGGCTATGAGGTGGCTGGATCTTCAGCGCGGGACGAGTTCGACGGCTCCAGGCCGATCACCGCCGCGAGGATGGTCATCGCCGCACCGAACAGCAGGAGAACGCCGGCCGTGATGCCCGCCGTTCGCCAGGTTCTGGTCGTGCTCATCGCTCACCCGCTCTCATCGAGCATCCAGGGAAGCAACGATTCTACCCCCGGGGCGCGCCGCGCGTCCCGGGCGCTGCTCAGTCCTCGTCTTTGCGCTTGCGCCAGCGGATGCCCGCGGAGATGAAGCCGTCCAGGTCGCCGTCGAAGACGGTCGAGGGGTTTCCGGACTCGTAGCCGGTGCGCAGGTCCTTCACGAGCTGCTGGCCGTAGAGGAAGTAGGAGCGCATCTGATCGCCCCAGCTCGCCGTGATGTTGCCGGCGAGCTCTTTCTTCTTCGCGGCCTCCTCCTCCTTCTGCAGCAGCAGCAGGCGGGTCTGCAGCACGCGCATGGCGGCGGCGCGGTTCTGGATCTGCGACTTCTCGTTCTGCATCGAGACGACGATGCCGGTCGGCAGGTGCGTGAGGCGCACGGCGGAGTCTGTCGTGTTGACCGACTGGCCGCCGGGGCCGGAGGAGCGGAAGACGTCGACCCGGATGTCGCCCTCGGGGATGTCGACCTCGGTCGCCTCCTCCATGAGCGGGATGACCTCGACCGCCGCGAAGGAGGTCTGCCGCTTGTCCGCGGAGCCGAACGGGCTGATCCGCGCGAGACGGTGCGTGCCGGCCTCGACCGACAGGGTGCCGAACGCGTACGGCGCGTCGACCTCGAACGTCGTGGACTTGATGCCGGCGCCCTCGGCGTAGGACGTGTCCATCACCTTGACCGGATACTTGTGCCGCTCCGCCCAGCGCAGGTACATGCGCAGCAGCATCTCGGCGAAGTCGGTGGCGTCGTCGCCGCCCGCGCCGGAGCGGATCGTGATGATCGCGCTGCGCTCGTCGTATTCGCCGTCCAGCAGTGTCTGCACCTCGAGCTGGTTGATGGTCTCGGTGAGCGAGGCGAGCTCGGCGCGCGCCTCCGCGGCGGAGTCCTCGTCCTCCATCTCGTTGGCGAGACCGATCAGCACCTCGAGGTCGTCCAGGCGCTGCTCCACCTCCGTGACGCGCTTGAGCTCGGACTGGCGGTGGCTGAGGGCGCTGGTCACCTTCTGCGCCTTCTCCGGGTCGTCCCAGAGGTCGGGAACGCCGGCTTCCTCGCTCAGGCGTGCGATGTCGGCGCGGAGTCCTTCGACGTCGACGACCTCGCGGATGTCGCCGAAGGTCTGACGGAGGGCCGCGATTTCGGCGGAGAGATCAAGTTCGAGCATGGCACTCCAGCGTATCGCGCGGCGCGGGCCCGGCGAACCAGAGGTTCTCCCCGCCGATCCGATCGAGCGGCGCCCACGGCCCCGGCCGTCGACCGGTGGATTCGGGTCTAGCGTGGAGGCGTGGCGGAACCGGCGATCCCTCGGCGAGCAGTCGACGTGCTGTGGAAGTTCGGTCCCATGGTGTATCTGCCCACGCTGCTGTTCTCGCTCGGCGAGGGCGCTGTCGTGCCGCTGATCCCGGTGATCGCGGCGGGCCGGGGCGCCACGCTCGCCTCGGCGGGCCTCATCGCCTCGGCCCTTGTCGTCGGTCAGCTCTGCGGCAACATCCCGGCGGGCTGGCTGGTGGCGAGGGCGGGCGAGCGGATCACGATGGTGATCGCCGGATCGGTGTCGCTGATCGGCGTGGTGGGCAGCGCGCTCGCGCCCAGCCTCGCCCTGTTCAGCGCGGCCGTGTTCGTGGTCGGCATGTCGGCGGCGGCGTTCGGCCTGGCCCGCCACGCCTTCATGACCACGCGCGTGCCGCTCGAGTTCCGCGCCAGGGCATTGTCGCTGCTGGGCGGATCGTTCCGTGCCGGCATGTTCGTGGGACCGTTCGTGGCGGCGGGGCTGCTCGCCCTGTTCCACACCGAGAACGCGGCGCTGTGGTTCTTCGTGGTGTGCCTGGTCGCGCTGATCGTGCTCGTGCTGTTCGGACCGGATCCGGAGACGCAGGCGGCGAACGATCGCGCCCCGATGGCCACCGAGGACACCGGGGAGGCCGTCAGCGGCTCGATCCCGACGATCGAGCGGGCGGGAGTTTTCCGGACCATGTGGCGCAACCGCGGCGTGCTGTCGCGGCTCGGGCTCGCCGCCGCCTGCCTGTCGGCCGTACGCTCGGCGCGCCAGGTCGTGCTGCCGCTGTGGGGCGTGTCGATCGGGCTGGACGCGTCCTCGATCGCGCTCGTGGTCGGCGTGTCCGGCGCGATCGACTTCGCGCTGTTCTACGCGAGCGGGCAGGTCATGGACCGCTTCGGCCGGCTCTGGGCGGCGCTGCCCGCGATGGTGCTCATGGGCGCCGGCTTCCTCGTGCTCTCCCTCACCCACGACGCCGGCACCAAGGTGCTCTGGTTCGGCATGCTCGCGGCTGTGCTCGGCGTGGGCAACGGCCTGTCCAGCGGGATCCTGCTCACCCTCGGCGCCGACGTCGCGCCGCAGACGGAGCCCGCCGCCTTCCTGGGATCCTGGCGCACGCTGACGGATGCCGGCGGAGCGATCGCTCCCCTGGTGTTCTCCGGGATCGCGGCGCTCAGCTCGCTCGCGATCGGGGCGGCCGCGATGGGCGCGATCGGCGTGCTCGGCGCGATCGGCTTCCTTCGCTACATCCCCCGGTTCGTGCCACGGCAGTCCGCGAAGTGAGCCTCCCGCTCGCGCCGCCGCGTGGGAACGCCCTCACCACAGCCGGCGGCGAGACCACAACCCCCCAGCTCCTCTCCGCGCCTCTTCGCTAACCTGACGCCGAGGGGGTGTCCGATGGCACGCAGCAGGAACGAGCACAGGATCCGCGGAGACGAGAACAGGATCCGCGGAGCTGCCGCCGAGGCCCGCACGCAGGTGCGCGCGGTGGACACCGCCGTCTTCTCCGCGCTCGCGTCGACGCCGAGCCCGCTGCTGGACCAGTGGATGCCGAAGCTCACGAATGCGGCCGACCACTCGATGCTGTGGCTCGCCATCGCCGGCGGCCTGTATCTCACCGGCCGCAGCCGCGCCCGGCGCGGCGCGCTGCGCGGCGTCCTCACGCTGGGCACGACGAGTCTCATCGCCAATCAGCTCGCCAAGCGGCTGCACCACCGCGAGCGGCCCCTCCGTGCGCTCATCCCGATCGGCCGGCTCTCCCGCCGGGAGCCGCTCTCCTCCTCGTTCCCGAGCGGGCATTCGGCGAGCGCCGCGGCCTTCGCTGCGGGCGTCGCCGTCGAGCTGCCGGCAGCCGGCGTCCCGCTGGGCGTGCTGGCCGGGCTGGTCGGCTTCTCCCGGATCGCGACCGGTGCGCACTACCCTTCCGACGTCGCCGCCGGTTTCGTCCTCGGCAGCGCGGTGGCTGCGGCGGGCCGCCGTCTCGTGCCGCCCGTGTCACCGCCCACCGCGTCGTCGCCCCGCGAGCTGGACCAGCTGCCGCCCCGTCCTCGCGGCGAGGGGGTGACGCTCGTGGTCAATCCGGCCTCGCACGGCGGTCGCGGCAGCGCACTCTCCCGAAGCCTGCGTCGCGCGCTGCCGGACATGCGGGTGGTCGAGCTGCGCCGCGGCGATGACATCGATGCGGTCATGCGGTCAGCCGCCGACGGCGCGGCGGTGCTCGCTGTCGCCGGTGGAGACGGCACCGTGGCGGCGGCGGCGCACGTGGCCGTCGAGCAGGATCTTCCCCTGGCGGTGTTCCCCGCCGGAACGTTCAACCACTTCGCCCGGACCATCGGCGTTCGCCCGGACCATCGGCGCCGACCGCGCAGCGCGCACGGTGCAGGCCCTCCGACGCGGCACCGCCGACAGGGTGGACGTCGCCTATCTGAACGAGCGGATCTTCCTCAACACCGCCAGCGTCGGTGCGTACACCGACTTCGTGCGCATCCGCATCGGCCTGGAGAAGCGGATCGGGAAGCCGCTTGCGGCGCTCGTCGCCGGCTGGCGCACGCTGAAGAAGGATCGCAGCGTGGCCGTGACCGTGGACGGCACGACCCGCGAGTCGAGCCTGCTGTTCATCGGCAACGGCCGGTACGAGCCTCGAGGTTTCGCACCGAGCGTGCGCGACGATCTCCAGGACGGCCTTCTCGACGTGCGGATCCTGGACGTGTCCGACCGCTGGTCGCGCTTCGTCGTCCTGCTCGCGACGCTCACCGGTCAGCTGCCGCGGGTGAAGCAGTATCACGAGATCTCCGCCCCCGAGCTCGAGATCGCGCTCCCCCGCGGCCCCGAGTGCATCGCCCGCGACGGCGAGGTGGGCGAGGCCGCGGACGTCCTGCGCGTCAGGGCGGTGCGGCGCGCGCTGACCGTGTACCGGCTGCGCCGCGGGAACTGACGGCCGCTACTCGAACGCGGTCCGGCTCGTCCCCGTCGCACTGATCGTCACCATCGACGGCACGACGTCGCTGAGCAGAGGCGGGGTCCAGCCCGTTCGCACGGTGACCCGCGCGGAGACGCCATCGGGGCTGTCCGCCGACACCAGCTCGGCACCGTCGTCGACGATCCCGATCACGGCGATCGCCTGCCGCGCGATCTCCGCGTCGTCGAGCTCGGCACGGATCGCGTCACCGTCGACCTGCACCCGGAATCCGTCGGCGCCGGCGAGAGCTGCGGCATCGGCGATCGAGTCGAGCCGCTTCTGCGCGATGTACAGGTCTGTCGCGCACACGCACACGTAGATGAGCGCGATCGCGAGGACGAGATAGCCGAGGATCAACGGCATGATGCTGCCGCGCTCGTCCTCGAGGAACGGACGGCTCGGCGCCCCGTGGTCCATGCCTTTCATCCGCCCGTCCAGGTGCGCGAGACCTTGTAGGCGGAGGATGCCTGCACCGGCACGCTGCCTACGCGATCGAGCCCGAACAGTCGCGGCAGGAGCGGCAGCGAAACGCGCCCGCTCACCGTCACGACGACCGTCGCCCCCGCGGAGGGACAGGCTGCGCCCGCGGGCGCGCACTGCACGTCGACGGCGACACCGGCCGGATCCATGCCGTACTCCTCGATGGCCGCCTGCACGGCGGCGCTGGCGCGCGCGTCCGCATCCACGGCGTCGGTCGCGGCACTCATCGTGCGCGCCGCGTGCCGGGCCGCCGACTCGACGCCGAGCACCTGGCCCTGGATCGTACCGAGGGCGAGCACGAGGTAGACGAGCGGGACCAGCAGGATCACGCCGAGTCCGATGAACTCCAGCGCCGCGGATCCCCGGTCCCCGGCGTCCGCACCGGAACGGCCGTCGACCGCCGCCGGGTGCCCGTCAGGGACCGTCGGCGGTGAGGCTCTCCACAGGAGCACGGCCGGTCACCTCCAACCCGGAGGGCGCCCCGAGGAAGCCGATCAGCGGCAGGGTCGTCCGCACGGTGATCTCGACGGTCGGCACACCCAGCGCGCTCGTCTCCCGGACGCTCACGTCCTGCGCGTAATCGGCGCCGACGGCGCGGCCGATCACCTGGGCGGTCCGCTGCACCCCCTCCCCGGGGTCCGTGTCCGCCAGCGCCGCCACGTGCGCGCCCTCGACGGCGGCGTCGTGCACGACGTTGCGGACGTACAGGACGAGCGCGAACTGGACGACGCCGAGGGTGAGCGCGGTCAGCAGGACCCCGACGAGCACGAACTCGACCGGGCTCGAGCCCCGGTCGTCGAACGCCTCGACGCCCTGCCGGCGGTCCTGCATGGTCGTCTCAGATTCCGCTGACGCGCGCGATCGCCTGCTCGAACAGGTTCGTGAGCGCAGGACCGGCGACGGCCCAGATCAGCACGACCAATCCGGCGGTCATGAGGGTGATCAGAACCCATCCGGGCACGTCGCCGCGCTCGGGGTCGTCGGCGAGCGCGGCGTCGCTCAGCGCGGCTTCAGAGTCGGTGTACATGGGCGGTTCCTTCCGTGGAGGCCGAGGTCGAGGGCTCTAGCCGAGCCCGATTCGCAGGATGAAGACGCCGGGGAACACGGCGAAGAGCACGCTCAGAGGGAGGATGAGGAAGACCAGCGGCAACAGCATCAGGATCTCCTTGCGCCCTGCCTGCTCGATGAGGCCGCGCTTGGTCTCCTCGCGGGCATCCGAGGCCTGCGCCTGCAGCACCGAGGCGAGCGGAGCACCGCGTTCGAGCGCGGCGACGATCTGATCCGTCGCGCGCGTCAGCGCGGAGATCTGCAGCCGGCGCGCGCAGTCGCCCAGGGCATCCGCCAGCGAGGACCCGGTGTTGACCGCGAGGACCACCGTCCGCAGCTCGGCGCTGAGCTCCCCGGATCCTGCCGCGGCGACCCGTCGGATCGCGTCCGGCAGCCCCTCGCCCGCGGACAGGCAGAGCGCGAGGAACTCGAGCACCGTCGGCAGTTCCTCGGTGAGGCGGGCCAGGCGCGCCTTCGCCCTGGCCCCGAGCAGCGCCTCGCACCCCACCCCGGCGATCGCCGCCGTGAGCACGGGCAGCAGGACGACCGGGGGCGACAGCCGTCCGGCCAGCACCAGGACGACGGTGACCGCGGCGCCGGCTCCGAGTCCGGCCAGCACCCACACCAGCTGCCGGCTGCGGAACCGGGCGGGCCCGTCGGGCAGGCCGGCCTGCGCCATGCGCAGCGCGATCCCGGCGTCTCCGCCGCCGAACAGGGCGAACGCGCTCTTGATCCGCTCCGGCCAGGAGCCACCGGCCGGCATGCGCCAGGGCACCCGGTCCGTCGCGTCGCCGAAATCGGCGATGTCGCGCAGATGCGGTGCGATCCGGGCGGTGAGGCCCGCCGACCGCCAGCGCGGGAACGCAGCCAGGACCAGGAGGAATCCGGCGCCCAGCACGCCGCCGAGCAGCACCGCGACCGCGAGGTCGGAGAGGACGCTCACCGGAACCACCGCCGCGGTTCGGGCAGACGACCGATGCGGAGCATGATCCGGAAGGCGACGAAGGAGACCGCCGCCCCTCCCAGGATCAGCGCGACCCCCTCGGGGCTGGTGTAGGCCCGCGCCCCCTCCGGTCGCAGCAGCAGGAGGACGAGGATGACCCAGGGCGCCACCGCGCCGAGGACCGCCGCCCCACGGATCCAGGACTGGCGCGCTTCGACCTCCGCACGGAGCGCGGCCTCCGCACGGACGGATCCGGACAGCGCGCGCAGCACGGCGCTGAGCTCGGTGCCGCCCACCTCGCGCGCCATCCGCAGCGTCTCCACGATGCGATCGGCGACCGGATCCGCGAGCGCCTCCTTGAGGGTCACGGCCGCAGCGTCGAAGCGTCCGGTGGCGTGCAGGTCGCGGGAGAACGCGGCGAACGCCGGTCGCAGCGGCGCGGGAGCGGCCTCACCGAGCGCCGCCACCGCGTCGGGCAGGGGCATGCCGACGCGGATCGACGCGATGAGCAGATCGCAGACGTCCGGCCACAGCCCCCGCCGCAGCCGCAGAAGGCGCTGCCGGCGGCCGCGCAGGAACATCACCGGCGCCGCCGCGCCCGCGAGGGCGAGGACCAGCGCGAACGCCGCGGTCCCGGTGATCGACCACGCCAGGGCGCCCGCGACGAGCCCACCGGCCACGACGGCGACGACGAGGACGCGCGCGTCGGTGCGGAAGCCCGCCTCGCGCAGCAGCCGGGTGGCGGCCCCGGCGCGAGGTGCACGGTCGACGCGATCGCGCGGCGGCCACAGCCACGGCGACACGGCGAGCAGGATTCCGGAGGCGAGCAGCGCACCCAGCAGCAGCGTCATGCGATCCGCTCCGGGAACGCCCGGGGGGCCCGCTCCGCCTCGCCGTGCACGACCCGATGCCGGATCCGGCCGTGTTCATCCACCCCGAGCGGCTCGATCACCTCGATCAGGCGGCGGCTGCCGTCGGCGTCGCGTCGGCAGTGCACGATCAGATCGATCGACGCGGCGAGAGCGGGCGCGATGAACCCCCGGTCGATGTTCCGGCCGGCCAGCAGCGGCAGCATGGACAGCTTCTCCAGCGCCTCGGCGGCCGAGTTCGCGTGCACGGTGGCCGCTCCCGGGATCCCGGTGTTCAGCGCGAGCACCAGGTCGAGCGCCTCGGCGTCGCGCACCTCTCCGACGACGAGTCGGTCGGGGCGCATGCGCAGCGCCTCCTTCACGAGACGGCGCAGCGTGATCTCGCCCGTGCCCTCCAGGCTCGCCTGCCGGCCCTGCAGCGCCACGAGGTCCGGCGCCTGGACGCCGAGCTCGAACGTCTCCTCGACCGTGATCACGCGCTGCTCCGCGCACTCCGCGACCAGCGCGGCGAGCAGCGTGGTCTTGCCGGCGTGGGTCGGACCGGAGACGATGACGCTGCGCCCCTCCCGCATCGCCCCGGAGAGCAGCTCGGCGACGGAGCGGGGCACCATGCCCTGCGCGACCAGGCTGTCCAGGCTGCGATAGCGGGGCAGGAACTTGCGGATGTTGACGGCCCAGGATCCCCGCACCACGTCGGCGATCGCGACATGCAGGCGGGAGCCGTCCGGCAGGGAGGCGTCCACGAACGGCTGCCCGATGTCGACGCGGCGGCCGGTGCTGTGCAGCATGCGCTCGACGATGTCGCGCAGCTGCGCCTCGGTCAGGCTGATCGGAACGCGCTCGCTCCTCCCCTCCCGCGCCACGAAGACACGATTCGGACCGTTCAGCCAGATCTCCTCGATCTCGGGGTCCTCCAGGAGCGGCTGCAGCGGACCGTAGCCGGCGACTCCGGCGAGGATGTCGCGGACGCACGCCGCCTCGTCGTCGATCGTGGCCGTGCCCCGCGCGAGCGCCTGGTCGTTGTGCCGGCGCACCTCGAACTGCGCGATGCGGCGCGCCTCGTCCGGATGGACAGACGGATCCGTGCGCTCGGCACGCAGCCGGGCGCGGACCCGCTCGGTGACGGCGGCGGTGGACAGGCTCACCCGGGCATCGTCGCAGGATCCGCGGATCGGCCGCGCAAGTTATCCACAGACCGCCGTCGCGAGCCCCGGAACGCCGCCTCCGCAGGCCCTCAGTAGACTGGTCGCACTCGCGGGAGTGGTGGAATTGGCAGACACGCAGGATTTAGGTTCCTGTGCCTCCGGGCGTGTGGGTTCAAGTCCCACCTTCCGCACAGCACCGCGCCGTCGGTCTCAGGCCGTCGCGGCGCCCGCATCGACGCCCTTGCAGGCTGCCTCCCAGCCGGGCGACGCTCGACCGCTCTAGACTTCAACGGATGCCGGCCATCCCGGCGTGCGCCGCGCGTGTCCCGCACGGCCGCAACACCACCAGCGACGACTCCACGGACGGGAACCACCTGTGCACCACGCCGCCCTCATCCCCTGGCTCGACCCGGCCGCCATCATCGCGAACTCGCAGCCGTGGGCCCTGCTGGTCGTGTGCTTCATCGTCTTCGCCGAGACCGGGCTGCTGATCGGATTCCTCCTTCCCGGAGACACGCTGCTGATCATCGCTGGCCTGCTCTCGCACTCGACCGCCGCCGCCCCGAACGGGGTGTTCGGGATCAACGTGTGGTGGGTCGCGCTGCTCATCGCGATCGCGGCGTTCCTCGGCGGCGAGGCGGGCTACTTCATCGGCCACAAGGCGGGGCCGGCAATCTTCGAACGCAAGGAATCCGGGCTGTTCAGCCGGAAGAACGTCGAGCGAACGAACTCGTTCTTCGAGCGCTTCGGCGGTCTCACCGTGATCCTCGCGCGGTTCGTCCCCGTCGTGCGCACCTTCGCCCCGGTCGCCGCGGGCGTCGGACACATGCCCTGGCGCCGCTACTCGCTGTACAACCTCATCGGCGCCCTGCTCTGGGGCTTCGGGATGACGATGTTCGGCTACCTGATCGGCTACATCCCTGTGGTCGCCGACTTCGTCACGCACTACATCGACGTGATCCTGCTCGGCGTGGTCGCGGTCACCGCCGCAGTCACGATCTGGCACTACCTCTCGGAGCGCCGCAAGGCGAAGACGGAATCATCGGCCACCGTCGCTCCGGTCGCCGAGCCCGAGCGCTGAGGCTCAGCCCGCGTCGCGCTTGCCCTCGTCCGAGGCGCCGCCGCGCGCGGCCCGGGACTTCTCCACGCTGGCCCGCAGCGCCTCCATCAGGTCGATGACCTCGCCGCCCTTCTCGGCCGGCGCGAACGTCTCCTCCGTCTCGAACGCCTCGCCCTTCTCGATCTTCGCGTCGATGAGGGTGCGCAGCTCGGCCTGGTACTCGTCGACGAACGCGGTCGGATCGAAGTCGCTGGAGAAGCCCTCCACGAGGGTCGCCGACAGCTCCAGCTCCTTGTCCGAGACGGTCACCTTCTCGTGCAGCGACGGGAAGTCCGCCTCGCGCACCTCGTCGGACCAGAGCAGCGTCTGCAGCACGAGCACGTCCCCGCGGACGCGGAGCGCCGCGAGCCGGGTCTTCTGCCGCAGCGTGAACCGCACGATCGCCGTGCGATCCGTCGCCTCGAGGGTCTTGCGCAGCAGCACGTAGGCCTTGGGCGACTTCGAGTCCGGCTCGAGGTAGTAGGCCCTGTCGAGGGTGAGCAGATCAACCTGATCGGACGGCACGAACTCGACGACGTCGATCTCGCGGCTGCGCTCGGCGGGCAGCGAGTCGAGATCGTCCTTCGTGAGCACGACGGTCTGCGCGTCGTCCTGGTACGCGCGGTCGATCTCGGAATAGGCGACGGTCTGGCCGCACACCTCGCACACCCTCTTGTACCGGATGCGTCCGCCGTCCACGTCGTGCACCTGGTGCAGCGGGACGTCGTGGTCCTCCGTCGCGGAGTACACCTTGACCGGCACGTTGACCAGACCGAAGGTGAGCGAGCCCTTCCAGATCGACCTCATGGCACCAGTACACACCACCGGCGCGCGCGACGGATAGCGCCTTGCGCATTACTGTGGCGGCATGGCAGACGCCCCGCAGACCGTGCGCATCGGCGAACGTCGGCTGCGGGTCACGAACCTGGACAAGGTGGTCTACCCCGCGACGGGCACCACCAAGGGCGAGGTGATCGACTACTACGTGCGGATCGCACCGCTGCTGCTGCCCGTCGTCGCCGACCGCCCGGTCACCCGCAAGCGCTGGGTGGAGGGCGTGGGCACGGAGGAGGATCCGCAGGGGTCGTTCTTCGCCAAGCAGCTCGAGCCGGGGGCGCCGCCGTGGATCCGCCGGCTGCCGATCCTGCACTCGGACGGCCCCAAGGACTACCCGGTCGTGGACGAGGTGGCGACCCTGGTCTGGCTGGCGCAGGTCGCGGCGATCGAGCTGCACATCCCGCAGTGGCGCTTCGCGGCGGACGGAGGCCGGGGGAACCCGGACCGGATGGTGCTGGATCTCGACCCCGGCCCCGGCGTGACGCTCGCGCAATGCGCCGAAGTCGCCCTGATCGCGCGCGGGATCCTCCTCGGGATGGGGCTGGACCCGGTGCCGGTGACCAGCGGCAGCAAGGGGATCCACCTCTACACGACTCTGCCCGGCGACCGCACGAGCGAGGAGGTGTCCTCGGTCGCGCACGCCCTGGCCCGGGCGATCGAGACCGACCGCCCCGACCTCGTCACGAGCGTGATGACGAAGACGCTCCGCGCCGGCAAGGTGTTCCTCGACTGGAGCCAGAACAACGGCAAGAAGACGACGATCGCCCCCTACTCCCTGCGCGGCCGCCCCCAGCCGTGGGTCGCCGCCCCGCGCACCTGGGCCGAGCTGGCGGATCCCGGCCTCCGCCAGCTCCGCTTCGACGAGGTGCTGGCCCGCGCCGAGTCGGGCCTGGACCCCTTCGCGGTCGTCTCCCACGCGTCCCCGCCGGACCTCCCCCTCGCTCCTCCCCCTGCCACGGGCGTCGCGGGCGGATCGCGCCCCCGGCGGACCGATCGCGGAGTGACCCCCCGCAGGCTCCCCGAGACGACCGCCGCGAAGACCCTCCCCGACTACGCCCCGATGCTCGCCGGCCATGGCACGCTCGGCACCGCCCGCGGCCTGGGCTGGGCCGAGATCAAGTGGGACGGGATCCGCGCGATCGGCACCTGGAGGGACGGCCGGTTCCGGCTGCACGCGCGCAGCGGCACCGACATCACGGACCGGTACCCCGAGCTGACGGCCGACGGCGCCCCCGGCTTCGCGGTCGGCGAGGCCGTGGTGGACGGCGAGATCGTGGCGATGGACGCGGCGGGCCGCCCGAGCTTCTCCCGGCTGCAGGACCGCATGCACCTGACCAAGCCGCGTGACATCGAGCGCGAGGTGATCCGCACTCCCGTCCGCTATCACCTGTTCGACCTGCTGCGACTCGAAGGGCACGACGTCACCGCGCTGCCCTTGCGCGATCGCCGAGAGCTGCTGGAGTCGATCGCCTCCGACCTGCCCGCGCCGGTCGAGGTCCCTCCCGTGTTCGACGACGTCGAGGCCGCCCTCGCCACGAGCGCCACCCTCGACCTGGAGGGCGTGGTCGTGAAGGATCCAGCCTCCGGCTACACGCCGGGCGCGCGCTCGCCGCGCTGGCTGAAGATCAAGCACAGCAAGGCGCAGGAGGTCGTGATCGTCGGCATCCGGCCCGGCAAGGGCGACCGTGCCGGGCGGATCGGGTCCCTGCTGCTCGCGGTTCCCGACGCCGCGCTGCCCTCGGGCCTGCGCTATGTCGGCCGGGTCGGCAGCGGATTCACCGAGCGCGCCCTGCACGACCTCGGCGAGCGCCTGGAGCCGTTGCGCACGGCGAAGCCGGCGGTCGACGGCGTTCCTTCGGCGGACGCCGGCGACGCGCTCTGGGTGCGACCGGAGCTGGTCGGGGAGGTCGAGTTCTCGAACTGGACCCCCGACCGCGTCCTCCGGCACGCCAGATGGCGGGGGCTGCGCCCGGACAAGACGCCGGACGAGGTGGTCATCGAGGCGTGACCGGCTCAGGCGTGCGCGGCCCCGCAGTCGCCCGCGTCGCCGGTGCCGGTGGCGTCCTGCTCGAGCTGAAAGGTCGAGTGCTCGACATCGAAGTGCTGCTCGAGGCAGGTCTGCATCTGCGCGAGCAGGAGCGACGCCCCGCCCTCTGCGAGCACCTGCTGCCGCACGGACACGTGCGCGGTGAACACCGGAGCGCCCCGGGTCAGCTGCCAGACGTGCACGTCGTGCACGCCGGTCACGCCGGGGTACTCGAGCAGATGCTGACGGATCTCGCTCACCGCGGTGCCTTTCGGGGCCGACTCGGCCAGCACCGAGAAGACCTCGCGCAGCAGCGAGATCGCGCGCGGGATGATCATCGCGGCGATGATGAGCGAGGCGATGGCGTCGGCCGGGACCCAGCCCGTCATGATGATCACGATCGCGGCCACGATCACCATCGCGGATCCGATCAGGTCCCCCATCACCTCGAGGTAGGCGCCGCGGACGTTGATGCTGGTGCGCTGCGCAGCGCTGAGCAGCCACATCGAGACGCCGTTCGCGACCAGCCCGACCGCGGCGACGATCAGCATCAGCGTTCCGGCGACCTGCACCTCGCCCGGGTGCAGCAGCCGGCTGACGCCCTCGAACGCGACCCACGCGGACAGCAGGATCAGGATGATCGCGTTGATCAGGGCGCCGAACACCTCGGCGCGCTGATAGCCGAACGTGCGCCGGTCGTCGGCCGGGCGTGCCGCCACGGCGCTCGCGATCAGCGCGATGACGAGGGCGGACGCGTCGGTGAACATGTGCGCGGCGTCGGCGAGCAGGGCGAGGGATCCGGAAAGGATCGCCCCGACGACCTGGACGACCATGATCACGCAGGTCAGCGACAGCGAGATCGCGAGCAGGCGGCGGTGGCCTGCGGAGCGGATCCCCGTGACGGGTGCGTGATCGTGCATGCCTCAAGGGTAGAGCGCGTTTCCCCCGGTCGGAGCTGTTTTCGCGCTGTCGGGAACAGTAACGATTCTCACTACCGGCAGCCGTCGTCCGCCGACGCGGCCCGGCGGTCGTCAGAGCGCGGCGAGCAGCGGGACGAGCGCGACGAACGCGCGGGCGCGGTGGGACTGCGCCTGCTTCTCCTCGGCCGTGAACTGCCCGACGGTGCGCTCGGCCCCGGCCTGCCCGTCGGGGACGAAGACCGGGTCGTACCCGAAGCCGCCGTCGCCCGCCGCCTCGTGCGCGAGGCGCCCTGGCCATTCGCCGCGCACGGTCCACTCGCGCCCATCCGGCAGGACGAGGGCGATGACGCTGACGTAGTGGGCTGCGCGATGCGGATCCGCGATGTCGCGCAGCTGATCCAGCAGCAGGTCGCGGTTGGCGGCGTCGTCCTTCCGCTGTCCCGCCCAGTAGGCGGAGAAGACCCCCGGCGCCCCGCCGAGCACGTCCACCGCGATCCCGGAGTCGTCGGCGAGCGCCGCCAGCCCGGTGTGCGCGGCGGCCGCGCGCGCCTTGATGAGCGCGTTCTCCTCGAAGGTCACGCCGTCCTCGACCGGCTCAGGACCGTCGTAGCCGACGACCTCGAGATCGGGCCGGGTGGCAGCCGCGATCTGCCCGAACTCCGCGACCTTGTGCGCGTTGTGCGTCGCGAGGACGACCTTCATCACGCGGTCCCTGTGCTCCGACAAGCTCAGCGACCGGCCGACTCGGCGAGCGCGGCGGTCTGGTGGTCGCGCAGCTCGGCGCAGCCGTTCACGCCGAGCTCGAGCAGGGCGTCGAGCTCGCGCTTGTCGAAGGGGGCGCCCTCGGCGGTGCCCTGGACCTCGACGAAGAGCCCGCGTCCGGTGACGACGACGTTCATGTCGGTCTCGGCGCGGACGTCCTCGACGTATGCCAGATCGAGCATGGGCTCGCCGTCGATGATCCCGACCGAGACGGCGGCGACCGAGTCGAGGAGCACCTGCGACTTCTGGCCGATGAACTTCTTGCTCCGGCCCCACTCGATCGCGTCGGCGAGCGCGACGTAGGCGCCGGTGATCGCCGCGGTGCGGGTGCCGCCGTCCGCCTGCAGCACGTCGCAGTCGATGACGATCGTGTTCTCGCCGAGCGCCTTGGTGTCCACGACCGCGCGCAGTGCGCGGCCGATCAGGCGCGAGATCTCGTGCGTGCGCCCGCCGATGCGACCCTTCACGCTCTCCCGGTCGTTGCGGTCGTTCGTCGCGCGCGGCAGCATCGCGTACTCCGCGGTGACCCAGCCCTTGCCCTTGCCGGTGAGCCAGCGCGGCACGCCGTTCGTGAACGACGCCGTGCACAGCACCTTCGTGTTCCCGAAGCTGATCAGGGCGGATCCCTCCGCGTGTGCGCTCCAGCCGCGTTCGATCGTGATCGGGCGGAGCTGGTCGACGGAGCGGCCATCCTTGCGGACGGTCGCGGACGGCTCTGCGGACTCGGTCATGGGGTCTCCTTCGTCGGGCGTCGCGGAGGGCGTCGCGTCAGGCTTCGGACCGGGCGAGCCCCGGCAGGTCGATGACGCCGGTCTGCACGAGCCGGACGCCCCGCACCTCCTGGCCCATCAGGCGGTTGGCGAGCACGGTGAACGCGTCGGCGGATCCCCCGGTCGCCTCGTAGAGGTAGCGGGGGCGGGCGTCGGGCGGGGCGAGCAGGTCGCCGCGCACGAGCTGGCGGTACACGTCGCCGGCGGTCTCGTCGTCGCTGGAGACGAGCGCGACGCCCTCCCCCATCACGTAGCCGATCGCGCCGCGCAGGAACGGGTAGTGCGTGCAGCCCAGCACGAGGGTGTCGACGCCGGCCTCGCGCAGCGGTGCGAGATACTCCGAGGCCGTCGCGAGCACCTCCGGGGTGTCGGTGATCCCGGCCTCGACGAACTCGACGAAGCGCGGGCACGCCGCGGCGAACACCGACAGCGTCTCGTTGACCTCGAGCATGTCCTGGTACGCCCGGGATCCGATCGTGCCGACCGTGCCGATGACCCCGATCCGACCGTTGCGGGTCGTCGAGATGGCCCTCCGCACGGCGGGGCCGATCACTTCGACCACGGGCACGTCGTAGCGCTCGCGCGCATCGCGGAGCATCGCCGAGGAGGCGGTGTTGCACGCGATCACGAGCATCTTCACGCCCTGGTCCACGAGCGTGTCCAGCACCTCGAGCCCGTACCGGCGGACGTCGGCGATCGGCTTGGGGCCGTACGGCGAGTGCGCCGTGTCGCCGATGTAGACGAACGACTCGCGCGGCAGCTGCGCGCGGATCGCCCGGGCGACGGTCAGTCCGCCGACACCGGAGTCGAAGATCCCGATCGGCGCGTCGTTCATGATGCCCCAGCCTAGCCGCTGCCGCCGCACGCGGTCGGAGAGCGGCGGCGTTCCGCCCGTATGCTGATCGCTGTGACCCCGTCGAGCGCCCTGAAGACCGACCGTTACGAGCTCACGATGCTGGAGGCCGCACTGCGCGACGGCACCGCCGCCAGGCCCAGCGTGTTCGAGCTGTTCACCCGGCGGCTCTCCGGCGGGCGCCGGTTCGGGGTCGTCGCAGGCACCGGCCGCCTGCTCTCGCTGCTGCGCGACTTCCGCTTCGGCGAGGACGAGCTGCGCTTCCTGCGCGACGCCGACATCCTCGATGCCGACGCGCTCCGCTACCTCGAGGGGTACCGCTTCCGCGGCACGATCCGCGGCTACCGCGAGGGCGAGCTGTACTTCCCCGGATCCCCGGTCCTCACCGTCGAGGGCACCTTCGCCGACGCGGTGATCCTGGAGACGCTCGCGCTCAGCGTGCTCAACCACGACTCGGCGGTCGCCACCGCCGCCGCCCGGATGAGCATCGCCGCCGGGCCGCGTCCCCTGGCGGAGATGGGCTCCCGTCGCGCGGCCGAGGACTCCGCGGTCGCCGCCGCCCGCGCCGCGTTCATCGCCGGGTTCTCGGCCACCAGCAACCTGGAGGCGGGGCGGACCTGGGGCATCCCGACCATGGGCACCGCGGCGCACTCCTGGACCCTGCTGCACGACAGCGAGGAGGACGCGTTCCGCGCGCAGATCGCCGCGCTCGGCACCGGCACGACGCTGCTCGTGGACACCTACGACATCCGCCAGGGCGTCGAAACCGCGATCCGGGTCGCGGGACCCGGCCTCGGCGGCGTGCGGATCGACTCCGGCGACCTGCCGATCGTGGCGGCCGCGGTCCGCGAGCAGCTCGACGGGCTGGGGGCCACCGGCACCAGGATCACCGTGACCAGCGACCTGGACGAGTACGCGATCGCGGCGCTGGCCGCATCGCCCGTGGACGCCTACGGGGTGGGCACCTCGGTCGTGACCGGGTCCGGCTACCCGACCGCGAGCATGGTCTACAAGCTCGTCGCGCGCCAGGACTCGGACGGCGGCTGGGTGGCCGTGGCCAAGGCATCGCTCGACAAGGCGTCCAAGGGCGGGCGCAAGGCGGCGTTCCGGATCCTGTCCGACGGCATCGCGCAGTCCGAGACCGTCGTCGTCTCGGACGGCTTCGAAGAGCTCGGCTCCCCGGCGGCGCATCCCGACGGTCGCGCGCTGCAGGTCACGTTCGTGGACGGCGGCGACATCGACGCCTCCTACGAGGGGCCCGAGGGCACCCTGGCCGCCCGGGAGCACCACCGCCGGGTGCGCGAGGAGCTGCCGCTGCGCGCCCTCGGCCTCAGCAAGTCGGATCCGGCGATCCCCACGGTCTTCGAGGACGCCGGCATCGACGGGGCCGGCTGAATCCTGCCCGGGAGGGCTCAGCCCATCATGGACTCGTAGATCTCCTTGCATGTGGGGCACACCGGGAACTTCTCCGGGTCGCGACCCGGCGTCCACTTCTTGCCGCACAGCGCACGCACCGGCTTGCCGGTGAGCGCGGACTCGAGGATCTTCTCCTTCTTCACGTAGTGGGAGAACCGCTCGTGGTCTCCCGGCTCCTGGAGCTCCTCGTTGAGGAGCTGCTCGAGTTCACGATCGAGGGTGGTGACACCGCCCTGATCCGGGGCGTCCAGCGGGGTACTCATGCTGGCGAGTCTAATCGCGCGTGGACCCGAGGGCGCCGGTACCGGAGGACTCGTGCGACCGGACGACTCACACCGTTTCGACGAACTCCATGAGCGGCGCGCCCCGGCGCTCGAACGCCCGCCCCCCGATGAACACCCCGGCGAGCAGCACGATCACGCCGGTGCCGAGGCCGACCCACAACGCGGGCGCGGACGCGGCGCCGGATCCGGCCAGGACCGGCCAGGCGAGCAGGACCGTGGGGGCGCTCAGCAGCACGGCGCCGATCAGCGATCCGGCCTGTCCGAGCCCCCCGCCGCGCGAGCGCTGCGGCTGCTGGAACGGGCTGTCCCCCGGCCGCGACACGGCGTAGGGCGCGATCGCGGAGAAGATGCTGGAGAGGCCGAGCCCGGAGAGCAGCAGGCTCGCCACCGTGCCGACGAGGACCGGCAGCGCCGACCACCGGCCGATCACGGCGAGCGTGACCGGGATGGCGATCGCGAGCGTGGGGACGGCGATCAGCGCGACGGGGACGAGGCGCCCGAGGCGGTCGGGGACGCCGCGCACGCCGCTCGCGACGTGGATCCAGAACGCCGTGGAGTCGTAGGCCACGTCGTTGTGCGGGAGCCAGCCGAAGAACAGCGCGATGACCATCACCGGGAGCGCCGCCGCGATCTGGAGCGGCACCCCGGCGACCAGGAGCGGGATCACGGTGAGCACTCCGGCGATCGGCACGACCACGACGTTGACGATGTAGCGACGGTCGCGCAGCCAGTACACGAGGCTGCGGGCGGCCACGGCGCCGAAGGCGTTCGACGGCATCAGCCCGAACCAGCCGAGGCCTGGGCGCTCCCGCACCGCGGTGGGCCGGTCGGTCGTGTGCAGGGCGCGGCGGGCGAGACCCAGCCAGCCGACGGTGACGGCTGCGGCGGTCAGCAGCGCGATGGCGAGCGCCGCCCACTCGGCACTGCTCTCCCCCGCGATCGCGAGGAACGGGATCGCGGCGGCGGCGCCGAGCGGGGTCCAGCCGAGCGCATCGGCCACGCCGTGCAGGACCGGCGGCACCGCGCCGTCCCAGCCGAGCGAGGCCACGAACACGCACACCGGGACCGCGACGACGGTCACGGCGAGAGCGAACAGCGCGGTGAGCTCGCGGGAGCGCCGCTCCGGCAGCACCAGCGCGCTCAGCGCCATCCCGACCCGCGCGGCCAGCACCGCGGTGGCCAGGCTCAGCAGGCCGGAGAGCACGGCGAGCACGGGGGGCGCACCCATCGCGATCGCGACGGCGACCACGGTGACCTGGACGACGAGCAGGGCAAGGCTCGGCACGCTCACGAAGGCCGCGAGGGTGAGGACCCCGGGCAGCCGGCGCTCGTCGACGCCGAACACGACGAACCGGCGGGGATCGAGCTGGTCGACGGATCCGCTCAGGATCGGCGCCACGAAGAAGCCGAGCACCACGGCCGAGTCGCCCAGGACGACCACGGTGTGCGCGGCGGCCTCCGAGGTGTCCGCGAGGCTGCGGACCGCGAACACCGCGACCAGGGTGGCGGCGGTCGTGAGCACGAGAGCGACCGCGGCCCGCGTCACCCGGCTGCGGTCGCCGCGCAGGGCGCCGAGCGCCAGCACGACCCTCAGCCGGAGAACGTGTGCAACCACTCGAGCCCCTCCACCTCTCCGCCGCTGCCGGACAGCTCGACGAAGCGCTGCGCGAGGGTCCGCCCGGCTCGCACCTCGTCGATCGTGCCCTCGGCGAGCACCTCGCCCCCGACGATGATCGCGATCCGCGAGCACACCTGCTCCACCAGATCCATGCCGTGACTGGACAGCACCACCGTGCCGCCGTGCGCGACGTACGCACGCAGGATGTCCAGGATCACCGCGGACGACACGGGATCGACGGACTCGAACGGCTCGTCGAGCACCAGCACGCGCGGAGAGTGGATCATGGCGCCGGCGAGCATGACCTTCTTCGTCATGCCGGCCGAGTAGTCGGAGACCACGCGGCCGAGCGCACCGGTGAGGTCGAACGCCCGGGCGAGATCCGCCACGCGCTTCTCCACCACGTCGGCGGGAAGGCCCCGCAGCAGACCGTAGTAATGCAGCAGCTGGCGGCCGGTAAGCCGGTCGAACGTGCGCAGCCGGTCGGGCAGCACGCCGAGCACCTTCTTCGCCGCGAGGGGGTGCTCCGCCTGGTCGATGCCGCTGATCCGCACGGTGCCGGCGTCGGCGCGCAGCAGCCCTGCGATGATCGACAGCGTGGTGGTCTTGCCCGCACCGTTGGGCCCGACGATCCCGTAGAAGGATCCGGCCGGCACGGTCAGGTCGATCCGGTCGACGGCGACCGAGTCGCCGAAGCGCTTGATGAGCCCGCGCACCACGATGGCCTGGTCGCCGGCGGGTTGATCGGCGGCTTGTTCGGCGGGCAGATCGGCGGGCTCGGGCTCGGAGGCGACATCCGGCTCGGCGGCCGCCGGCACAGCCGGCGTCTCTTCCGCGGGGGCCGCAGTCGCGACCTCCGCGGATGTCCGCGCGTCCGCCGGTCGCTCGCTCTCCACAGCGTCATCATCCTCTCCCGGGACGGCGGAGGGCGAGAGGTCCTCGACGATGTTCTCGGGCTCCCCGCCCGACGGCGCTGCGAGGACGTCCTTGTGCGATGCGATCGCTTCTCCGTGCTCAGAGGCCGCAGGCGCCTCCGGCTCCGGCTCAAGCTCGGAGACGGCAAGTGTCTCCGGCTCCGGCTCGGCTTCGGTCTCGGTTTCGGTCGCGGGCAAGGGTTCGGACTCGGCCGCGGCGACCGGGGCGAGGTCGAGGGTCTCCGACTCCGTCGTCTCGGTTCGCCGTGCGGAGGCGTCAGTGACGGCGTCCGGCGCCTCGGCGGGGGTCGCCTCTGCCGCGATGTCGGCGATGGCGGACTCGGATCCGTCCGGCTGCAGGTTCGAGCCGTCGCGACGAGGGGCCGGCTTGCGCGCGCTCTTCGCCGCACCGTCGCCGGCGGACGGGGCGCCCTGCCGCGCCGTCTTCTTCTTCGGCGTCGCCTTCTTCGCTGCCGTCCGCTTCGTCGCCGTGCCCTGGGCGGGCGTGCGCGATGCGACCGCCTTGACCTCCGCGACCTTCGCCGCGGACTGCTTCGCCCGCTCCGAGGCCGCCTCCTCCTTCGCCGCGGCGGCCTTCTCGGCGGCCGCCCTCGCCGCCGCAGCCCGGGCCGCCGCAGCCCTGGCAGCGCTGCGCTTGGCCGCCGCCGCCCGTGCCGCGTTCGCCTGCAGCTCCGCCTTGACCCGCGCCGTGTCGGCGACCGAGCCGGCGCTCTTCGCGGCGGGCCTTCGTGCCTTGGTGGGCGGAGAGGAGTCCTGAGGCGAAGTGGGGTCGTTCGGTGCGGCGCTCACCCCTTCACGCTATCAACGGGCCCGGCCGGCACCGGTCTGACCGACACGGAATGAGTCATCTCCAGGGCGGATCCTCGGACTGTCCATAACCTGGGAAAGTACCGTGCACTCGATAACGTCTTGGACACGCGCCCGCCATCCCCCGCTGCCTTTCAGGGTGGATCGCTAGCATCACCCATGGCACGAGGAAGTGTCCCATCGGTGACGAAACCGTGAACACACGTAACAGGAGCTTTTCTGTGACTCTTCAGACCATCATTCTCGCTGCCGGGATGGGCTCGCGCCTCGGCCGTTCCCTCCCGAAGCCGCTGACCGCGCTCGCCGATGGCCGGTCCATCATGCAGCAGCAGCACGACAACATCCGCGCAGCGTTCGGCGACGAGGCCCGCATCACCACGATCGTCGGCTATCGCGCCGAGACGATCATCGAGGCGTTCCCCGACGTGAACTACGTGCACAACGAGCGCTACGACCAGACCAACACCTCGAAGAGCCTGCTCCGCGGCCTGGCCGCCACCGGTCGCAAGGGCGTGCTCTGGATGAACGGCGACGTCGTGTTCGACCCGCGCATCCTCGGCCGTGCGATCGAGTTCATCGAGCGCGACCAGTCCTTCGTCACCGTCAACACCGCCAAGGTGAGCGACGAGGAGGTCAAGTACACCGTCGACGCCGAGGGGTACATCAAGGAGCTCTCCAAGACGGTGCGCGGCGGGATCGGCGAGGCCGTCGGCATCAACTACATCTCCTCGAAGGACAAGGCCGCGTTCATGCGCCAGCTGCAGCGCGTCGAGGACCAGGACTACTTCGAGCGGGGTCTCGAGCTCGCGATCGTCGAGAACGGCCTGCTGCTCGAGCCGATGGACATCTCCGACTTGTACGCGGTCGAGGTCGACTTCGCCGAGGACCTGGAGCGCGCGAACCTGTTCGTCTGAACCTCATCGCCGAGAGCTCGTGCCCGCACTGCGGGCACGAGCTCTTCGCGTGTCGGCACCCTCGCAGTCGGGTGTCGTACGCTCGGATCATGGCGCGCAGAGAAGACGCGGGGGCGGTGCACCGGATCCACTCGCTGCCCGAGGACGCCCCGTGGGAAGGCGGGATGCCCCCGGCGGGTTCGCCCGAGCATCCCCTGATGATCCGCGGACTCGACCGGGTGCTGGCCGTGCAGCGTCCGCTCGTGCTGGCGCACATCCGCAGCATCCGGCTGCGTCACCCTGGCGCCTCCCCGGCCGAGATCATCGTGCTGCTGGAGCGGCGCTATCTCGCCGCCGTCACGACCGGCGGAGCGGCCGTCGGCGCGACCGCGGTGATCCCGGGGATCACGACCGGCGTGACCCTCGCGCTGTCCGGCGTCGAAACGGCAGGCTTCGTCGAGTCGACGGCCCTGTTCGCGCAGTCCGTCGCGGAGGTGCACGGCATCTCGGTCACGAACCCGGAGCGCGCCCGCGCGCTCGTGATGACGCTGATGCTCGGCAAGGAGGGGGTCGATCTGATCCGGCAGCTCGCCGGCCAGGCGGCGGGCAACGGCGCCGCCCGTTCCGCCTACTGGGGCGAGCTCGTCACGAAGTCGCTCCCCAGCGCCGCTGTCGGCCCGCTCACCGACCGGTTGAAGAGCATGCTGATCAAGCATTTCGCAGCCGCAGGCGGCGCGTCCCTCCTCGGCAAGGCGCTGCCCTTCGGCATCGGCGCCGTGATCGGCGGCGCGGGAAACCACGTGCTGGGGCGCCGCGTGCTGACCAGCTCCCGGCGCGCGTTCGGGCCGCCGCCGCAGGTGCTGCCCGCCGAGCTCGAGCCGGTGCCCGGCGCGGAACGGCTGGAGCGGAAGGTGGCCCGCGGCGCGCAGCTGGCGGGCTCGGCCGTGGCCGGTGCCGCCGGGACCGCAGCCCGCGGCGTCGGCGTCGCGGGACGCCGCGCCCAGGAGGTCGGACGACGGGCGCAGGATCTGGTGCGCCGGCACAGGGCGCCGATCTCCGGCCCCGAGGCGCCGGGACCGCAGCTGCATCCGGATCCGCCGTCGGCCGAGGCCTGATCGTCCCGCACATCCTCGATCCTGGGGAGGTTCTGCGCGGTTCCCGCAGGACATCGCCGGCGCGGTCCGCGCACGTCCGATCCCGCTCCTAGCGTGACGCCATGACCCGCGCTCCCGATCCTCCCGGCCCACGACCGCTCCGCCCCGACCCGTCGTATCCGGTGCCCTGGACAGTGGATCGCCGTGACCGCACGCACCCCGTCCTCACCAACGGCGGCGACCGCATCGACTTCGTGCGGGTGTTCGCGCGCACCTCGCGCGACCCCGGCCGCACCCGGTTGTGGGGTCGCGTCCGTGCCGGCGAGCAGCTCGAGATCTGCCTGTGCGACACCGACGTCGACGACGCCGTGATCACGCTGGCCTGGTTCCGGCCGGACGACGGCCTCGAGTACATCTGGCGGTTCGTGGTGTGACTGTGCCGTGTCGAAGGCGCCGTGTCAGAGGCGGGCCCGCGGAACCGTGGGGCTGGAGCGTCCGCACGGCGCGCCCGGAACCCCGGTCCTGGGGGCATGCAGGCGGGACGTGAAAGGATCGACGAGTGAGCCAGAGCGATCCTTCCTCCCGCACGACGGGGCGCAGCGGAGTGTCGTTCGTCATGCCGGTGCTGAACGAGCGCGCCTACCTCGAGCACGCCGTGCAGTCGGTGCTCGCCCAGGACGTGGACGGTCCGACCGAGCTGGTGCTGGCGCTCGGCCCGTCGACCGACGGCACGACCGAGCTCGCCGAGCGCCTCGCCGCGCATGAGCCGCGGCTGCGCATCGTGCGCAATCCGGCCGCCGACATCCCGGTCGGGCTGAACGCGGCCATCCGCGCCAGCCGGCATCCCACGATCGTCCGGGTGGACGCGCACTCCGAGCTGTCCCCCGGCTATGCCCACCGCGCTCTCCAGACGCTCGAGCGCACGGGCGCGGCGAACGTCGGCGGGGTGATGCGCGCCGACGGCCGCACCCCGTTCCAGGCGGCGGTCGCGCGCGCCTACAACTCGCCCGTCGGCCTGGGCGGCGGCAGCTATCACGGCGGCACCCGCGAGGGGCCCGCGGAATCCGCGTACCTGGGCGTCATGCGCCGCTCCGTGCTGGAGGAGGTCGGCCTGTTCGACGAGTCCGTCCGGCGCGGCGAGGACTGGGAGCTGAACCTGCGCATCCGCCAGGCGGGGTACGCGGTCTGGTTCGACCCGCAGCTCGCGGTGACGTACTGGCCGCGCGAGAGCTGGATCCGGCTGGCGAGGCAGTTCCGCGCGACCGGCGCCTGGCGCGGCGAGCTCGTGCGCCGCTACGGCCGCCGCAACGGCGTGCGGTTCTTCGCTCCGCCGGCCCTCGTGCTGCTCGTCGTGCTGGCGGCCGTGCTCGGCGTGCTGCAGCTGACCGGGGTGGTCGCCGGGATCGGATCCGCGATCGCGTCGGTCGTGTACCTTCCGCTGATCGCCTACGCCGTGCTGGTGATCGTGATGGCGCTGGTGCCCGGTCGGCCCACGGATCCGCCGCGCAGCCCCCGCGAGCGCCTGTGGACCCTGGCGGTGCTGCCGACCATGCATCTCGCCTGGGGGCTCGGCTTCCTCACCGGCGTGCTCCGCGGCGCGCACGACACGGTCGACGCCTCGCGCCTGGGCACCCAGAACACGCCGCTGCCCTGAGCGGACGGCACGCGCCTCGACGCGGTCAGGCGTCGAGCCAGCCGAGATCGAGGATGCGGTCGACGACGCGGCGCGCCGCCGATCCGTCGTCGCGGCCGTTGAACTGCGCCTGCCAGGCGACGTACTCGGGCGCGTGCGCGGCCACCGCCGAGACGTCCCCGAGCGCGGCGACAAGTTCCTCCTGGGTGCGCAGCAGCGGTCCCGGTGCGCGCTCGGCGAGATCGAAGTAGAAGCCGCGCAGCTTGCCCCGGTAGTGCTCCAGATCCGGCACCAGGAAGTACATCGGCTTGCCGGTGGCGCTGAAGTCGAACATCACCGAGGAGTAGTCGGTGATCAGGGCGTCCGCCGCGAGCAGGAGCTCCGCGGTGTCCGGGTAACCGGTGACGTCGATGACCCTGGCGCCCTCGTGGTCCCGGCCGGGGCGGATGGTCCGCGAATGACCGCGCACCAGCACCACGGCGTCGGCCGCGGAGGCGAGCGCGTTCGGATCAACGAAGTCGACCATCTCGCTGCGGTCGTCGCGCCAGGTGGGGGCGTACAGCAGCACCCGCTCGTCCGGCCCGATGCCGAGCGCGCTGCGGATCCGCGTCGCGTCCCCGGTGCTGAGCACGTCGTTGCGCGGGTACCCCTCGACCCAGATCGGCCGGCTCAGGAAGGCGTAGGCCTTGCCGAGGACGCGAGCCGCGTACGGGTTCTGCGCGAGCAGCGCGTCCCAGCGGCGCGACTCTCGGAGCACCGCGAACCAGCGCCGCGGATGGAAGCCGGAGCGGTGCAGCGCCAGCCGCTTCAGCGGCGTGCCGTGCCAGGTCTGCAGCACGCGCTGGCCTGGTTTGCGGTCGAACCTGCGGCGCAGCCAGTCGTTCACCACGAGCAGGCGGGCGTCGGCGCGGGCCCGCCACCACTCCGGCGATCCCTCGATGACAGGGACGGCGCCGGCGGGTACCGGAACGGACAGGTCCACGACGCTCCAGTACCGGGTGACGGCGGGCGCGCGCGTCGCGAGCTCGCGGTCGATCGCACCGGGGTTGCAGCCGCTCGACTGCCCGTAGAAGGACTCGAAGAACACCGCGTTCTCCCCCGCGCCGGGCAGCGCCACGTAGCGCCCCTCGAGAGCGAGGCGGCCCTCGGCGGTCTCGTAGGCGGGGTCGATCGGCGGCGCGACCCGGATCCTGCCGCCCTCCGCCGAGACGCGCAGTCCCTCGAGCAGCACCGGGACGAGCACGGCGTCCTGGTCCGGCACTCCGTCGATCGTGAGCGCGTACTCGCCGCTGGGCAGCGGCAGCTCCTCGCCGCCCCAGCGCGAGACCCGCAGCGGCAGCGTCGCGGACCAGCCGTCCGCGTCTGCGGTGATGGAGCCGTCCACGGCCGCGCGCGGCCCGAGCAGTTCGATCGTCTCGGGGGCGGGGCCGGTGCCGGCGATCAGCAGCGTCTGCTGCGCCTCATCGACGCGGACGGTCGTCATGCGCTTTCCCTTCCCTGGTGTGCGCTCGCGGGTGCGGTGCGGGCGACGATCGCCGCCAGCACCCGCCCGGCGTTGCCGCCGTCGCGGTGCGCGTGCATCCGCTCGCTCAGCTGCCGGGAGCGCTCGGCCCGCCGGGCGGTCTCCGCAGGATCCGTGAGCGTCGCCTCGAGCTGGGCGATCGCCCCGGCCCAGCCGGCGGCGGGGTCGTCTCCCGCGACGTCGGCGTAGCGGCCGTAGAAGCCGCGGGTGCGCGCGTACTCGTCGGGATCCGGGGCGAGGTAGACCACCGGCATCGCCAGCAGGCCCACATCGTAGGCGAGCGACGAGTAGTCGGTCACGAGCACGTCGATCGCGGGCAGCACGGGCGTGATGTCGGCGACGAGGGCGGATCCGATCGCGCGCACCCGATCCGTGTCGATCGGCGGGCGGTACTCGCCCTCCCCGAGCGGGTGCGACCGCACCAGCAGGACGCCGTTCGTGCGCTCCAGCATCGCGACGATCCCCTGCCACTCCGCGGCGGACGGCACGGCGGGATCCGGGGCGCCGTCCCGCCAGGTCGGCGCGTACAGCAGCACCCTGGCGCCCTCGGGCACGGTGCCGACGGCGGCGTCGCGGGTCTCCACCGCGCGCTCCCGGCGTCCGGTCGCCGTGCCCGCGGAGAGCACGTCGACACGCGGCTCGCCGGTCACGAGCACCTGCTCGACGCCGAGCCCGAAGGCCGACTCCAGGCGGCCGCGGGCGCGATCGGAGGCGGCGGGCAGCACATCGATGCGGCGCGTCTGGGCACGGTAGAGAGCGCCGATCAGGCGCTGCAGCGGAACGAAGCCGGGCAGGAACGCGCTCTGCACGGTGGCCGGCGAGTCCAGGCCGATCCGCTTCAGCGGGATCCCGTGCCAGAGCTGGACGAGGAAGGCCCCCGACGTGGCATAGCGGTTCACGTCGCCGAAGCCGTGCGTGACCACGATCACGCCCGCCCTGGCCGTCGCCCACCAGCCGCGGAGTCCGGCCTTCGGCAGGGAGCGGATCCCGAGCGCCGCCGCCTGACGGTCCTCGCGCTCGGATCCGGTCAGCCAGAGCGGGTCCGCGCCGGCCGCCGTCGCGACCCGCAAGAGGGCGAGGGCGCCGTCGCCGACGCCCGCGCCGCAGCCGATCACCCAGCCGCGTCCCCGCGGCACGAGCAGGGTGCCCAGGCGTCCGGCGAGGTAGAGCGGGATGCGCAGCAGCTTGCCGGCGTTGCCCGCGCGGAAGGAGAAGGACGCCACCCCGCGAGCCTATCCCGGTCGGCGGAGCCCGCGAAAAGCAGCGGTGCCGGCGAGACGGACGAAGGACGCCGCCCCGCACGCGGGGTGGCGTCCTTCCTGCGTCGCAAGGTCAGCGGCGGAGCATCACTGGGAGAGCGTGCCCAGGGTGACCGTGACGTCCTGCGACTTGCCGCCGCGGTCGATGGTCAGCTTCGCGCTGCCACCTCCGGCGACCGCGCGCACCTGCGCGGTGAGGTCGCTGGCGTCCGTGATCGGGTTGCCGTCGAACGCGGTGACGATGTCGCCGGCCTGCAGCCCGGCCGCCGCGGCCGCACCGCCGTTCGTGACCGAGGCGATCTCAGCGCCGACGACCGTGGCGCCCTTGACCTGGCTCGCGTCCCGCACCGAGGCGCCGAGCAGGCCGTGCGTGGCCTTGCCCTTCGCGATGATCTCGTCGGCGATGCGGTGCGCGATGTTCGAGGGGATCGCGAAGCCGACGCCGATGTTGCCCGACTGCGCGGACGACGAGGAGGAGGAGCCGGTGCTCGCGATCGCGACGTTCACGCCGATCAGCTTGCCGTCGCTGTTCACGAGCGCTCCGCCCGAGTTGCCCGGGTTGATCGCCGCGTCCGTCTGGATGACCGCGATCGAGATCGTCTCGCCCGAGCCGGAGGAGCCGGTGCCGCGTCCGGGGATGTCGAACTGGAACGGCTGCTGCGAGCCGTCGGAGCCGGGGTTCTGCGAGTCGTTGTTGCTCTTGGGCGCGGCGGAGGACTGGATCGAGATGCTGCGGTTCAGCGCGCTGACGATGCCCGTGGTCACCGAGTTCGCCAGGCCGAGCGGCGCGCCCACGGCGACCGTCATCGAGCCGACGTTGAGCTTGGACGAGTCGGCGAACTCCATCGGGGTGAGGCTCGAGCCGTCCTTGACCTGGAGCACGGCCATGTCGTACGTCGCGTCGATGCCGACCACGGTGGCGTTCAGGATCCGGCCGTCCGAGGTCGTCACGGTGATGTCCGGGTTCGCGACCTCGCCGTCGAGCGTGGCGACGTGCGCGTTGGTGAGGATGTGCCCCTGCTTGTCGAGCACGATGCCGGATCCGGAGCCGGAGGCGCTGGATCCGGAGACGTTGATCGTCACCACGGAGGGAACCGTCTTCGCCGCGATCGCGGTGGCCTCGGACACTGACTCGGGGTTGTTCACGGTCACGGTGCCGGGGCCGGACGCGGTCTTCGATGTCGAGGACGACGGGTTCAGCGCGGCGTAGCCGACCGCCCCGCCCACGCCGGCCAGACCGCCGACGAGGGCCGCGGCGATGATGATCGCGGCGACCTTTCCGCCACCGACGCCCGTCCTGGTCCTGGACTCGGTGGACGCGGGGGAGCCGGGGATGCCGAACGAGGCGCCGGAGTGCGGCTGGGCCGCGGCGGCGTGATCGCCGGGCGCGGACCGGGGCGCGCCAGGGTCCGCCGGGAGACCGTAGCCGCCGGTCGGCGGGATCGGCTGGGTGGGGGCGGTGGCGGACGGGTCCGCCGGCGCGGGGTTACCGGGCGCGGGGGTGGAAGAGAACGCGGGGGGCACGGAGTGCCCGGCGTCGGGGTGCGGCGTCTGCTCGCTCATTTTCTGCTCCTTCGAACCTTGCTCTTACAGACTGACGCCCGTTTCTGTGTTTTTCTTATGCCCGCTGGGAGATTCCGCTATGCCGTTACCCTGGGCGGCATGGGAATCGTGCGCGGCGCGTGGCGCCGGACCGCCGAGGGCGCCGGGCTGCTCTCCGCGACGGGTGCCGTCGCTCCGACCATCTTCGCCGAGATCTCCGCCCTCGCGGCGCGTACCGGCGCGATCAACCTCGGGCAGGGCTTTCCGGACGAGGACGGCCCGGCCGAGGTGCTCGAGGCGGCACGGGCCGCGATCCTCTCCGGCGCGAATCAGTACCCGCCGGGGCGCGGTGCGCCGGATCTGCTGCAGGCCGTCGCCGAGCACCAGCGCCGCTGGTACGGACTCGAGGCGGACCCGGAGCGAGAGATCATCGTCACCGCGGGGGCGACAGAGGCCCTCGCCGCGACGATCCTGGCGCTCGTGGACGGCCCGGACGACGAGATCGTGGTGTTCGAGCCGTTCTACGACTCCTACGCGGCGATCGCCGCGCTGAGCGGGGCGACCCTGCGCACCGTGCCGCTGCGGCTGCCGGACTTCCAGCCGGATCTCGAGGAGCTGGCGGCGGCCGTCACCGACCGCTGCCGGGTGATCCTGGTGAACGATCCGCACAATCCGACCGGGGTCGTGCTCTCCCCCGCCGTCCGCGCGGAGATCGTCCGGCTCGCGGAGCGGCACGACGCGATCATCGTGACGGACGAGGTGTACGAGCACCTCTCCTTCCATGCGCCGCATGTGCCGATCGCGACCATGGAGGGCGCGGCGGATCGCACGCTGACGATCTCCTCGGCGGGCAAGACGTTCTCGGTGACGGGCTGGAAGATCGGCTGGATCCACGGGCCGGCCGCCCTCATCACCGCAGTGCTCAGCGTCAAGCAGTTCCTCACCTACGTGAACGGCGGACCGTTCCAGCCCGCGGTGGCCGTCGGCCTCCGCCTGCCGGACGCGTTCTTCGCCGAGGCGTCGGAGGCGCTGCGCGGGAAGCACGACCTGCTGGCCGCGGGACTGCGCGAGGCCGGGTTCGCGGTGCACGCCCCGGACGGCGGCTACTTCACCGTGGCGGACGCGACGGACATCGGCGGTGCGGACGCGGGCGCGTTCTGCCGCGGCCTGCCGGAGCGGATCGGCGTCGCCGCGATCCCGCTCACCGCCTTCGTGCGCCCGGAGCACCGGGCGGACTATCGCGGGCTGGTGCGCTTCGCCGCCTGCAAGCGCCCCGAGGTCATCGCCGAGGCCGCCGAGCGCCTCGCCGGGCTGCGCACCGGAGGCTGAGCAGGCCGGGTGCACGGATCCAGGCCGGTTCAGCGCGGCACGACCCGATAGCGGCGCAGCCGCAGCACCGGGTTGGACTCCCGCACCCGCGCCACGAGGGTCGGGTCGAGCTCGGCGAGCGCGATCCCCTCCCCCGTGCCGACACCGGCGATCGCGACGCCCTGCGGATCCATCACCGCCGAGTGTCCGACGCCGATCGGGGCGGGATGATCGGCGGCGACCACATACGCGGTGCTCTCGATCGCCCGCGCCGCGAGGAGCGTCGTCCAGTGGTGCTCCTTGAGCGGACCGCGCACCCACTCGGCCGGCACCACGAGAGCCTCCGCGCCCGCATCGACCAGGGTGCGCGCCACCTCGGGGAAGCGCAGGTCGTAGCAGGTCATCAGGCCGAACGTCAGGCCGCCGACGACGAAGACGGCCGCGGGCCCGAGGTCGCCCGGCGCGATCCACCGGGACTCGGCCTGACCGAACGCGTCGTACAGGTGCTGCTTGCGGTAGACGGCGAGGATCCCGGAGCGGTCGACGGCGACGAGGGTGTTGCGGATCCTTCCGGCCTCGGCCGCCTCGACCATGCCCGCGACGATCACGACGTCGTGCCGGGCGGCGAGCTCGCGCACGAGGGCGGTGAAGGCGCCGTCGAGCTGCTCGGCGTTCGCGGCGAGGGAGTCGTCCATCGGTTCGACGAAGTAGCTGGAGTACTCCGGCAGCACGATCAGCTTCGCGCCGCGCTCCGCGGCGCGGGCCACGAGCTCTGCGATCCGCTCCCGGTTCGCGGCACGGTCGGCGACGGGCGCGAACTGGCAGACGGCGGCGACCACGGTTCCGGCGTTCATGGCTCCATCATCCCGCACGCCCGTTTCCCGCGCCGCCGGGCGGCCGCGGTGGGAGAATGAGTGCACTGGCCCGCGGCACGTCACCGGAGCCGGAGGAGGCGGTTCCCATGATCCCACTCATCGTCCTGATCGTCGTCGTGATCCTCGCGATCATCGTGTTCTTCATGGCGGCTCGGATCGTCCGGCAGTACGAACGCGGCGTGGTGCTGCGCTTCGGACGGCTGCACAACGTGCGCGAGCCGGGGATCCGGTTCATTTTCCCGGTCGTCGACGTGCTGATCCCCGTGTCCCTGCGGATCGTGACGATGCCGATCCAGTCGCAGGGCATCATCACGAAGGACAACGTCACCGTCGGCGTGTCTGCCGTGGCCTATTACCGGATCATGGACCCGGTGAAGTCGGTGATCGCGATCGAGAACGTGCGGGCGGCGATCGACCAGATCGCGCAGACCACGCTGCGCCGTGTGGTCGGCCAGCACCACCTCGACGAGATCCTCTCCGACACCGCGTCGCTGAACGCGAACATCCGGGAGATCCTCGACGTCACCACGGTCGACTGGGGCGTCGAGGTGACGCTCGTCGAGCTGAAGGACATCCTGCTGCCCGACTCCATGAAGCGCGCGATGGCGAAGCAGGCCGAGGCGGAGCGGGAGAAGCGGGCGAAGATCATCGCGGCCGAGGGCGAGGCGCTCGCCGCCGCGCAGCTGGGCACGGCATCGGACACGATGATGGCGCACCCGCTCGCCCTGCAGCTGCGCACCCTGCAGACGCTCGTGGAGATCGGCGTCGACAAGAACACGCTCGTCATCGCGCCGGCGCCGCTGGTGAACTCGATCGGCGACGTGATGAACATGATCGACCGGGAATCCGCGGTCGCCCAGATGCGTGCGCACTGAGCCGCTACTCTGCGCGGCCCGCCTCCACGGGTCCGGCCGCGGGAGCGGAGGTCGGCGTGGGCGTGGGTGTGGGCGTCGGAAGGCTGCCGTAGCGCTGCATCCGCTGCCAGCGCACCCGCTGCCCGGCGATCGCGGTGAACACCGACTGGATCACCACCAGATACATCAGCTGCCGGTACACGACCTGCTGCAGCGGCAGGGTCCACAGCGGCCACGGCCGCTCCCCGTCCAGGTGGAACGAGTATGCCGCCACCCCCGTCTGCACCACCAGGAAGGCCAGCCACACGGCGACCACGCGCATCGGGTCGAGGAACAGGATCCCGTACACGGCGAACAAGTCCACGACGGGGGCGAGCAGCGGGAGCAGCACCTGCAGGAGCAGCAGGTAGGTGAGACCGCGACGGCCGAGCTTGCCCGCCGCGCCGCGCTGCAGGACGGCGCCGCGGTGCTTCCACATGGCCTGCATCGTGCCGTAGCACCAGCGGTAGCGCTGCCGCCAGAGTGCGCCGAGGCTCGCCGGCACCTCCGTCCACGCCCGCGCCTCCTCCTGGTAGACGACCCGCCAGCCGTCGCGCAGGATCGCCATGGTGAGGTCGGTGTCCTCGGCGAGCGTGTCCTCGCTCACCCCGCCGACGGCGGCGAGCGCGGATCGCCGGAACGCGCCGATCGCCCCGGGCACCGTGGGCATGCACTCCGCGAGATCGAACAGACGCCGGTCGAGGTTGAAGCCGACGACGTACTCGATGTGCTGCCAGCGGCCCAGGATCCCGCCGCGGTTGACCACCTTCGTGTTGCCGGAGATCGCGCCGATGGCGGGGTCCGCGAACGGCTGCACGAGCCGCGTCACGGTCTCCGGCTCGAACACCGTGTCGCCGTCGACCATCACGAGCAGGTCGTGCGAGGCGGCCGCGATCCCGGTGTTCAGGGCCGCGGGCTTGCCGGCGTTCTGCTGACGGATCACCCGCACCCGGTCCAGTCCGAGCGCCGCGACGATGTCGGCGGTCCCGTCCGTCGATCCGTCGTCGACCACGATGATCTCGACCGGATGCGTCGACGCCGCGATCGACCGGACCGCGGCCTCGATCCCGGCCGACTCGTTGTAGGCCGGGACGATCACGGTCACCGGCGCGGTGACCGCGGCTCCCGACGGCGCCCGGCCGCGGACCGTGCGCGCGTGCCGTGCGGCGACGATCACGACCAGGATCGAGCGCAGCAGGATCAGCATCCCGCTCAGCACGAGCGCCCACTCCACGACCGCGACGACGGCGTCGCTGATCCGCACCGTGCCGACCATGGCGGCGGCAGCCGCCTTCTGGCCCGTGGTGGCGGCGCTCATGGTGCCCTTCAGGCCCACGGCGTCGCTCAGGGTCGTCACCCTGATGCCGCGCGCGGCGAGCGCCGGCAGCAGGCGCTTGAGGGCGGCCACGGTCTGAGACCTGTCCCCGCCGCCGTCGTGCATCAGCAGGACCTGCCCCGCGGTGCCGACGGGCGTGGCGTTGCGCACGATCGCGGCCACGCCGGGACGGCGCCAGTCCTCGCTGTCCTGCGTGGTGAGCGCGGTGACGAAGCCCTCCGCCCCCGCGGCCCGGACGGCGCGCCAGGTGCCGTCGCCGAGCGCCGACGGGGTGGAGCTGTACGGCGGCCGGAGTAGGGCCGTGGTGCGTCCTGTCGCGTCGATCACCGCCTGCTCGCCGCCGAGCACCTCGAGCTGCTGCCGCCACTGCGGGGCTCTGCCGAGGTCGACGTGCGTGAGCGTGTGCACCCCGATCTCGTTGCCGTCGGAGAGCGCTCGGCGCACCACGTCGGGGTGGGCCATGGTCTGCTCGCCGATCGCGAAGAAGGTGGCGTGCGCGCCGTTGTCGCGCAGGACCTTCAGGATCTCCGGGGTCCACCGCGGATCCGGTCCGTCGTCGAAGGTCAGCGCGACCGTGCCCTGGCGCGGGCTGAGCGTGCGCGTTCCGCCGCGGGTCGAGACGACCGGTCCGCCGTGCGAGATCGCGGCGGGCACGGATCCGGACGGGCCGGGGCTCACGGCGCCGTCGGCTCCCGCGTCTCCGAGGTGGTGCACGTATCCCTGCACGGTCAGCGCCGCGACCAGGAACGCGATCACCGCCCCGAGCGCGATCCAGTGGGCGGTCGGGCGGACCGCGCCGGCCCCGGTGCGGGGTCTTCTCACGGACGACCCGTGGGCGCGGGTGACGGCTTGTTCACGCGACCGGGCGCCGTCGCGCTCTGACCGTGCGACGTGCCGGCGGTCGTCGAGGCGGGTGCCGGAACTGCGGCGGCCGGTGCGGCCGCACTGGCCGGAGCGGGGACGGGCTGAGGGGCGGCCGCGGACGGGGCGGACGCGGACACCGTCACGGTCTGCGGGGCGGCGGGGCGCTCCTCGGGCGTCACGGGCGTCGGCGTGACGCGCGGCTGCGGTGCCGCGTGCGCGGACCGCGGTGCGGCTGCGATCCCCGGCAGGATCGGGCTGTGCGGGCCGCCCGGGGCGGCGAGGGCGAGCGCGGCGATCACCACGTAGGCCAGGACCGCCGTGACGACGGCGAGGACGAGGGCGCGCGCGAGAAGGGCCCTGCGCCCCGTCGCGTCCACGAAGATCGCGCGGGTGCGCAACGAGCGTCGGGTGCGCGGCTGACCGTTCACTGTGTTTCCTCCGGGAGCGGAAAAGGGGACCCCAGAACGATACGACACCTGCCTGAGACCGACCCGGGACCGTGATGGACGAACGCGACGTCGATCCGTATCGCCGGGATCGTCAGGACCGGATGCGGACCGCCGCCGGCTGCACGCTGATCCCGATCCGGGTGGTCTCGCCGAGATCGTCGCCGTCGACCTCGAACACCCGCGGCTCGTCGAGCTCGATGCGAAGTGTCGTGATGCGGCGATGCGTGGTGCTGTCGCTGCTCTCCGCGGTGTGCTCGTCGCCCTTGCCGAGCAGCCGCTTGACGCCGTTGTCCCAGACCATGTTGCGCAGCGTGTCGGCCCACCCGGCGATGCCGTCGGCCTTCAGCACCAGCAGGTCGAGCTCGCCGTCCGCCGGGTCCGCGTCCGGCAGCAGCGTGATGCCGCCCTGAAGCATCCCGCAGTTGCCCACCATGAGCGTGTGCGCCCTGATCTCGGCCTCCTCCCCGTCTCCGCCGGAGAGGCGCACGCCGATCACCTCGCTGGCCGAGAGCGCACGGCCGAGGGACTCCACGTATGCGAGCCACCCCGCCCGATCCTTGAGGTCGTCGTCGGTCTCGGTGATCATGTGGGCGTCGATCCCGAAGCCGGCCATCACCGCGAACGCGTGACGCTCCTCGCCCTCGGCGCCGGAGATCTCGGCCCAGCCGATGTCGATCGGCTTGGCGCTGCCGTCGATCGCCCGGGCGAACGCCGCGGGCAGATCGTCCACCGGGACCCCGAGGTTGCGCGCGAGGAGGTTGCCCGTTCCGAGCGGGATGATGCCGAGGTCCGCGGCCGACTCCGCCGACGCGAGGTGCTCGGCGACCGCCCGGACCGTGCCGTCCCCGCCGGCGGCGAGCACCAGATCGGCTCCGGCTTCGAGCGCACGGGCCGCCGCCGCGGCGCCCGGGTCCTCTTCGCTCGTCTCGAACCAGGACACGGTGCCTCCGGCGCGCCCTGGCAGCGCCTTCTCCAGCTCGTCGCGACTGGTCTTCGACGGATTCCAGACGATTCCCACGTGTTCGGCGCCCATGGCGTCCCCCCTTTCATCTCCGCGACGCCTGCGATCGCCGGGCCGCGTGCACACTCAGCCTATGGGGCCGCTTCGCGGTGCGAGGGTCGGCGAGAGGAGGGGCATCGGATGCACCGCGGCACCTGCCCGGACGGGAAAGGCGAAGGCCCCCTGATCAGATTTCCCTGATCAGGGGGCCTTCTCTTGTTGCGGGGACAGGATTTGAACCTGCGACCTCCGGGTTATGAGCCCGGCGAGCTACCGAACTGCTCCACCCCGCGGCACAAGGAATAGCCTAACACGGGATCTCGCAGCGGGCGAATCGGGCCTACTTCGACGTGCTGCCCGAGCTGCCCTCGAGCTGGATCAGGCGGTTCACGGCGTCGGTGAGCTTCTTGTCCTGCACGGCGAACTCGCTCAGGTCGCCGGCCTTGAGAGCCGTGTCGCGTGCGAGCATCGCCGCCTTCGCGTCCTGCAGCGCGGCCTGGATCGCGGCAGTGTCGCCGGCGGCGGGCGTCGTCGTGCCGCCGCCGGGGGTCGGCGTCGGCGTCACGTTGTTGTCGCCCCCGGCCGCCCCGGAGTCGCCGCCGAAGAGCTGATCCAGCGCCTCGGTCAGCGTGTCCGCGAACGCGATCTTGTCGCCGAACGCGACGAGGATCTTCTGCAGGCGCGGCAGTTGCGTGCCCGAGGACGCCTGCACGAACACGGGCTGCACGTACAGGAATCCTCCCCCGACCGGGAGGGTCAGCAGGTTGCCGTGGATCACCTGGGACTGCCCCTGCTTCAGCAGGTTCAGCTGCGTCGAGACGGTCGGATCCGAGATGAACGTGTTGTTCACCTGACCCGGCCCCGGCACGCTGGTGTCGGCGTCGATCTCGAGCATGCGCAGCTTGCCGTACGAGGCGGACTTCTTGCCCGCCGTCGACCCCGCGTCCGCATCGACCGCGAGATAGCCCATCAGCACGTTACGGCTGGTCGAGCCCTGCGAGGCGGGGATGAAGGTCGTGAACATCGAGAACTGCGCGGACGGCTGCCCCGGCATCTTCATGCTGAGGTAGTACGGCGGCTGCAGCCTCGGGTTGCTGGAGTCGCTCTGCGGGTCGTTCGGCGTCTCCCACTGGTTGTCCTGGCGGGCGAAGGAGGACGCGTCGTTGACGTGGTAGGTGCCGAGCATCGCGCGCTGCACCTTGAACAGGTCGGTCGGGTAGCGCACGTGGCTCATCAGCTGTGCCGACATGTCGCTGATCGGCTTGAGCGTGGACGGGTAGATCTTCTGCCACGTCTTCAGCACCGGATCCGTCGGATCCCAGGCGTACAGCGTCACCTTGCCGTCATACGCGTCCACCGTGGCCTTGACCGAGTTGCGGATGTAGTTGATGTCGTCGGTGACGTATCCGGGCGCGGTGTTCACCGAGTCGCTGATCGCCTTGGGAAGGTTCACGGTCGAGGAGTACGGGTAGCTCGAGCTCGTGGTGTAGCCGTCGACGATCCACACGATCCGGCCGTCCACGATGCTCGGGTACGGGTCGTTGTCCAGGGTCAGGTACGGGGCGGCCTTCGCCACGCGCGTCGCCGGATCCCGGTCGTACAGGATCTGCGAGTCCGCGTTCACGCTGTCGGAGAACAGGATCTGCTCCGACTGGAACTTGAGCGCGTACAGCAGCTTCGTGAAGAAGTTCCCGATGCGCGGGCCGCCGTCTCCGCTGAACGTGGTCTTGGTCTGGTTCTCGCTGGAGTCCTTGCCGCGCGGGTAGTCGATCTCGGCCGGTGCGGTGCCCTTCGGTGCGCCCACGATCGAGTACGCGGGCGAGGACTCGCCGAAGTAGACGCGCGGCTCGTACTTCTGCGCGCTGGTCAGCGCGCCGGAGGTGGGGATGCCGCGCTCCAGGAACACGGGTTCGCCGTCGTCCGTGCGCTGGTTCCCCGCCGCCGCGACGAGACCGTAGCCGTGCGTGTAGACCAGGGTGTCGTTGTTCCAGGTCTGGCTGCCGAGCCGGCTGGTGTCGATCTCGCGCACCGCGACCACCGCGTCCTGCGTCTTGCCGTCGATCGTGTACCGGTCGACGTCGAGGTTCTGCGGGAACTTGTAGTAGCTGCGGTACTGCTCGAGCTGCTGGAACGTCGGCGGGATCACGTTCGGGTCCATGATGCGGATCGACGCGGTGGTGTCGGCGTCGCTGCGCAGCTGACCGGGCTGTGCGGTGGTCTGCGCCTTGAACGGCGTGGTGTCGACGCCGTCGATGCCGTACGCGGCCTTCGTGGCCTTGATGTTGCGCTCGTAGTACTGCGACTGCAGCTGGTTCTGGTTCGGCTTCACCTGGAACGTGTTCACAGCCCAGGGGTAGCCGACGCCGAGCACGAGCGCGGCGACGATCAGCAGCGCGGTCGCGGCGAGCGGGAAGCGCCAGCGGCCGATGACCGCCGTCACGAAGAACAGCACGGCGACCAGGGCCGCGATGATCGCCAGGATCGACAGCCCGGGGATCGTCGCGTTCACGCCCGTGAACGCCGGTCCGGTGATGCGGTCGTCCGGGGAGGTCAGCGTCTTGTAGCGGTCCAGCCACAGGCTCACCGACTGCACCAGCAGGTAGACGCCGGCGGTCACGGCCAGCTGCACGCGGGCCGCCTTGGAGATGCGCAGCTCGCCCTGCCCGATCCGCACGGATCCGTAGAGGTAGAGCACCACGGCCGACACGATCAGGCACAGGATCAGGACGGCGGAGACGAACCCGAGCAGCGCCTCGTAGAACGGCAGCGCGAACATGTAGAAGCCGGTGTCGAGCCCGAACTGGGCGTCCTTGGTGCCGGTGGCCACGCCGTTGGCCCACTCCCACACGGTCTCCCACTGGCCGGCGGCGGCGAAGCCGGCGAACAGGCCGAAGAACACCGGCATGCCCCACATGGCGAGGCGGCGCAGCGGCTCGACCACCTCCTGGTAGCGGTCGAGCTGCGAGCTCAGCCGCACGTAGACGGGCCGCAGCCGGTAGGCGAGCTGGATCGCGATGAACATCGGCAGCGCCATCCCGACGAAGCCGATGACGAACATCACCGCCGTCGCGAGCCAGCGCGTGGTGAGCACCTGCGCGAAGTGCAGCTGGTCGTACCAGAGGAAGTCGGTGTACATCGAGGCGAACACGAAGAACGCTGCGATGAGGACCGCCAGGATCACCACCGTCGCGAGGACGATGCGTCGTGCGGTGCGGGGCGCGGCCGATTTCGGTTCCGAAGTGGTGGTCACCGTCCCATCCTAGGTCGGCATGTCCGGCCCATCCCGTACGGGGCCGGCCGCGGCTTCGCCCGTCGCGAACGCGCTCCGCGAACCCGCGCGCTACTTGACGTCGGCGGCGGTGCAGGTGGGCAGCGCCGTGACGTCTCCCCCGGCGGCGATGACCTTCAGCGCCTTCAGCGACTGTTCGAGGCTGTCGGTGCGGACCACGGTGAGGCCGGCGGGAACGTGCCCGTAGACCTCGTCGCAGTTCGAGCCCGGCGCGAGGAAGTAGTCTGCCCCGGCGGCGCGCGCCCCGTACAGCTTCTGACGGATTCCGCCGATCGCGCCGACCGTGCCGTCGGCGGTGATGGTCCCGGTTCCGGCCACCTGCTTGCCGCCGTTGAGCTCGCCGGGGGTGAGCGTGTCGATGATCCCGAGCGCGAACATCATGCCGGCGCTGGGCCCGCCCACGTTGTCCAGCTGCAGCTTCACGTCGACCGGGAAGTCGTAGGTCTGCTGCAGCGTGACGCCGAGCAGCCACGCGCTGGAGCCGTTCGACTCCTGCTTCCGCGGGGTGACGGCGACGTCCTCGCGGGTCCCGTCGCGCTCGATCGTGAGGGTCACCGGCGCTCCGGCGGCCTTCTGGATCTGCGCGCGCATCGCGTCCGCGTCGGCGGGGTCCGCGCCGTCGACGGCCACCACGACGTCCTTCGGCTGCAGCAGTCCGCTCGCGGCGGATCCCGGGACGACCGAGGCGACCCTGATCGTGACGGGGACGTCGTGGCCGAGCTCGCGCAGCGCGGCGGCGGTCGCCTCCTGCTGCGAGTCCACCATCATCAGCTGGTTGGCCTGATCGCGCTGCGTGCTGGTGACGCCCTGCGGGAACACGGCGTCCATCGGCACGACCGCCTTGGACGGCTCGAACCAGGCCAGCACCAGCTGCATCCACGAGGGCGGGTTCTCCCGGTTGCCCACGACCTGCACCGTGGTCAGGTCGAGCGCACCCTTGGTCGGGTAGGTGCTCGCACCGTTCACCGCGATCAGCGGCTCGGACTTCCCTTTCGCGTCCTGCACCTCGCCGAGCGTGTTGAAGACAGGACCCGGCTGCTCGATCACGTACGGCAGCGGCAGGAACGTGAGCACCAGCAGCGCGACCAGCGAGACGATGAAGGCGACGAGCCCGACGCGGGTGGCGCGACCGGAGCGTGCGCTCGTCGTCGCGCCCGGCGCGACCGGGCCCCGCATGACCGTGCCTCCCACAGAGGGCCTCCCAGAAGTGCCACCGGAAGCTCGTTCGCGAGCGGCGTACAGCGAAGCGGTCCCGTTCCGGGCCGCCGAAGAGTTCGTGCAACTAGCGTAGTCAGCACGGGCTATACACGTGCTGAGAGGGACTGGCGATGGCTGAGAACGACCCGAATTCCGAGGACTTCCTGCAGTTCCTGCGCCGCATGCTCGGCGAGAACGCCGAGGGCTTCGACCTGAGCGCGCTGCAGGGCCTGGAGGGCCTGGAGGGTCTCAACCTCGACCCGGCGATGATGCAGCAGATGATGCAGCAGATGCAGCACGCCATGAGCGGGGACCCGTGGGAGACCGCGCTGCGCCAGGCCCTGCACATCGCCAACCGCGACGGTCTCGGCATCGACACGGGCTCACGGGGCTCGATCGCCGACGCGTTCGCGCTCGCGGACCTGTGGGTGGGCGAGGCCACCACGATCTCGGAGCTGGCCTCCCCGCCGCGCGCGCTGACCCGCGGGGAATGGGTCGAGCAGACCCTCCCGGTGTGGAAGGAGGTCGCCGCCCCGGTGTCGACGAGCATCGCGGACGCCCTGATGACCGCCCTTGAGGGGCAGACGCCGGAGGACATGCAGGGCGTCGTCCAGGGCGCGGGCCGGCTCATGCGCGGCATCGGCAGCTCGGTGTTCGCGATGCAGTTCGGGCAGGTGCTGGGCAACCTGTCGCTCGAGGTCGTCTCCGGCGGCGACGTCGGCATCCCGGTGCTGCCTGCCGGGACCGCCGCGGTGATCCCGCAGAACCTGGCCGCCTTCGGCGAAGGACTGGAGATCCCGGAGGATCAGATCGCGCTGTATCTCGCAGCGCGCGAGCTCGCGTACGCGCGGCTGTACCGGCACGCCCGCTGGCTGCACCTGCACGTGATGACGCAGATCACCGAGTTCGCGAAGGGCGTCACGGTCGACGTCGAGGCCCTCGAGGACCTGGCAGGGCGGCTGGACCCGAGCGATCCCGAGGAGCTGCGCCGCGCGATCGAGGGCGGCGCCCTGCTGCCCGCGCAGTCCGAGGCACAGCGCGAGGCCCTGGAGCGGCTGGAGAACCTGATCGCCACGATCGACGGCTGGGTCGACGTGGTCACCACGCAGGCGACGTCGCGCCTGCCCGACAGCACACGGATCGCCGAGGCGGCGCGGCGCCGACGGGCCGCGGGCGGGCCCGCAGAGGACGCGCTGGGCGCGCTGGTCGGCCTGCAGATCCGCCCGCGGCGCCTGCGCGAGGCCGCGGCGATGTGGCAGGCGGTCACCGACGCCGTCGGCGTCGAGGCCCGCGATGCGCTGTGGGACTACCCGGATCTGATGCCCGACGCCTCGGACATCGACGACCCGGCGGCGCTGGTGGCGCGGCTGCGGGCGCACGCGCGCGGCGAGGAGCCGGCGCAGGACGAGATGGACGAGGCCCTGCAGCGTCTGCTCAGCGGCGACGACTTCGGCGGCGCGTCCGGGGAGGGAGCCGACGGCGACGACGCTCCTGAGGAGTCCGAGGGATCCGAGGGTCCGGAGCACTCCGACGGCGGTCCGGAGCACTCCGACGGAGAAGGATCCGGCGAGAAGCCGGTCTGAGCAGGTTATCCACCGATTCCGCGTCCCCGCGCCGTGGCGGTGGTCCGCGCGGTCATGATCGTGACATGACCACGCTCCGTCTCGATCCCGCACATCCCGTGCTGTGGCGGGATGCGGAGACCGTGCAGTTCGGCGTCGATGCGGCGCTGATCCTGCCCGTCGACGACCCCTGGCTGCCACGGATGCTGCACCGGCTCGGGCGCGGGATCCCGGCGCGCACCTTCGAGGTCGTCGCGCACGGCATGGGTGCTCCCCTGCCCGCGGCACGCCGGCTCCGCGCGCAACTCGACCCGGTGCTCATCGCGGACGCGCCGCGCCTGTCCGCCCGGCTGCTCGCCGCGCCCGTGGTCGGCGCCAGGACCCTGATCCGGCTGCAGGAGGCGCTGGACGACGCCGGAGTCGACGCCGTGGAGGATCCGTCCGCCCCCGCCCTGCTGATCCGGCACGGCGCGGTGCCCGCGCGCGACGCCGCGGCGATGCTCTGCGACGACCGCCCGCACCTGCCGGTCGCGTTCGATGCCGGCGGCTCGACGGTCGGGCCGCTCGTCGTCCCGGGGAGCACGCCGTGCCTGTCCTGCCGCGACGAGCACGACCGCGACCGGGATCCGGCCTGGGCCGCGCTGCACGTGCAGCTGCTCGAACGCGACCCGGGCCGCGTGCCGCTCGCCGGCATCGCGGCAGCCGCCGCCGCAGCGGGCGAGCTGCTCGCCGAGCAGGCGGACGCCGTGCGCGCCGGATCCGGCCGGGCGATCCGGATCAGCCGCGACGGGCGCCGATCAGCGCGGACGGTGGAGTTTCACGCAGAGTGCGGCTGCCGATCTCTGCGAGGAAGCGAGAGGGCCGTCGTCCTGCCCGGTCCGCATCCCGCGACCAGGTCATCGTCAGCGTTCGCGCGGCCCGCGTGATGCCGACGTACGCGAGTCGGCGCTCCTCGTCGATCGCGTCGAAGCCGCTCGCATACGAGATCGGCAGCAGGCCCTCGGAGCAGCCGATCAGGTACACGTGCGGCCACTCGAGTCCCTTGGCCGCGTGCAGGGTGGACAGCGTCACCGTGCTCAGCACCGGCTCGTGCTGATCCTTCGCGCGGGCGAAGAGGTCGTCCGCGAACGTGCGCATCGACGTTCCGGCCGGCGCGTCCTCGGCGAGGCGGAGCACGGCCCGACGCGCCTCCCACGCGTCGCGGAGCGCCCCTCCCGCCTCGGGCGGCTCGTCCGTGTAGCCGAGTCCGCGCAGCACGTCCCGCACCGCGGGCAGGAACGCGTGCTGCTGCGGCGCCACGGCCGAGGCCCGCAGGGCCTGCACGGCCTGCCGCACCTCCGGCATGTCGAAGAAGCGCCGCCCGCCGAGCACGGTGGCGGCGACGCCGGCGGCGGCGAGCGCCTGCAGCAGCGCCCCGGACTGCGAGTGCGCGCGGTAGAGCACGGCGATGTCCTCGGCGGGCACGCCGCTCGCGATCCTGGCTGCGATCGACGCGGCCACCCCGCGCGCCTCCTCGGCGTCGCCGTCGAACGCGACCACCGCAGCGTGCTCGGCCTGCGGATGCGCCTGCACGGGGACCAGCTCGAGCGCCCCCGGCCGGCCGCGCATGAGTGCATTCGCGACGTTCAGCACGGGCTCCGCGGAGCGATAGTTCGTCTCCAGCCGCACCACGGTCGCACCGGGATGCCGGCGCTCGAACTCGAGCAGGTAGCGCTGGTCGGCGCCCGCGAACGAGTAGATCGTCTGCGAGGCGTCGCCGACCACGCACAGGTCGCCGCGGTCGCCGAGCCACAGCTCCAGCAGACGGTGCTGCAGCGGCGAGACGTCCTGGAACTCGTCCACCGTGAAGTGCCGGTACTGTTCGTGCACAGCCGCGGCGACCCGCGGCTCGGCCTCGAGCATGCCCGCGCAGGCGAGCAGCACGTCCTCGAAGTCCAGCTGATGCCGGTCGTCCTTGAGCGTCTCGTACGCGCGCGAGAGATCGGCCACCTGGGTGGGGTCGAGCCGGCCGATCGAGCGGCCGCGCTCCGCCGCCTGCTCGATCGACAGCATCGCCACCTTGCGCCATTCGATCGCGGACGCCAGGTCGCGCAGCGTCGCGGTGTCGAGCCGCAGCCGGAGCAGATCGCCGGCCTGCGCGAGCAGGCGCACCTTGTTGTCGACGATCGCGGGGGCCGGGGATCCGGCCAGGGACGGCCAGAAGAAGCCGAGCTGCGCGAGCGCCGCCGCGTGGAACGTGCGGGCGGCGACCCCTTCCACGCCAAGCCGGCGCAGCCGACCGCGCAGCTCCCCCGCCGCCTTCGCCGTGAACGTGACGGCCATGACCCGCGACGGCGAGTAGGCGCCCGTCTCCACGCCGTGCGCGATCCGGTGCGTGATCACCCGGGTCTTGCCGGTGCCCGCGCCGGCGAGCACGGCCACCGGTCCGCGCAGCACGGAGGCGGCCTCGCGCTGTCGTTCGTCGAGGCCGTCGAGTGCGCTCACCGCCGATACCAGTCGAGGATCAGCCGGTGTGCGATCGAGGCCGCACCCGGCAGGCCGACAGGTCCCTCACCGGCGAGGGAGGATCCGATCTCGGCGCGGGTCAGCCAGCGCACATCGATGATCTCCTCGCCGTCGCCGTGGGCCGCCGTCTCATCGGTCACGGTGGCGTGGAAGCCGACCATCAGCGATCGCGGGAACGGCCACGGCTGCGAGGAGAAGTAGTCCAGGTCGCGCACGCGCACGCCGGCCTCCTCGAGCAGCTCACGGTGCACGGTCGTCTCGAGGGACTCCCCCGCCTCCACGAACCCGGCGAAGCAGGAGTGCATGCGCCCCTTCCACTGCGCGTTGGCGCCGAGCAGCAGCCGCTCGCCGTCCGCGCTCTGCACCGCCACGATGACCGCGGGATCCGTGCGCGGGAAGTGCTCCCGGCCGCACGAGGCGCACCGGCGCGACCAGCCGGACTGCCGCAGTTCGGCAACGCCGCCGCAGACCGGGCAGAATCCGGCGTCGCGCAGCCATCCCGCGAGCGCGATCGCCGCGACCACGAGCTCGGCCTCGGGCGTGTCCAGGACCGGCAGCGCCTCGCGCAGGTCCCCCCAGCGCGGGGCCCATGAGCCCTCCGCGTCGGTGTCGTCCTCCGGATCCTGCACGGCGAGCAGCAGGCCGGAGCCGTCGGGCCGGCGCCCGAGCAGCGCCCATTCGCGGGTACGCGACAGGACGGGATCGCCCGCGCCGAGGATGATCAGCCCGTCGCCGAGCGGCACCCGGCGCTCGCGCACGACCAGCACGCCCGTGCGCGGATCCGCTCGCAAGCTGTCGATCGCTTCGGGATCGTCGCGCCACTCGGCCGCGCGGTCCAGGGCGGAGCCCTCCGGCGCGGTCGTGTCGAGCGGCGCCGGTGCGACCGCGGCGCGGTCCAGTGCCGCTTCGTCGGCGGTGCCTTCGGCACCAGGGGCGGTGTCCTGCGCGGTCATCGGCTCCCGATCCTCCACATGGGCTGCTCCTCCAGGCGTGCCGGAAGAGAACGTCCCGGCGAAAGACCGTCCGGCATGGGCTGCTCCTCCTCCAGGCGTGGCGGGCCCGGCGCGGACGAGGCTCGACCTACCCTGGTGACATGGCTCGCTCACCCTTCACTCTAGCCGCGGCGGTCACGGCGGCGGTGCCCGGAGCCGAGGTCGTCGGCACCCGCGCGCTGTCTTCCGACGGGGATGCCCGCTTCGACTCGGCCGTGGCGACCCTCGCCGACGGCACGGAGGTGGCGATCCGCGCGTCGAGCGACGACGAGACCGCCGCCGAGCTGGCCAGGGAGAGCCTGGCGCTGCGCGCGCTGACGCAGGGCGCGCGGGCGATGCTGCGCTTCGACGCCCCGGAGCACCTGGGCGACGGCCGGGTGGGCGATGCCCGCACGCTGGTGACGACCCTGGTCCCCGGGTTCCAGATCGACGCGGCCGACATCCCTCCGGGTGCCGGCGCGGCCGTCGCGATCGGCAAGGCCATCGCGGGGGTGCACGCCCTGCCGTCCTCCGTGGTGCGCGGGGCGGGCCTCGCCGAGCGCAGCCCGGAGCAGGCCCGCGAAGAGGTGCGCACGCTGATCGATCGTGCGGCCGCGACCGGTCGCGTCTCGGCCCGGCTGACGGTGCGCTGGCGTGAGGCGGTCGACGCCGACGAGCTGTGGCGCTTCGAGTCGGCGGTGACGCTCGGCGGCGCGCACGCGGAGTCGTTCCTGTTCGCCGACGACGACGAGCGGGGCCCCCGTGTGGTGGGCGTGATCGGCTGGCATGCGCTGTCGATCGGCGACCCTGCCGTGGATCTCGCCTGGCTGACGATGGCCGCCGAGGCGCGGCCGCACGTGCTCGACGCCTACGCCGCCTCGACGCTGCGCGCGCCGGATCCCGGCCTCGGCACTCGCGCGCGCCTGCTCGCCGAGCTCGAGCTGGCGCGCTGGCTGCTGCACGGCCACGACACGCGCCGGCCCGACATCGTGGACGACGCGGCGACGCTGCTGGACGCCCTCGCCGACGGCATCCACGACGACCTCGCGCCGCGTCACGGCGCCGGCACCGGCGTGGACGAGGCGATGTCCGCCCTCGACCGGGTGCCTGCACGGGAGCCGAACGCGATCGACACGTCGATGCAGACCGACACCTACGACGCGGGCGCCTTCGCGGGCGTGGCATCCGACGACACGTCGGCGTTCGGGCCGCGGGGCGGGGATCGGGGCGCGACGTCGGACGACGAGTCGGCGGATTCCGCCGGCGCCGTTCCTGCAGACTCCGACGCGAGCGATGCCGGCCGTCCGCCGGTGGCCGACGACCTGCAGGCGACCGGTCCGCTCGAGGGTCTCGATCCGAACGCGACCGCCGAGCTGGGCGACCTCCGGGACGAGCCGCACGACGACCGCGACCGCGCACGTCCCGAGCGTCCCGGCACCCTGCTGCCCAGCGAGGGCGGCATCTCCGGCGAGGAGAAGGACGTCGAGGAAGCTCAGCGCGCGGCGCGCGCCGCGTTCCAGCGCTGGACCAGCGCCTCCTCCGAATAGCCCCCGCCCGCGGGAGAAGTCGGGTCGTCGCGGATGATCAGGTCGTCGGCGACGTAGAACAGCGCGACGTCGATGTCGTCCAGCGGCACGCCGAACCTCCGGTGGTACGCGAGCCGGTACAGCGCGAGCTGCAGCAGCCGCTCCTCGCGCTCGGCCGCGGTCGTGGGAGGGCGCCCGGTCTTCCAGTCCACGATCTCGATCCGGCCGCCGCGGTCCTCACGGCGGTAGACCGCGTCGAGCTTGCAGATCACGATGCGCGACGGCTCGCCCTCCCCGACCGGGAGCGCGAAGTCGATCTCGGTCTCCACCGCGATCGGCTTCAGCGGGCCCCATTCGCTGCGCTCGAAGATCTCCCGCAGCCGGGCGAGGTCCTCGGCGTCGGCGAGCGCGATCTCGTCCGCCCCGGGCTCCCCCGCTCCGGCGCTCGCGAGGTCCGCACCCGCATCGATGCCGGCGAGGTCGTCGTCGAGGTCCCACAGTGCGTCGTCGAGCGAGGTGCCGACGCCCACCGCGCCGGAGCGGTGCTCCACCCACGCGTGGAACAGGGTGCCGAGCCGGGTCTGCCGATACGGTCGCTCCGGCATGGGCCTGGCCAGCGACCGGATCGTGCCGCGGTAGTCGGTCACGTAGTCCTTGAACCGCGACGCGGGCACCCGGGTCGGCGCGTCCGCGACGACGCCGCGCTGCCGGGCGGCGCGCTCGGCGAGCAGGCGTTCCAGCTCCTCCGAAGGCGCGGGAGGGTGCGGATCCGCCATCGCCGCGCGCACCTGCTCCACCGCGGCGGAGACGCGCGCTCGTCGGCCGCCCAGCGGATCCATCGGCCAGACGCTCGTGCGTGCGGCTCCCTCGTACGGATTGTCCTCCGATTCCGGGGCCGGGATCGGGTCGAGCCCGAGGACCTCGATCGCGTCGAGCAGGTAGGGGCTGGGCTTGCGGGCCGACTTCTGCCCGGACCAGTGCGAACCGCTCAGCAGCAGGTCCGTGCGCGCCCTGGTCATGGCCACGTAGGCGAGCCGGCGCTCCTCGGCGCGCTGGTAGTCGCGGTACTCGTCCTTGAAGCGCCGCAGCGCACCGCCGCGCGGGTACGCCTTGGTGACGCCCGCCGCGAGCGCATCCAGGGCGGCCCTGTGCCGCTTCTTCGGGTCGTCGCCTGCCGCATCCATCGCGCCCTGCGGATCCCACTCGAAGCGCGGCAGCGCGTCCCGGTCGCCGCGCAGGTCGAACGGCACCACGCCGAAGCCGAACCAGCCCTGCGCGTCGACGATCCGTCCCGGCAGCTCCTCCTCCACCAGGCGCACCACCGCCACCGCGTCCCACTCCAGGCCCTTGGACCCGTGGATCGTGAGCAGCTGCACCACACCGGGTTCGGGCGGCTCGGTGCGCGGCATCAGCTCGTCGGTCAGCTCGGCCTTGTCGAGCCAGGCCAGCAGGCTCGAGATCGTGCCGCGGTCGTCCGCGGTGAGGAACGCTCGCACCTCGTCGCCGAACGCGCGCAGCTGCGTCGCCGCCACCCGCGCAGGACCCCGGGTCTCGTTCACGGCGAGCTCGATGTCCAGCCGGAGCTCGGTCTCGATCAGGCGGATGAGCTCCAGGATCGGCTGCCCCGACGCGCGACGCAGCCGTTCCATCATCTCGCCCGCCGAGCGCAGCCTGGCGCGCCCCTCGGCGCTGATCCCCTGGAGCAGCCGGTAGTCGTCGCGAGCGGTGCGGACGAAGTCCACCGCATCGACGATCGACACGGCCTCGTCGGCGCCGCGCGAGGAGCGCAGCCGCTCCTTCAGCTCGTCCGGCAGCGGCGCGAGCGAGCCGTCGCGCGCGGCGAGCTCGCGCGCGAGGTCGTACAGGGCGGCCATGTCGGCCACGCCGACCGCGAACCGCGGACCGACCAGCAGCCGGATCAACGCGGATCCCGCGGTCGGATCGTGGATCACCCGGAGCGCCGAGACGACGTCCACCACCTCCGGGGTGGCGAGCAGGCCGCCCAGCCCCAGGATGCGGTGCGGGATCCCGCGGGCGGCGAGCGCTCCGGCGAACGTCTGCATGTGCCGCTTGGAGCGGAACAGGATCGCGCCGGTGTGCGGGCGCCCCGCGGCGGCCACGTCGTGCGCGTCGCGGAGGCGGACGAACCAGTCGGCGACCTCGGCGGCCTCGTCGTCCACGGTCTCGCCGAACCGCACTTCGACCCGGCCCTCGCCGGATCCCGGCCGCGCCTCGAGCTCGGGGACGGCCAGCCCCGGCCGCTGCAGCGGGACGAGCACGCGGTTCGCGACCTCGAGGATCCGGGCGTCGTTGCGCCAGCTCGTCATCAGGCTGTACGTCTCCGGCGTCTGCTCCCGGGCGAACGTGCGCCCGAAGGCGTACAGGTTGTCGGCGCTGGCGCCGCGCCAGCCGTAGATGGACTGGTGCGGATCGCCGACCGCCATCACCGCGCCGTCGCGGAACAGCGCGGACAGGAACCGGGTCTGGATGACCGACGTGTCCTGGTACTCGTCGAGCAGCACGACCCGGTGCTGCTCGCGGAGCTCGGCGCGCACCTCGGGTGCGGCCTCGACGATGTCGAACGCGCCGCCGACCTGGTCGGCGAAGTCGAGCACGCCCCGCCGGGCCTTCTCCGCGATGTACTCGCGCACCAGGTCGGCGAGGATCGGCATCGTCCGCAGGTTGACGACGGCCTTGTCCACGTCGGCGTTCGAGCGGTAGTCCTCGAAGGCGTCGGCCTGATCGACCGCGATCCGGACCATGGCGTCGATGTCCACGCGGTGGTCGAGCACGTCGCCGGCGAGGCGCTGCACGGCGTCGATCACCCCGCCGAGCGCACGATCCACTTCGTCCAGGCCCGGGATCTCGGCGCGCAGCACCACGGCACGGGCGATGAGCCAGGACGCCGACTGGCTGAGCATCGCGGCATCGGGGTCGCGGCCGATGTGCGCGGCGTGCTCGCGCACGATGCCGTCGGCGAAGGCGTTGTACGTCGAGACCCGCGGCCGGATGATGAGGTCCTCCGCGGGGCGCGGCGCGGCCGGATCCCACCCGGTGCCGAACCGCTCGGCGAGGCCGTCGAGCACCTCGCGCTGCACGACGGCGCGCTGCGCAGCGGATCCGGCGGCGCCGACGCGGGCGAGCGCCCCGGTGGCGACGATCTCTGGCAGGTGCGGCAGCAGACCGCGACGGCCGTACTCGTCGATGCGGTCGAGCCGCAGGGCGATCCGCTCGGCCAGCTCGCCCGCGGCCTTGCGCGTGAAGGTGAGGCCGAGGATCTCGTCGCGGGCGACGAGGCCGTTGGCGACCAGCCACACCACCCGTCCCGCCATGGTCTCGGTCTTGCCGCTGCCGGCGCCCGCGACGACGAGCGCCGGCGTCGGCGGCGCCTCGATGACGCGCTGCTGCGCGGGCGTGGGGCCCGGCAGCCCGAGCGCCGCCGCGATGTCGGTGGCGGAGATGCCGTGCCCGCCTTCCCACACCGCGGGAGCAGCATCCGCTGCCGTGTCGGTCAGGAGGGTCATGCGCTCACCGCCGGGATGGAGTGGATGCGGCACGGGCTGATCCGCACCTGGGTGTCGGCGCAGTGCGCCTCGACCTGCGCGGTGAAGCTCGAGGCCGCCATGCCGCGGCCCGCCTCCGCGACCCGCGCGAGGAACGCCGCGCGCGCCTCGTCGCCGAGCCGGTGCTGGTGCGCGACCCGGTACGGGCTGGCGCCGACCGTCTGCGCCACGAGCACCAGCCGGGCTCCGGCGAGCGCCGCGGGATCCGCGCCCTCGACGAGCCCCTGCTCGACGGCGAGCTGATAAGCCGCCAGCTGCGCGTGCTCGGCGACCAGCGCCTCCGTCCCCGGCTCGTACTTGCCGGTCTTCAGATCCACCACGACCACCCGTTCGCCCCCGGCTCCGTCCGCCATCGTGCTCCAACTGCGCCCGCGCGCCGGCTCGTGCTCGCCCGCGCCGGACGGGTAGACCTCGACGCGGTCGATGTACCCGGCCACGAGCGCCTGCTGCGCGGTCCGCTCCGGGTCGACCGGGTGCGCGGCAGGCTGCTCCCCCGCGAGCTCCACGGCGAACCGGAACGCGGCCTCCGAGCCGACCACGCGTCCGCGGTCGCGCTGCACGGCGGTGAGATAGGCGTGCAGGCGCTGCAGGTACAGGTCGGCGCGGCGGCGCTCCTTGCTGTCGATCCACGGCGTCTCGAAGTCGAGCTCGCCCCAGCGCTCGTCGAGGATCGCGCGCATCTTCTCCAGGTCGCCGTCGGGCACGAGCTCCATCGCGGCGTGCACGATCGTGCCGATCCCGGCCGACGGCGGGGCGACCGTGTCTCCGCCGAGCGCCGCGACGACCCAGTTCACGCCGCACTCCTCGAACGCCTCGAGCCGCGAGGGCGAGACGGGCACGGGGCCTGCGTCCAGGTCGCGCAGCGGCCGCTCGGCCGAAGGTGCGCGCACCCCGAACCAGCTCTCCGGATCCGCACCGGGCACCTCCGCCTCGGCGAGCAGGCGCAACTGCCCGGCCGCGGCCGCGCGGGCCGCCGGATCCGCCGAGGTCGTCAGCACCCGACGATGCCGTGCCACCAGTCCGCGCAGGGTCAGCGGATGCGCATGCCGCTCTTCCACGGGCAGAGGATCGGGCAGGAACCGGAAGAACGCGCTCGGGCTCTGATCGTCGTCGTCCACCGCGGTGACGAGCAGGCGGTGCCGGGCGCGCGAGATCGCCCGCACGAACAGCCGCAGCTCATCGTGCAGCGCGGCCCGGCGCCGGTCCAGCGTGGAGTGCTGGTGCTCCGGCTCCCCCGAACGGGCCGCCGCGACCGCCTCCCCGAGCCGCCAGGTCTCCAGGAGGCCGCCGCGCAGCCGCACGTTGGGCCAGACGCCGTCCTGCACCCCGGCGATCACCACGGCGTCGAACTCGGTGCCGAGGGCGGTGGCCGGCGTCATCAGCGTCACCGTGCCGGGACGCTCGGGCGCCGAGAGCGAGTCCTCGGGGACCTCGCTGTCCAGGATGTCGTGGATGAACGCCTCCGGTCCCTTCTCCGGGGCGCGCTCGACCGAGCGCTTGGCCGCGTCGAACAGCGCGACCAGCGCGTCCAGGGCGCGCGCGGTCTCGGCGCCTCCCGCCCGCGACCCCGAGGATCCATCGGCCGCCTCCTGCCAGGCCACCGCGAGCCGGCGTCCGTCGGGAGCGCGCGAGCCATCCCACACGCGCCAGAGCAGCTCGTGGATGGTCTCGCCGCGCGCCCGTCCTTCACGCACCTCGCGGAGGACCGTGCCGAACCGGTCGGCCGTGCGCGCCTCCGCGGTGTCGACGCGGGCGAGCTGCGCCGGCTCGGCGAGCGCGTCGCGCAGCAGCAGGCGCGCGGGCCGGGATCCGCCGGCCTCGAGCTCGAGGTGCCGCAGCCGGGCGCGCAGGCGGCGCAGCCCCACCCCGTCCAGGCCGCCGAACGGCGTGCGCAGCGCCTCTGCGAGCAGCACGGGATCGCGTTCCGCCGGCTCGGTCAGCGCGAGCCGGACGATGCCCACGATGTCGTGCACCACGGTCTCGCTGCCGAGGGGACGCTGCACGCCGGCGGCCCTGGTCGGCACCTCGCGCGCGGCGAGCTCTGCCTCGAGCATCGCCACCTGCCGGGTGTCGTGCGCGATCACCGCGATCCGCTCCCAGTCGATGCCGTGCAGCAGGTGCCATTCGCGCAGGGTCCGGGCGATCCGGTCGTGCTCCTCGTGCGGCGACGGGGCGATGAACGCCGCCACCGCGTCGTCCGGCCCCGCAGGCTCGTCTCCGCGTGCGCCCCTGCCGTCCCCCGTCGCGGGCGTGCCGCCGATCTCGGGGGCACGCCGGTGCTCGACCCGGCCGGAGACGCCGATCGCCTGCACGACCGTGCGCGTGAGCGCGGTGAGCGGCGGATCCTGCCGGTGCGGGTGATCGAGCACGTGCACGTCGCCGAGCATGCCGGCGAGCCGGGCGAACAGCTCGGGTCCCGCTCCGCGGAAGGCGCCGGAGGAGATGTCCGGATCCCCGAACGCCATCACCGCGATGCCGCGCTCTCTGAGCGCCGCCACAAGAGTCACGCCGCCCGCGGTGAGCTCCTGCGCGTCGTCGATGAGCACGATGCGCAGGCGTCCCAGCGGCCCCAGCCGCTCAGCGTCCGCGGTGCGCAGGATCGTCGCGGCCTCTGCCAGCAGATCCGCCGCGTCGCGGTGCGCCGCGCGTGCCCGGTCGAGCACGGCGCGGTAGGACTCGCGGAACGAGCCGACCGCTCGCCAGGCCGCGCGCTCCGACTGCGCCAGCTCGGCCGAGGTGACGCCGAGCTCGGTGCACTCCGCGAGGAAGGCCCGCAGTTCGGAACGGAACGCGCGCGAGGAGCGCACGGTCGCGCCCAGTTGCTCGGGCCAGCGCCGCGTCCCGTCGTGCCCGGCGGGGCCGCGCTCGGTGCCGATCTGCTCCGCCTCGTCCTCGGCGTCGCCCGCGAGCAGGTCGGCGATGATCCGGTCCTGGTCGGCGCCGGTGAGCAGCGCCGGCGGCTCCTGGCCGCTGTGCACCATGGTCCCGCGGACGAGCTGGAACGCGAACGAGCCCAGAGAGCGGGCGAGCGGCCCCGGCGTCGCGACCCGCACCCGGACGCCGATCCGGTCGCGCAGCGCGGTCGCGGCCTGCCGATTCGGCGTCAGCGCGAGCGCCTGCTCCGGGGTGGTCCCGGCCTCGATCAACCGAGCCACGCGCTCGACCAGGACGTGCGTCTTGCCCGTTCCCGGCCCGCCGATCACGGTGCCGGTCGAGGTCGCGGCAGCACCGATCACGGCGCTCTGCGCGGCGGTCGTGAGGAGGTCTGCGGGCATGTCTCCACGCTATCGGGCGCTGCCGACATCGCTCCTCGCGGGCCAGCCACGGTCGGCGATTCTCCCCACGGACCAGGCACGGTCGGCGATTCTCCCCACGGACCAGGCACGGTCGGCGATCTCTACGGGCACGCCAGTCAGGCGATGAGTTCGGTGCGTGCTCTGCCGCCGAGGCGGGGTGTGCGGTGCGGGTCGGTCGAGGGTGGTGGCAGGAACCAGACCTTCGCCCTGATCCCTTGACCGTCGACGCGGATATCCCACCCGTTGTCGTGGATCAGGTGGTGACAGGTCTCGCAGAGCAGCACCCCGTTGTCGAGGTCGGTTCTACCGTGGTCGCGTTTCCACCAGTCGATGTGATGCGCTTTCGTCATCCCGGGCGGAAGGCCGCAGAACGCGCACCCGCCGTCGCGTTCCCGCAGCGCGAGCCGTTGCGGTTCCGTGAACAGCCGCCGGGTGCGACCCCAGTTCAGGATCGCCCCGCCCTGCCCGCACACCCACCGGGTCACCCCGCCGCCACCAGCCATCCGTCTCACCGTGCCGACGCTCACGGGCTGCTCGATCCCGTCGATGAGCCCGTACCCGGTCCCGGCCTCCAGATCGGCGGCGTTGACGCGCACGATCACCGTCGCCCCGTTCAACGTCTTGTTCTTCACACACGACAGCGCATGCTCGGCGAAATGCACGAGCGCGTCCGCCTGCACCTGCGCCAGGCTGCGCCGGTCCGCGTCGGGTGCGCCGGGGTCGCGTCCGGCCCGTTTCGCGGCGAACTCCGCGGACACGTATCCCTGGATCGCGGTCTTCACCGGAGCACCCCGGGCCGGATCCAGGATCGCGTTCAGGTGCAGCATCCCATCCCGCTCGAACATCGACACCGACGCCTTCGCCCGCAACTCGTCCTCCCGCGGCGCGACCCCGTCCGGATCCAGATGCGCCTCCATCCGCGTGATCGCCTTGCGCACCTCATCGCCGGACAGCCCCGGGATCAACCCGACCAATGCCGTCTCGGCCTCGGCGGCGCGGTCACACCCGATCTTCGGGATCATCCGATCCAGGAAACCCACGATCAGCCCCGCCGAGACCGCCCCGATCCGCCCGGCTGACAACGCAGCGCGCACGGCAGGGAACTTCGCCGGCAAAGGCTCCCCGATCAGGCTCACCCGCGGCGCCGTCGCCTCGCCCACCTTCACCAGCCGGGCCGCCTCCCCGGTCGACGCGCCCGTGGTCGTCGCGATCAACTGGGCGGGCGTCCGGAAGCCCTGCTGCTTCGCCAGCGACTCCGGCCCCAGCTCCGCACGCGACTCGTACGCGATGCCCGCCGCGACCTCCGCATGCACCGCATCCAGACACCGCCTCGCCACCCCGATCGCATCGTTCACGACGACCAGCCGCGCCCGCGACAGCCCGGCCCCCGAACCCGCATCACCCCACGCCTCCTGCAGAAGCCGGGTGGCTTCCAGGAGCGGATCGAGAGTGCTGGACATCTTCCGATCCTACCAGAAATCGAACTAATGTTCGATAGTTGTGCACAGGCATCTTCTCCGCCGAACAGCGACCCCGGCCCTTCGACAGGCCCAGGGACCGGGAACGGTCGTCCTTTCGACAGGCTCAGGGACCGGAAACAGTGCGCCCTTCGACAGGCTCAGGGACCGGAAACAGTGCGCCCTTCGACAGGCTCAGGGACCGGAAACAGTGCGCCCTTCGACAGGCTCAAGGACCGGAAGCGGTGCACCCTTCGACAGGCTCAGGGACCGGAAACAGTGCGCCCTTCGACACGCTCAAAGACCGCCGCCTGCGTAGAGTCGTTCTCGTGTCATGCCGCTGACCTCGACGAGACCGAATCGCCCTCCGCGAACACCGCCGTGCTCGCGATCCCGGCCCGCGAGGCCCGCGATAGAGTGACGGGACATCGGCGTTCGACGAGCACGAGGCTCTCGAAGAGCATGACTTTCAAGGAGCATTCCGTGGAGATCCGCATCGGCATCATCAACACCGGCCGCGAACTGAGCTTCGAGACCTCGGCCCCCGCCGACGAGGTGCGCACCCAGATCGCCGCTGCCCTCGACCAGGGCGCGAGCCACGTGACACTGTCCGACATCAAGGGCAACTCCTACATCGTGCCGACCGCGAACCTCGGCTACGTCGAGCTCGGGACCGAGGAGTCCCGCCGCGTCGGCTTCGTCGCCTGAACGGATCGTCGTGTACATCCTGCTCGCGCTGATCGGAGCCTGCGTCCTCGGCGTCGCCGTGCACTACCTGATCCCGCACCGCGGCCTGCGCGGCGTGGCTCTCGTGCCGGCGGTCGCGACCGCCGTGGCAGCCGCGGCGTACGCGCTCGGCCAGTGGGCGGGCCTGAAGGAGTCGAACATCTGGCTGTGGCTGCTCTCGCTGGGCGGAGCGGTCGTCGTCTCCGCACTCGCGGGTCTCGCGCTCACCAGGCTGCGCCAGCACGGCGACACCGCGCGCCGCGCCCAGCTCGGCATCTGAGCGGAGCGACGGCCGAGACCGCGCGCGAACGCGCGCGGAATCTCGGCGCCATCGCGTGCGCCGGGATCATCCCGTCGGCGCTCATCGCCGGAGCCGTCGCCGGGATCCCGGCGTCGGTCGTCACCGGGGCTCGGTGCGAACCCGGTGACGACCGATCGCGGTCATTGCACGGGCAGGACGTGCTCTCCGGTGCGGTCGGTGGCCAGCGACAGCGACGAGATGTACTGCTTCTCGCCGTCCGGACCGGGCACGGCCGAGGCGATCATGTCGGGCCGCTCGAACTCCAGGCCGGTGGCCAGATCCCGCAGACGCTCGCCGCTGGGGTTGCCGTCAGCGTCGAAGGCCGGCAGATCGATCCCGTCGTCCTGGCGGCGCAGGTAGAAGCGCCCGCGGGTGAGGATCGCCATGACCGGCGTCGCCACGAACGCGATCAGCACCGCGAAGATGGGCGAGAACGGCTGCACCGCAGGTCCGAACGCCCCGAAGAACATGGCGATCGAGATGCCGCCCGACAGCAGCAGCGACACCACGCCCACGGGGTTCCACGCGTAGAGCATGCCCCGGCGGAACTCGGGCCGCTTCGGCGACAGCTTCAGGACGTACTTGTTGATCGCGATGTCGGTCGCGACCGTGACGATCCACGCCATGCCCAGGTTCGCGTAGAAGCCGAGCACAGTGTTGAGGAAGGCGAACATGTTCGACTCCATCAGCACCAGAGCGATCGCGACGTTCACGATCACGAACACGACCCGGCCCGGGTAGGTCTTCGTGATGCGCGTAGAGGCGTTGGTCCAGGCGAGGGATCCGGAGTACGCGTTCGTGACGTTGATCTTGATCTGCGAGATCACGACGAGGACCACGGCCAGCGTCATCGCGAGCCATCCCGGCACCATCTGCTGGTAGATCCCGAGGAACTGGTGCACCGGCTCGTTCGCGCTCGCGGACGCCTGCGGGTCCAGGGTGGCGATCAGGTAGACGGCCAGGAACAGGCCCACGGCCTGCTTGAGCGCGCCGAAGACGACCCACCCGGGGCCGGCGATGATGACGGCGGCCCACCAGCGTCGCCGGTTCTCGGCCGTCCTGGGCGGCATGAAGCGCAGATAGTCGATCTGCTCCGCGATCTGGCCGATCAGCGACAGGCACACGCCGGCCGCGAGCATCACGGAGGACAGCGACACCGACCCGTCGCCCTGGCCCCGGAACGAGAAGAAGTCGCCGACCGAGGAGGGGTGGCTGATCACGAGGTAGGCGAAGGGCAGCACCATGAGCACGAGCCAGAACGGCGTCGTCCACACCTGCAGCTTCGACAGGGCCTTCATCCCGTAGATCACCAACGGGATGACCATGACCGTCGAGACGAAGTAGCCCGCCCACAGCGGGATCCCCAGCCCGAGCTGCAGGCCCTGCGCCATGATCGAGCCCTCGAGCGCGAAGAAGATGAAGGTGAAGGTGGCGAAGATCACGTTCGTGATCACGGATCCGTAGTATCCGAAGCCGGAGCCGCGGGTGATGAGGTCGAGGTCCAGGTTGTATCGCGCCGCGTAGTACGCGAGCGGCATGCCGGTGACGAAGATCACGACCGCTGCGACCGCGATGCCGAGCAGCGCGTTCACTGTGCCGTGCGCGATGCCGATGTTGGCCCCGATCGAGAAGTCGGCGAGGTAGGCGATGCCGCCCAGGGCGCTGGTCGCGACGACCCCCGGCGCCCAGGTGCGGTAGCTGCGCGGAGCGAACCGCAGCGTGTAGTCCTCGAGGCTCTCCCTGGTGGCGGCCTTGGCGTCGGTTGTCGCCTCCGCGTCGACGGCGGTGGGCGGATCGTCCTCGGGGCGGGTCAGTTCGATGGTCATCTGCGTTCCGTTCGTCTCAGGGGCGCGGAGCGAGCGGCACGGTGAAGGCCACCGCAGTTGCTCGTGCCGCCATCCTGCGCCGCGGGCTCTGCGCCGCGATGTCGGCCGTGTTTCGACCCGGTTAAATCCCTGCCGGATCCGAAACCCGGTTCGGCCGCGGCGGACGCCGGCCGAGCGCTGACGTCCGCCATCCGCCCTGCGTGGTGTGGCAGATTGGCTCTTACGCCCCCTCGCCCGCCGGCCGCGGTGAGGGATGCCGGGCGCAGCACGATCCGCGATCCCGCGGGGAAGGAGGCCGTGCGTGCGCATGCCGAGCACCGAGGAGCCGCCGCTGTCCGCACGCCCGGCCACGGCCGTCGTGCTCGTGCTGGCCCTGCACGCGCTCGGCTGGGGCGTGCTGCTCGCCTCGGCCGCCGCCGGGGCGGAGGACGCGCGCGGCGGAAGCCTCGTCGCGACCGGGCTGGTCGCCTACGCGCTGGGCCTCCGGCACGCCTTCGACGCCGACCACATCGCGGCCATCGACAACACGACGCGGCGCCTGCTGGATCGCGGGCTGCCCGCCCGCAACGTCGGCACCTGGTTCGCACTGGGGCATTCGAGCGTCGTCTTCGCGCTCTCGGTCGTGCTCGCCGCAGGAGCCGCGTGGGTCGTGAAGGCCGTCACCGCGGACTCCTCCCTGCTGCACCAGATCACCGGGGTGTGGGGCCCGAGCGTGTCGAGCGGTTTCCTGCTCCTGCTCGCGGCGCTGGGCGTGGGCACGCTGATCTCCCGCGGCCGTGGCGGGCTGCCCGGCGGGCCGGTCTGGCGCGTCCTGGGCGTGGTCGAGCGCGCGGTGGACCGCCCCGGCCGGATGTTCGCCGTGGGACTCCTGTTCGGGCTCGGGTTCGACACCGCCACCGAGATCGGACTGCTCGCCCTGGCCGGCACCGCAGCCGCGACCGCGCTGCCATGGTGGATCGTGCTCGCCCTGCCGGTGGTCTTCGCCGCCGGGATGACGGCGCTGGACACCGTCCAGGCGGCCGTGGCCTTCCGCGCCTACTCCTCGCCGTCCGCGGGCCGCCGCGCGCTGGGCGGCTATTCCACCTGGATGCTCCTGGCCTCGGTCTCGGTCGCGGTCGTCGTCGCCCTCGTGCAGCTGGCGGGGGTCGCCTCTGCGCTCTGGGGCTGGACGGGACCTGTCGCGTGGATCGCGGAGCTGCCGATCGCAGACCTCGGCATCGCACTGACCGTGGTGCTGCTCGGCACCTGGGCGGGCGTCCTGGCGATCACCGCCGTTCGCCGCCGCACCGCCCTGCGTCGCCGCAGCGCGTAGCAGGCGCCCGGCTCAGGAGGCGAGGCCCATCGCGTCCATGCGGCGGGCGTGCGCCCCCATCAGCTCGGTGAACACCGGCTCGAGCTTGTCGTCCTCCGCCCCGGGCAGGTGCGGCCGCAGCGCCGCCCGCGCCACCAGGATCGTGTCGCCGACCAGACGCCGGCCCCACATCGACAGCAGCGAGCGCCACTGCTCGTCGCTCGCGATCGTGGCGCCGATGATCCCGATGATCTCGTGGCGATCGTCGGCTTCGGACAGGATCCTCGCGACCTTCCCGCCCGTGTCGCCATAGCTCGACGCGAGCGCGACGTAGAAGTCGTCGAGCATGCCCGCGGTCAGGTACACGGCGAGCATGGTCTCGGCGATGCGGGGGCCGAGGGTCTTCCGCCGGAAGGCGTCGAGCTGCTCACGGAACGGCAGCATCACCTCGGTCGGGTCGTCGCCGTGCGCGGCGATGATGTCCACGATCCCGCGGTGCTTGGCGAGCGCCGCTCCGGCAGCGCGCGACAGGATCTCCTTCTCGGACAGGTCGGAGGTGGCGCGGATCAGCCGCGTGAGCGTCTCGAAGTAGCCGAGCTGCAGATAGGCGGCCTGGCCGAGGAACGTGTTCAGGTCCGGCGCGAGCTCGGCGAAGTCGACACGGGTCGCATCGCTCTGCTCCCCGCGTGATCGCAGCACGAGCGTGCGTCGGGGCGCCTTGTCGCGCTGCCAGAACCACCTCACCACGCGGCCAGCCTAGTCGAGCGCCGGTCGCGGACCGGGATCCGGTTCGCACGGCTCCGGAGGATCCCGACCCTCTCCGGTAGGCTGGGACCGCTCCGGCGACGGATCGGAGCCCCGCGCCTGTGCATACGGATCCGGCGTGGACCTCACCATCGAGGCGGCGCCGCACTCGCAAGGCCCGCCGGACAGGCAAGAAAATACTGTGACGACTTTCGCCGATCTCGGCATCGATCAGGACATCGTGGACGCCCTCGCGGCCAAGGGCATCGTGGACGCCTTCCCGATCCAGGAGCAGACCATCCCCCTCGGCCTGCCCGGCCAGGACATCATCGGCCAGGCCAAGACGGGCACGGGCAAGACCTTCGGCTTCGGGATCCCGGTGGTGCAGCGACTCGGGCTGAACCCCGAGCACGGAGTGAAGGCGCTCATCGTGGTGCCGACCCGCGAGCTCGCGGTGCAGGTGTACGAGGACATCGACCTGCTGACCAGCAACCGCTCCACCAGCGTCGTCGCGATCTACGGCGGCAAGGCGTACGAGGGTCAGATCGAGCAGCTGAAGGCGGGCGCACAGATCGTGGTCGGCACGCCCGGCCGTCTCATCGACCTCGCCGGCCAGCGCCTGCTCGACCTGTCCAACGCGACCGAGGTCGTGCTCGACGAGGCCGACAAGATGCTGGATCTCGGCTTCCTCGCCGACATCGAGAAGATCTTCCAGAAGGTCCCCGCCGTCCGGCACACGCAGCTGTTCTCGGCGACCATGCCCGGCCCGATCGTGGCACTGGCGCGCCGCTTCATGACGAACCCGATCCACATCCGCGCGAGCGATCCCGACGAGGGCCTCACCCAGGCGAACATCCGCCACCTCGTCTACCGGGCGCACTCGCTCGACAAGGACGAGGTCATCGCCCGCATCCTGCAGGCCGAGGGCCGCGGGAAGACCGTGATCTTCACGCGCACCAAGCGGGCCGCGCAGCGCCTGGTCGACGAGCTCAGCGACCGCGGCTTCAACGTCGGCGGCGTGCACGGCGACATGGGCCAGGACCAGCGCGAGCGCTCGATGGCCGCGTTCAAGGCCGGCAAGAGGGACGTGCTCGTCGCGACCGACGTCGCCGCGCGCGGCATCGACGTCGACGACGTCACGCACGTCATCAACCACACGATCCCGGACGAGGACAAGACGTACCTGCACCGCGTCGGCCGCACCGGGCGCGCGGGCAAGACCGGCATCGCCGTCACGTTCGTGGACTGGGAGGACCTGCACAAGTGGGCGCTGATCAACCGAGCCCTCGAGTTCGGCCAGCCCGAGCCCGTCGAGACCTACTCGTCCAGCCCGCACCTCTATGAGGATCTGAACATCCCGTCCGGCACCAAGGGACGTCTGGTCACGGCTCCGGTGTCCGAGAAGCCCGCCCGCAAGCCGCGGGAGCCCCAGCGCGCCGCAGAGGCCGCGGCCGAGGGCACGAGCGAGGGCACGACGCGTCGCCGCCGCCGTCGCCGCCGCGCCGAGGACGGCGTCGGCTCCACGTTCGTCGAGGGCGCCGAGGCGCCGACCGGCAAGGCGCCCGCGTCGGGTGACGCCGACCGGACCGCCGAGGGATCCGGCACGCACGACGGTCAGGGCGCCGAGCACCACGACGGCAAGCCGGCCCCGCAGCGCCGTCGTCGCCGCCGTCGCCCCTCCGGTGGCGCGGCACCGCAGCCCGGCGCCTGACCCGAGTCGTCGGACCCGCCGGAGTCGTCGAGCTCAGCGAGCGGCGGGATAGATCGGCGCCGAGCCGGAGGCCCGGTCGATGATGCGCTGCAGCATCGCCGGCTCCGTGGTGTTCTCGCCGGGGACGTTCGGCTTGCCGGCACCGTGGTAGTCGCTGGATCCGGTCACGATGAGATCGTGCGCGTCGGCGATCCGGTGCAGCCATGCCCGGCCCTCGGCGGTGTTCTCGCGGTGGTCGATCTCGAGGCCGCCCAGGCCGGCGTCGATCAGCCGGCGCAGCGTCGCGTCGCTCATCCGCTCACGTCCGGCGGGGTGGGCGATCACCGGCACTCCCCCGGCCCCCACGACGAGTTCGATCGCGGTGATCGGATCCGGCGCGTAGTGCGCCTCGTAATAACCCTGCCGGGGGTGCAGGATCCCGTCGAACGCCTCGCCGCGGTCGCGCACGATCCCCTGCGCGACGAGCGCGTCGGCGATGTGCGGCCGGCCGACGGTCGCGTCGCCCTCGGTCTCCGCGAGCACGTGCGCCCAGCGCAGCGGGTAGTCGCGCCCGATGCTCCGCACGATGCGCTCGGCACGGCCGATCCGGTCGTCCCGGATCCGCACGGTCTCGGCGAGCAGGTCGACGTCCGCCGGGTCGAACAGGTAGGCGAGCACGTGCACGCTGCGCCAGCCGTCCCTGGCCGACAGCTCCATACCCGGGATGAAGGTCAGCCCGCGGGCGGTCGCGGCGGCGGCCGCCTCCGCCCAGCCCGCCGTCGTGTCGTGATCGGTGAGCGCGATCGTGCCCAGGCCCTCCTGCCGCGCCCGCGCGACGACGTCCGCGGGATCCTCCGTGCCGTCGGAGCGGTTCGAGTGCAGATGCAGATCGACCGGCCCGGCGAACAGGGGCTGGCGCGCGTGCGGATCGGCATCGGTCATCCTCCGAGCGTAGCGATCCTGCGCCGCGGGAGGCTCTGCGCTCGCCGTCTTCATGGCCCGCTCGGCATGGACCGCTCGGCGGATGCGGGGGCGGCCACCAGAGGCCTCACAGACGGCCTCGCCTAGGCTCTTTCCCGATGTTTCGACTGCTCGGGATCCTGCTCACCGTCCTCTTCGCGATCGCCACGGCGATCGTCACCTGGCCGCAGTTCTTCCATGTCGAGCAGACGTTCCCGATCACCCAGGCCGTCGCGTCCCGCGGGATCCTCGTCCTCGCCTTCGGCGCGATCCTGCTGCTCGCCCTGCTGCTCATGCTCGCCCGGCCGCTGCGCGGGTTCGCCGCATCGATCGCGATCGTGGCCCTGATCGGCGGGGGCGCCTCGGCGGCGATCGGCGCGCTGCGCGGCGTCGACCAGAGCGCCCTGCCCGAGAAGACGCCCGCCAGCGTCCGGGTGCTGGCCTGGAACACCGCCGGGGAGGCCGTGTCGGTCGACAGGATCGCGCAGACGATCGTGGAGCAGAAGGCCGACATCGTCGCCCTCCCGGAGACGACGGAGAGCGCGGGCGAGGACATCGCGCTGCAGCTGAGGGCAGCGGGCCATCCCATGTGGGTGCACCACGTGCAGTTCCGCCCCGACGTGCAGAAGGGCCCGGACTCCTGGCAGACGACCCTGCTCATCTCGCCCTCGCTGGGCGACTACTCGGTGCTCGCGTCGTCGGCGAACGGGACCAGCAACACCGGATCCGTGCCGAGCGCGGTGGTCATGCCCGTGGACGGGAAGGGCCCGACCGTCGTGGCCGTGCACACCGTCGCACCGCGGCAGGACGAGATGAGCGGCTGGAGCAAGGACCTGCGCTGGGTCGCGGATCAGTGCCCCGCGGGCAGCGACGTGATCCTGGCCGGCGACTTCAACGCCACGCTCGACCACATGGCGGGGCTCGGCACCGCGGGCGGCGACATGGGCGCGTGCCGCGACGTCGCCTCCCGCGCCGGCTCCGGCGGCCTCGGCACCTGGCCGACCTCGCTGCCGGCCCTGGCGGGCGCGCCGATCGATCACGTCATGGCGACGGCGCAGTGGCGCGCCACCGGATCCGAGGTGCTCGCCGGCTCGGCGAGCGGCAGCGACCACCGCGCCCTGGTGACGCAGCTGGAGCGCGTCGCGCCCTGAGCCGGTCCGGCGCGGCCGTCAGCGGCGGGAGCGCACCCGGGCGACCAGGGCGGCGACGCCCCGCCAGCCCATCAGGAAGAGGAGCAGCGTCACGGTCGCCACGATGATGAACGCGAGTGCGGTCCCCGCACCGGTGACGACGCGCAGGATCATGCCGACCGCCACGGTGATCACGACGAGCGGGAGGCCGGTGCGCAGCGGCGCGGCCGGCGCCCTCCACACGCGCAGCACGGCCCAGCCCAGCACGAGGCCGGCCAGGAACGGCCACGCCGTGTCCAGGACGCCGAGGACGTCGACCGTGTGCTCGTGGCTCGCGCGGCCGATCGCCGCGAACACGATCACCAGGGCCGCGTCGATCCCGAGGGCCCAGGGCCAGGACAGGACGGATCGGACGGCGCGTGCGGTGTCGGTCATGCCTCCCACGGTAGTCGGCTCGACGAGCGCCGTCGGCCGGCTCTCCTCGGCCGGCGCGCCCCGAGCCCGTGCCCGTTCCTGAGACAGATCTATCAACGAGCATTGAAATAGCTGGGAGCTCCCGATAGAAACGAGGAAGGCACTCGCCTGCGCCGGCCACCCGCCGGCATCCCCGTTCGAGAGGATCCTCACCCATGAGGTTGCTGAACCGAAACCTGTCCCTCCGACCCCTCGTCTGCACCGTCGCAGCGCTGGGCATGATCCTGGCCGGCACCGCGAGCGCGACCGCCGCCGGGACCGACGCCTCCACGCCGGTGCCGATCACCCCGCCGGACGGCACGGTCATGAGCTACGTGGTCAACACCGGCCAGGCGAACCCCGGCCAGACCCGCAAAGCAGAGAAGGCGGTCGCCGACGCCGGCGGCGTGGTGGTGCAGAGCTGGCCGGAGATCGGCGTGCTGATCGCCCAGTCCGACCGTGCCGCGTTCCGCGACAGCGTCAAGGCCGCGGGCAGGAACGTCATCGCGTCCGTCGGCGCGACCCGGTCCGCCGAGGTGAAGGACAAGGTCACCGGACCGCAGGCGCCGTGGGGCCCGGGATCCTCCGGCTGGAATCAGGGCAAGAACAAGCCCGTCAACGGCGACGAGCCCACCACTCCGGTGCCCGCCGACTCCACGGACGCGCTCGAGGCGCAGCAGTGGGACATGACGATGATCCACGCGGATCAGGCCGCCCAGGTCACGGACGGCAGCCGCAATGTGCTCGTGGGCGTCCTCGACTCGGGGATCGATCCCACGCATCCCGACCTGCAGGCCAACATCGACACCGCCGACTCGGTCAACTGCACCGCGGGCGGCCGCCCCGACCAGACCGCCGGCGGCTGGTATCCGACCACCTCTGACCACGGCACGCACGTGGCCGGCACGATCGCGGCCGCACGCAACGGCGTCGGCATCGTGGGCGTCGCGCCGAACGTGCGCCTCGCCTCGGTCAAGGTCGTCAACGACGACGGGTTCATCTACCCGGAGTACGCGATCTGCGGCTTCATGTGGGCGGCGGACCACGGCATGGATGTCACGAACAACAGCTACTACATCGATCCGTTCGAGTTCTGGTGCGACGACCAGCCCGACCAGGCGGCCGTGCGCGAGGCCGTTGCCCGCGCCGTCAACTGGTCGAGCGAGAAGGGCGTCGTGAGCGCGGCGGCCGCCGGCAACTCCGGGCTCGACCTCACCGTCAACACGACGGACGAGGGCAGCCCGGACGATGCTCCTGCGCCGACCCCGCGCACGATCAACCAGGGCTGCAAGGACATCCCGGCGCAGGTGCCCGGCGTGGTGACCGTGTCCTCGCTCACCCAGACCGGGCAGCTGTCGTACTTCTCCAACCGGGGCCTCGGCGAGATCGACGTGGCCGCGCCCGGATCCCGGATCCTGTCGACCATCCCCGGCGGCAAGTACGGGCTGAAGAGCGGCACCTCGATGGCCTCGCCGCACGTGGCGGGCGTGCTCGCGCTGATGAAGTCGGCGCACCCCGAGCTGACGCCGGCGCAGCTGGTGGAGAAGCTGCGCGCGGACGCGACGCCCACGCCGTGCTCGGCCCCGCAGCTGGACAACGGCCCGGCATGCGTGGGCACGCCCGCGCTGAACAGCTACTACGGCTCCGGGATCGTGAACGCGCTCAAGGCCGTGCAGTGACCGCCCGCTGACGCCACCCGCCGAGGCCGATCGGGCCCGGGGCCGCCGCACGGCGGTCCCGGGCCCTCGACGTCGGGCGGATGAGAGGATGGGGGCATGACCTCCGAGCACGACACGATCGAGCAGACCGGCGCCGCCGCCGAGCAGACCGAGACGACGACGTCGAACACGAACCGCCGCCAGCCCTTCCCGCAGGGCTTCCTCGACACCATCTCCACGGGCTGGGCCGAGCGTCCCGAGTCCCTGCCCGCGCCCCGCGCGCAGGCGCCGTACGCGGCCGCCCGCCGCGCCGCGGTCTCGGCCGCGTTCCCCGGGAAGCGCATCGTGATCCCGGCCGGATCCCTGAAGCAGCGCAGCAACGACACCGACTACCCGTTCCGCGCCCACTCGGCGTTCGCGCACCTGACGGGGTGGGCCGCCGACGCCGAGCCCGACTCCCTGCTCGTCTTCGAGCCCACGGACGCCGGCCACCACGTCACGCTCTACTTCCGCGAGCGCGCCGACCGCACCACGAGCGAGTTCTACTCGGACGCCACGATCGGCGAGTTCTGGATCGGCGCCCGCCCGGCGCTGGCCGGCGTCGCCGCCGACCTCGGTCTCGCGACCGGGCACCTCGACGACTTCGCGAGCGGTGACGACGACCTCGTGGTCGACGAGAACGCCGAGCTCACCCAGGTCGTGTCCGAGCTGCGCCTCATCAAGGACGAGTACGAGATCGCCGAGATGCGCCGGGCCGTGGAGATCACCGCGAACGGCTTCGACGACATCATCCGCGACCTCCCGCGCGCGGTCGCGCACCCCCGCGGGGAGCGCATCGTCGAGGGCGTCTTCCATCAGCGCGCCCGCAGCGACGGCAACTGGGAGGGCTACGACACGATCGCCGCGTCCGGCCCGCACGCCTGCTACCTGCACTGGACCCGCAACGACGGCGCGGTGCTGCCGGGCGACCTGATCCTCATCGACGCCGGCGCCGAGGCCGACAGCCTCTACACCGCCGACATCACCCGCACCCTGCCGGTGAGCGGCACGTTCAGCGACGTGCAGCGCCGCATCTACGACACCGTGGTCGAGGCCGCCGACGCCGCATTCGCCGCGGCCAGGGTCGGGGTGCCGTTCCGCGCCGTGCACGCGGCCGCGATGGACGTCATCGCCCGCCGCACCGCCGAGTGGGGGCTGCTGCCGGTCACCGCCGAGGAGGCGCTGGATGCGGACCAGGGCGGCCAGCACAGGCGCTACATGGTGCACGGCACCAGCCATCACCTCGGCATCGACGTGCACGACTGCGCGCAGGCCCGCCGCGAGATGTACTACGACGGGCTGATCGAGCCCGGGATGGTGTTCACGATCGAGCCCGGCCTGTACTTCCAGATCGACGACCTGACGGTCCCCGAGGAGTACCGCGGCATCGGCGTGCGCATCGAGGACGACATCCTGATCACGGCGGAAGGCCCGGTGAATCTGTCGGCCGCGATCCCCCGCACCTCCGCCGAGGTCGAGGCGTGGATCGCGCGGGTGCAGGGCTCGGCATACTGACCGAGGCCCCGGGGGCCAGAGGCGCACGACGAGCCTCGGTGGACGAGGCCGGCCGGGCCGAGGTCATGGGGCCCGCAGCCAGCCTCACGGGCTGAGGGCCGTGGTGGATCCGAGACGACGGCCGTCGACAGCACCGGGATGATCGCCCGGGTCGACCGGTATACCCCCACTCGAGGCATGAAGCGCTTCCTCCGCGCCAGAGATCAGCGCTGCCGGTTCCCCGGGTGTCTTGTGCCCGCGGCACGCTGCCAGGTCGACCACAACCAGGACTACGCACTCGGCGGTGCCACCGCGATCGACAACCTCGCCTGCCTCTGCCCGGGCCATCACCCGCTGAAACATCCCGATCTGGCCGAGGAGTTCCGCTGGTCCGCTCGGCAGCGCCCCGACGGCGCCGTCGAATGGATCGACCCCACCGGCTCCAGCTACCTCGACTCGCCGCCCCGGCGCGTCATGTTCGTCTGATCACACGCGCGTGCACGGGCGGCGACGGGCGCAGAGGTGTCCGTCAGGCCATGCGACGCGCGCGCAGCGCGGCCGACATCTGGAGCACCGCTTGTTCGATGATGGGACGGGGCGTCGCGAGGATGAACCGGAGGAAGCCCTCGCCGGCGGCCCCGCACGCGATCCCGTCCGTGATGGCGACACCCGCCTGCTCGCGGAAGAAATCAGCAGGGGAGCCGTCTATGCCGAGGCCGCGCGCATCCAACCAGGCGATGTACGTGCCTTCGGGTGCGCGATAGCCCATGTCCGGGATGTGCTCCGCGAGCAGCTCACCCAGCAGCCGGCGGTTGCCGTCGAGGTAATCCAGGGTCTCGGCGAGCCACTCCCTGCTGTCATCGAACGCGGCGGTCGTGGCGATGACCCCGAAGTTCGCGGTCCCGTGCTCCGCCCAGGCGACCTCCGGCCGCGCCCACGTCTCGACATCCGCGTCGTTGCTGAGGATCGCCTGCGCGGCCTTGAGGCCCGGCAGGTTCCACGCCTTCGACGCGCTGACGGCCGTGACCGTGTGCCCGGCGGTGACCTCGCTGATGCTCGCGTACGGCACGTGCACGTGCGGACTGAAGACGAGCGGGGCGTGGATCTCGTCCGAGAACACCCTCCCGCCATGGCGTTCGACGACGGCGGACACTGCCTCCAGCTCGGCCCGCTCGAACACCCGGCCGAGCGGGTTGTACGGATTGCACAGGATCAGCAGCCCACCCCCATCCGCGAATGCGCGATCGATCCCGTCCAGGTCGTAGACATGACGCCCGTCCTCGACGAGCATCGGCACCTCGATGATCTCGCGGTCGTGCATCGCCGGGATCGTCAGGAACGGCATGTACGCGGGCGTGGGGAGGATGATCTTCGCACCCGGCGCGGTGAAGTGATCGATCGTGGTGCGCAGCGCCGTGAGCACGTCGGGCACGGGACGGATCCGCTCCGCCGGCACGTCCCAGCCGTAGCGGTCCCTCTGCCAGCGGGCCGTCGCCTCGGTCATGCGCGCCCGCACGGCGGCCGGAAGGTACCCGGTCAGGCCGTCGTCGATCGCCTCCTTCATGGCGGCGGCGATCGGCGGCGCCGGCGGGAAGTCCATCTCGGCGACGAACGCCCCGATCGTCCCGGGGAAGGCCGACCATTTCACGCTGCCGATCTCACGCAGCCGGTCGATGCCGATCGCGTCCCGTTCCTGTGCGGTGCTCATGCCCGTCCTTCCCGCCGCCCTGCGGCCGCGATTCTGATCGTAGGGCGTGGATCAGCACCCGCGGGCGAACTCCGCGACCAGCGGCGAGAGGGACGCGCCGACCTCCTCGGGCGGACGCTTGCGCCCCTTCACCTCGAACGAGTGCCCGCCGCCCTCGATCCACGAGATCCGGGCGTCCCGGCAGGAGGCGACGGCCTCCTCCAGCTGCGCGAGCGGCCGCACGAACGGATCGTTCGTGCCCTCCACGAAGAGCTGTGGTTGCCGCACCGCCGGCAGATGCGCGATGCGCAGCTTGTCCGGACTGCCGGGAGGATGCAACGGATAGCCGAGGTAGACGAGGCCGGCGACGTCGAGCCCCGGATCCTCGGCGGCAGCCATCGACGCCATCCGGCCGCCGTAGGACTTGCCGCAGGCCACCACCCGTCCCGCGGACGAGCGCTGCCGGGCCGCCTCGACGACCGCACGCCAGGTGAGGACCGCGTGCGCGGCCGGTCCGGGCATGCGCCGCCCGGCTTCGACGTAGGGGAAGGTGAAGCGCAGCGCAGGCACGCCCTCCGCGCACAGCGCTGCCGCGAACCCGCGCAGGAACGGGTGATCCATGCCGGCCCCCGCTCCGTGCGCGATGACCACGACCGGAGCATCGGCCGCATCGGCCTCCTGGAGCACCGCCGAGACCTCGGTCTCTCCGGCTGGCAGGGGAACGGCGATCCTGAAGCGTTCCTCAGCGGCGCCGGTCACCGCGCGGAACCGTCCTCCGCGGCGCGTCGCGGCGCGTCGGAGTCGGCTTCGGGGTTCGTGCGCTCGGCGGCGGAGCCCGCGTCGTCCGTCACGTCGTGAGCCCCGGCGGCGTCCTGCTGCTCCGCGTCGGACGCGGGCTGCTGCTCGGCCGGCGGCACGCTCTCGTCCGCCGCCGGAGCGGCGGGAGCCGCGGGCGGCGCCGGCGGGAGCGGCGGCCGCGGAGGAGCGATCCGCTCGCCGTAGCGCGGCGGTTCCTCGGCGGGGAACAGGTCGGGGGAAGCGGGGAATGGAACCGCGGCGGACGGACCTCCCGCAGGCTGCTGCGGCCTCTGCGGAGGGGTCGGCGCGTTCGGATCCACGCGCTCGCCGTACTGCGGCGGCTCTGCGCCCGAGGGGCGCGGCTGCGGGATCGGCGTCACGGAACGTCCCAGCACCTGACGCGCCTTGCCCACCGAGGCGGGCAGCACCGTGACTTCGTAATGGTCGGCGCTCAGCTGCATCACGCTCGCGTAGTCGCGGCGGCGGCGCACGACCGAATAGGCGATGAGGCTCAGGATCATGCCGATCGCGACGCCGACGAAGATCAGGCCGATGAACGCCTGCATCGGCACCGCCGGATTGCCGAGCACGAAGATCGCGGACAGGAAGAGCCCGATGAGCACGCCGTTGACCGCGCCGGACCGCGCCGCGTTGGCGTAGCCGAGGCGACCGGTGACCCTCTCCACGGTGCGCACGCCCACCCCGACGATCGCGATCTGGCGGGCGGGCACCTCGCCCGCGATCAGCTGCGAGACGAGCTTCTGCGCGGCGTCGTAGTCGGCGACCGTCGCGACGGTCTCACCGATCTCGCCGGCGCCTCCGGAAGTGTTGAGCATGCTCATCCGGCCATTCTTCCATGCGGCCCGGATGCGCCCTCCGGAGGCGGGCCGGAACGCCCGGCCGACGCCGAGCTCTCCGGCGTCACCGGCCCCGGATCGCCGAGGCCGGGACACTACGCTGGAAGCATGAGCACACAGCGGGTTTTCGTCGCGCGCCTGGCCGGTTGCGCCGTGTTCGACCCCGCCGGCGACCGGATCGGGAAGGTCCGGGACGTCGTCGTCGTGTACCGAAGTTCCGCATCCCCGCGCGTGATCGGCCTGGTGTGCGAGATCCCCGGCCGCCGTCAGGTGTTCCTGTCGATCGGACGGGTCAGCTCGATCAGCACCGGACAGGTCATCACCTCGGGTCTCATGAACGTGCGCCGGTTCAAGCCGCGCAACGGCGAGGTGCGCATCATGGCCGAGCTCATCGGACGACGGGTGGACTTCGCCGACTCCTCCGGCACGGCCGTGATCGAGGATGTCGCGATCGAGCCGAACCGGCTCGGCGAGTGGTCGGTCAGCCAGCTCTTCCTGCGCAAGCCGAAGACCAGCGCCTCCCCGTTCGCGAAGGGTCCGACGACGTTCGCGGCGTGGGGCGAGGTGCGCGAGCACAGCACGCCCGGCGAGGCGCAGTCCGCCGAGCAGCTGGTCGCGACGTACTCCGAGATGCATCCCGCCGACCTCGCGAACACCCTGCTCGACCTGCCGCAGCAGCGCCGGATCGAGGTCGCCGAAGAGCTCCCCGACGAGCGTCTCGCCGACGCCCTGGAGGAGATGCCGGAGGACGACCAGATGGACATCCTGGATCGCCTCGGCGACGAGCGCGCCGCCGACATCCTCGACCAGATGGAGCCGGACGACGCCGCCGACCTGCTCGCGCAGCTGCCGAAGGGCCGCCTCGAGCACCTCCTCGACCTGATGGAGCCGGAGGAGGCGGAGGACGTGCGCATGCTGCTCCGCTACAGCCCGGACACCGCGGGCGGCCTGATGACCCCGGAGCCGATCATCCTCTCCGCCGACGCCACGGTGGCCGAGGCCCTCGCGCTGATCCGCCGGCACGAGCTGCACCCCGCCCTCGCCGCGGCGGTGTTCCTCACCCTGCCGCCGTTCGAGACGCCGACGGGCCGGCTGCTGGGCATGGTGCACTTCCAGCGGATGCTGCGCTATCCCCCGCACGAGCGGCTCGGCGCGATCGTGGACGACACCCTGGAGCCGGTGCCGGTGACCGCCTCGGCGGCGGAGGTCGCGCGCATGCTCGCGAGCTACGACCTGGTCTCCCTGCCCGTGGTGGATCAGGCGCACCGGCTGGTGGGGGCGATCAGCGTCGACGACGTGCTCGACTACCTGCTGCCCGACGACTGGCGCTCGCACGACTCGGATGAGCAGACCGTCCCGCGCCGGGGAGCCGCGGGATGATGGCCAAGAAGTCGCAGCGACGCGCCCTGGACGCTCCGCTCGGTCGCTCCGGCATGCTCGGGCGCAGCGCGGGATCGGCCCAGCCCTCGAGCGACGCGTTCGGCCGCTTCTCCGAGGCGTTCGCACGCGCGATGGGCACCTCCGGGTTCCTCATCGGCATGACGGTGTTCGTCGCCGTGTGGCTGGTGTGGAACATCTCGATGCCGCGGGCGTGGCAGTTCGACCCCGCCGCGACGAACTTCACCCTGCTCACCCTGATCCTGTCCCTGCAGGCCTCCTACGCCGCCCCGCTCATCCTGCTCGCGCAGAACAGGCAGGACGACCGCGACCGCGTGCAGATCGAGCAGGATCGACAGCGCGCGGAGCGCAACCTGGCGGACACCGAGTACCTCGCCCGAGAGATCGTGGCCCTGCGCATGGCGCTCGAGGAGAGATCGACGCAGAGCGTCACCCGTGAGGTGCTGCGCGCGGAGCTCAGGGCGATGCTCGCCGAGCTGCGCGAGGAGGACCCCGCGGAGCCGACGTCATGAGCGACGAGCGATCCGAGGCGGTCCGCCGCTCCGTGGGAGCCGTCACGGATCCGGAGCTGCGCCGGCCCATCGCCGAGCTCGACATGCTCCGCGACATCACCGTGGAGGGCACCACGGCGCACGTCGGCATCGTGCTGACGATCATCGGCTGCCCCGCCGCGGCGAGGATCGAGGCGGACGTGCGGGNGGCCGTCCCCGGGGTCGAGGCCGTCGAGGTCGCCGTGGGCGTGATGACGCCCGCGGAGCGCCGGGCGCTCACCGAGAAGCTCCGCGACGGCCGGGCGCCCCGGCAGATGCCGTTCGGGCCCGACTCCCTCACGCGCGTGATCGCCGTCACCAGCGGCAAGGGCGGCGTGGGCAAGTCCTCGCTGACCGCGAACCTGGCCGTGGCCCTCGCCGCGCGCGGACGTCGGGTCGGCCTGATCGACGCCGACGTGCACGGCTTCTCGATCCCCGGCCTGCTCGGCATCCCGCAGGGCACCCAGCCCACGCGCATCGACGATCTGATGCTGCCGCCGGTCGCGCACGACGTGAAGGCGGTCTCGATCGGGATGTTCCTGCGCGAGGGCGAGTCGGTCGTCGCGTGGCGCGGGCCGATGCTGCATCGCACGGTGCAGCAGTTCCTCACCGACGTCTTCTTCGGCGACCTGGACGTGCTGCTCATCGACATGCCCCCCGGCACGGGCGACATCGCGATCACGATCGGCCAGCTCCTGCCGCACGCCGAGGTGCTCGTCGTGACCACACCGCAGGAGGCCGCGTCGGACGTCGCGATCCGCAGCGGGCTCGTCGCCCGGCAGACCGGGCAGCGCGTGATCGGCGTGGTGGAGAACATGGCCGCGATGGCCCTGCCCGACGGCACGCTGCTGGACCTCTTCGGATCCGGCGGGGGTCGCGCGGTGGCGGAGGCGCTGTCGGCGGGGACGGATCCGGTGCCGCTGCTCGCCTCGGTGCCGCTCAGTCAGGCGCTGCGCACGGGCGGCGACGCGGGCACACCGATCGTGCTCGCGGATCCCGGGGATCCCGCGGCGCGCGCGATCCTGGACCTCGCGGAGACGATCGACGGATCCGGCCGCGGCCTGACCGGCCGCAGGCTGACCGTCACCCCGCGCTGAGGCGGAGCACGTCAGGTCAGGTGGCCTCGCTGTCGTAGGGCGGGAGCTCCTCGGCCGAGAACACCTTGGGCGCGCGCGACACGGGCTGCTCGGCTCCGCTCGAGGCCGCGTTCATGGCCGTCGCGGTCGCGAGCAGGGCGGCGGCGGGTCCCGCCGCCGGTGCAGCGGGCGCCTCCGCGGTCGCCGTCGGCGCAGGAGCGGCTGCCGGTGCGGGGGCAGGGCCGTCGTCCAGCAGCGCATCGCGGATGATCCGGCGCGGGTCGTACTGACGCGGGTCGAGCTTGCGCCAGTCCAGCTCGTCGATCTCCGGACCGACTTCCTCGCGCATCCGGTCCTTGGCGCCGCGCAGATAGTCGCCCGCCTGCTTGACCAGCCGCGCGAACGACTCCGCGTAGCGCGGCAGGCGCTCTGGACCGACGAGAAGGGCCGCGATCACGCCGATCACGATGAGCTTCTCGAAGGTGATGCCGAAGAACATGTCACCAGGGTACCGCCGCGCCTGCCCGGCGCGCGCACGGGGGCCATCTACGCTGGGGGATCATGCGGAGGCAGCGAGCGACCGCCAGGGAGTCGAAGTGAGCGAGCAGGACGCGAACGCACGCTACGTGCGCGAAGCCATCATCGAACCGGACGAGATCGTCAGAGCCCGCGCGCACGCCGTCGAACTGGGCGCGCAGCCGATCAGCGCCGCGGTCGGAGCGCAGTGCGCGGTGATCGCGGCGGCCACCGGCGCGCGCTCGATCGTCGAGATCGGCACCGGCGCCGGCGTCTCCGGGCTCTGGTTGCTTCGGGGCGCCCCGAAGGCCGTGCTCACCTCGATCGACAACGAGCCCGAACATCTCGCCGCCGCGCGATCCGCGTTCCAGGACGCCAGGATCCCGCCCACCCGCGCCCGGTTCATCGCCGGGCGGGCCGCCGATGTGCTGCCGCGCATGAACGAGGCCGCCTACGACGTCGTGCTCGTCGACGCCGACCCGGAGAACGTGATCGAGTACGTCGAACACGGCCTGCGCCTGGTGCGCGCCGGCGGCACGGTGCTGGTGCCGCGCGTGCTCGGTGGCGGCAGGGTCGCGGATCCGGTGCAGCGCGACGACGTCACGGTCGCCTATCGCTCGCTCATCCAGGAGACCCAGCAGTCCCCCGCCGTCCTCGCCGCGCTGTCCACGGTGGGCGAAGGCCTGCTGCAGCTCACCAGCATCGCCGACCGCGACTGAGCCGCACACGACGGGGCCGCACACGACTGGGCCGCACACGCAGAAGAGCCNGCGGCTCTTCGTGAACCTGTGAATCGTGCGAGTCAGTGGCGCTGCCACTGACCATCTGGATCTAGGCCGCTGCCACGACGGCACTGAGCACGTCGTGAAGCTCCTTCGCCTCTGCGTCGTTGACGGAGACGACCAGGCGGCCGCCACCCTCGAGCGGAACGCGCACGATGATCAGCCGGCCCTCCTTCACGGCCTCCATGGGTCCGTCGCCGGTCCTCGGCTTCATCGCTGCCATCGCGGTGCTCCCTTTCCTCGGTGGACTACTCTCCTCATATTAGTGGGTAGCCCGGACACCGCTTACCGCCGCACCCGCCTCAGGGCACCCGCCAGAACGTGTTCGCCATGCCGTAGACGTTCGCGATCCACACCCACTGCAGCACGATGCACAGCGCGAGCACGACGCCGCGCAGCCACCAGGATCGCCGCCAGCCCACCGCACCCCAGAGCGGCGTGAGCGGGAAGAGCAGCCGCATCGTGCTGGACTGCGGAAAGAACACGGCCAGCAGGTACAGCACGTAGCTCGCGCCGAAGAACCGGATCTCCGGTCCGAGCCGGCGCACTCCCGGCCCGGCGATCAGCGCCCAGGCGAACAGCGCCAGGACCACGGCGAGCACCGCCAGCCCCACCCATCCCGGCGCGCCGAGCAGCTGCGCCCAGTACGGCATCGCGGTCAGCCAGCCGTCGAACGGCGCGAACGCCGCGTGGCCGCCGTCGGGCATCCAGAAGCCGCGCCAGGACAGCTCGGTCTCCATGTAGGCGTCCGGGTTCTTCGTGACGATGCCGGCGATGACCTGCCACGCGAACCCGACCACGATCCCGAGCGCGCCCAGCCCGAGGTAGTGCGCGATCTCGCGGGCCGCCAGCGGATCCCGGTTCCTCCGGATCCAGCGCAGCACCAGCATCAGCCCCAGCGTGAGCGCGAACGCCAGCACGCCGGGCCTCGTGAAGCCCATCAGCACGATCAGCGGGTACAGCCGCACGTACCGGCGGCGGATCAGGCCGTCCAGGGCGAGCAGCAGGAACAGCATGTTCAGCATCTCGGCGTAGCCGACCTGGAAGAGCGCGCCGAGCGGCCCTGAGGCGAAGAACACCACCGTCCAGACCGCCGCCATCCGCCCGATCCGGCCGCGCATCATGCGGAACAGCACCAGGCAGCACAGATAGCCGGCCACGAGCGACACCAGGGCGGCGCCGACCGGCCAGCCGGCGCTGCCGAACGGCAGGCCGACCACGTTCGACACCCAGGAGTACAGCGGCAGGAACGCCCACGAGTTCTGCGTGACGTGCCCGTCTGCGCCGAGCGGCAGCACGCGCGGATAGCCGTAGACGGCGATGTACCAGTACCACTGCGCGTCCCAGCCGGCGACGAAGGTTCCCAGGCTCGCATGCGGGCCGAACCGGGATCCAGGCGCCCCGGAGAGATTCGTCGCGGCGAGCAGCATGCCGGTCGTGATCAGCCGGGCGCCCACGTAGACCGCGAGGATTCCCGCCCAGGCCGGCGTGCGCGCGTACATCCTGGCCGCCCAGCGCGGTCCGGTGCCGCGGCGCATGACCGCAGTCAGCGCCTCAGACACCGGTGAGCCAGGAGCGAAGGCCCTGTTCCGTGCCCTCGATCTGCGCGATCGGCACCCTCTCCTCGTCGTGATGAGCGAGATGCGGGTCGCCGGGCCCGTAGTTGACCGCGGGGATCCCCAGCGCGGAGAACCGCGCCACGTCCGTCCAGCCGTACTTCGGCTTCGGGGTCGCTCCCACGGCCCGCACGAACTCCTGCGCGATCGGCGCGTCGAGGCCGGGGCGGGCGCCCTCGGAGACGTCGGTGATCTCGACGGAGAACCCGGCGAACACGTTCCGCACGTGCGCCTCGGCGTCGGCCGCGGTCTTGCTCGGCGCGAACCGGTAGTTCACCTCGACCTCGCAGGCGTCGGGGATGACGTTGCCGGCCACGCCGCCGCTGATCCGCACCGCGTTCAGGCCCTCGCGGTACTCGAGACCCTCGACCGTGACCTCGCGCGCGCGGTACTCGGCCAGCCGGGCCAGGATCGGAGCGGCGCGGTGGATCGCGTTCTCCCCCACCCAGGCTCGCGCCGCGTGGGCGCGCACGCCGGTCGTGCGCACGACGGCACGCAGGGTGCCGTTGCAGCCGCCCTCGACCTCGCCGTTGGACGGCTCGCCGAGAATCGCGAAGTCGGCCTGGAACAGGTCGGGACGGCGATCGGCGAGGAGCTTCAGCCCGTTCCGCGCGGCCTCGACCTCCTCGTTGTCGTACCACATCCAGGTGATGTCGACCAGCGGCTCGGTGAGCTCAGCGGCGAGCTTGAGCTGCACCGCGACGCCCGCCTTCATGTCCACAGTGCCGCGCCCCCAGAGGAACGGCTCCCCGTCGAGCTCGATGTCCTTCGTCGGCACGTTGCCGTTGATCGGGACGGTGTCGATGTGCCCGGCGATCGCCACGCGCTGCGCACGGCCGAGGTCGGTGCGGGCGAGGATCGTGTTTCCCTGGCGGATCACCTCCAGGTGGTCCAGGCCGCGCACCGCCTGCTCGATCAGGTCGGCGAGCGGCCCCTCCTCCCCGGAGACGCTGGGGATGTCGCAGATCGCACGGGTGATGTCGAGGGACGACGCGGTCAGGTCGAGCGGCATGCTCCCACCCTAGCGCCGCGTCACGAAGCGGAACCTGGGGGTGCGCGTTCGGTACCGTGGGACGCATGAGCGACGCCCGCACGATCTTCGGCTCCGGCCTGACCACCATCGCCGACGACGGCACCGTCCTGGACGCCTGGTTCCCCGAGATCGGCACCGCGGAGCCGTCCGCGGACGACCTGGCCTCCTCGACCGCAACGTGGCAGGCCTTCGCCGGCCCCGACGAGCGCCGGGCCGTCGCCGTCGAGGTGGTGCAGCTGCGGATCGACCTGGACGAGGCCCCCGCCTCGACCGCGGACGTCTACCTGCGCCTGCACGCGCTCTCTCATCTGCTGGTGCGACCCAACGAGCTCAACCTGGACGGCATCTTCGCGCACCTGCCGAACATCGCCTGGACCAGCGCGGGCCCGATGCTTCCCGCCGACGCCGCACGGCTGCGCCCCGCCCTGCAGCGCGCCGGGATCCAGATCTCGGGCGTCGACAAGTTCCCCCGCTTGACCGACTACGTGCTGCCTGCCGGGGTGCGCATCGCCGACGCCTCCCGCGTGCGACTGGGCGCGCACCTGTCGCCCGGCACCACGGTCATGCACGAGGGCTTCGTGAACTACAACGCCGGGACGCTGGGCGCCTCGATGGTGGAGGGACGGATCTCCCAGGGCGTCGTCGTCGGCGACGGCAGCGACATCGGCGGCGGCGCGTCGATCATGGGCACGCTGTCCGGCGGCGGCACGCACCGCGTCTCGATCGGCGCGCGCACCCTGCTCGGGGCGAACGCCGGGATCGGCATCTCCCTGGGCGACGACTGCGTGGTCGAGGCGGGCCTCTACGTCACCGCGGGCACGAAGATCGTGCTCGCCGACGCCGCCCCGCTGGCCGACGGCGGACGGCCGGTCGTGAAGGGCGCCGAGCTGTCCGGGCAGGACGGCATCCTGTTCCGCCGCAACTCGCTCACCGGCGCGGTCGAGGCCGTCCGCCGCGCGGGCGTCGGCGTGAGGCTGAACGAGGCGCT